>JALSIV010000183.1 GCA_026989685.1 Pirellulaceae bacterium | reverse complement strand
CATCCTTCAGCTCCTCAGCCTGGGTTACCTCCTGGAAGTGGCCGGCCGCATCGCGCGAACCGGCAAACTCTCCTCGGCGTTCGTCGGCGTCCGCAAAGCGGCTCGAGTCGGAACCATGGCTCTGGGAACCTGGCTGGTGATGTTGCCGGTGACGGTGATTTCGAGCTTTTGGTATTCGGCCCATCTGGTCGATGCGAATTCCGACACGACGGCCGGCTGGTCCATCGCCTTGACGGTGGCGGTCGTGCTGGCCGTGACTCACATCCTTTGGGCCTGGTACCGGGGTGGACGGCTGCGTCATTTCTTCTGGCCGGCTCCCGTTCGCTTTTGGCGTTGGCTTCGACAACCGGGCAAGATCGACCGGGCTGCCGATGCGCTGTGGGATTTCGTCACCTCGCTGCGACTGACGTATTACTTCAAGTTGGGCTTCGTCGGGTTCTTCGGCACGATCGCCTGGTTGTTCGTTCCCGTTCTGTTCGGCGTGGCGGCCACCGATCCCAATGGCGATGCCCAAGTGTTGTGGGGACTGATCAGCGGGATCACATTCGCGATTGCCGTCTTCCACCTGCCGATGGTTCAGGTCGAATACGCGGCGGACGGGAAGTGGCGGCGACTGTTCGACGTCAAGGCGGTTTGGCGCGACTGGTACCGGGCTCCAGCCGCCGGTCTGATCGCTCTCGTGGCCACACTGGCATTCGCCCTTCCACTTTATCTGCTCAAGATCGAACTTCTGCCCCGCGAAGTCACCTATCTCCCCAGCTTGCTGTTCGTGCTGTTCGCACTCCCGTCGCGCGTGTTGCAAGGATGGGCCGTCGCGCGAGCTCGCAAGAAGGCCGACCGTTCCTTCGGATGGTTCCACTTCGGTTTCCTGCTCCCGCTGATCGCCACGGCGCTGACGGCGGCCGGAATCTATTCCCTGATCTCCTTCTTCACGCGATACACGTCCTGGTACGGCGGTTGGAGTCTGCTTGAACAACACGCCTTCCTGGTGCCCGTTCCCTTCCTCGGGTTCGGAAGTTAGACCGGCTCTACGCCAGGATCTCCTCGACCACCCGAGTCGGTTCCACGCCGATCAGCCGCTGGTCGAGTCCTTGGAAGGGAAAGCTGAAACGGCGAGCGTCAAAGCCGAGCAGATGCAAGATGGTGTGATGCAAGTCGTGAACGTGGACTCGGTCCCGCACCACGTTGAAGCCGAAATCGTCGCTCTCGCCCAACGTCACTCCGCCTCGAATCCCACCGCCGGCCAGCCACATGGTGAAACAGTTGGGGTGGTGATCGCGTCCATCCGTACTTCCCTGAACCATCGGCGTCCGGCCGAACTCGCCACCCCAGATGACGAGGGTATCCTCGAGCATTCCCCGCTGCTTGAGGTCCTGAATCAAAGCGGCACAAGCCTTTTCCGTGTCGAGGCAATTTCGCTTCAGATCGCGTACCAGCCCGCCATGCTGGTCCCATGACTCGTGAAACAACTCCACAAATCTCACACCGCGTTCGATCAACCGGCGTGCCAGCAAACAGTTCGTGGCGAAGGATGGCTTTCCAGGTTCGGCGCCGTAGAGGTCGAGGACATGTTGAGGCTCTTGTGCGATATCCATCAACTCGGGAGCGCTGGTCTGCATGCGGAACGCCATTTCGAACGAACGGATCCGCGTGTCGATCTCGGGATCTCCTACTGCGTCTCGGTGCAAGCGATTGAGGCGGTTGATGGCTGCGAGCGACTCCTGTTGAACCTTCGCGTCGACGCCCGAGGGATTCGACAGATAGAGCACGGGGTCTCCGGTGCTGCGGAACGTCACCCCTTGATAAACGGTCGGCAGGAAACCGCTTCCCCAGTTGGAGTTTCCTCCGCTGGGCCCCTTCTTTCCCGAGCTGAACACCACGAACGCCGGCAAGTCGTCCGCTTCACTCCCCAGCCCGTACGTCACCCACGCTCCTAGACTCGGCTTTCCGAACTGCTGCGTCCCCGTGCTCATGAAAATCTGAGCCGGCGCGTGATTGAAGGCGTCGGTCACCATCGACTTGACGATGGCGATCTCGTCGACCACCTTCCCCATGTTGGGCAGCAATTCCGATAGTTCCGCCCCGCACTGGCCGTACCTGTGGAACTTGAACTTGGGCCCCAGCAACTTCGAGTTGGGATTGATGAAGGCGGCCCGATAACCGCGAATCAACTCCGCGGGAGGCAACTGGCCGTCGAACTTGGCCAAAGCCGGCTTGTAATCGAATAACTCCAGATGACTGGGCCCTCCCCCCATGAACAGAAAAATGACTCGCTTGGCCCGAGGCTCGAAGTGAGGCCGTTTCGGCGCCAAGGGCTCGGCCGCGTTCGTGCTATCGGGCAGCAGATCGTGCAAGGCGATGGCTCCCAGCCCGATGCCGCACTGCTGCAGGAACCAGCGTCGTGATACGTCTTGAAAGGTCTTCGATGCTTTCTCGAGATGGACTCGACGCCTCATGGTACTTGCTCACTATTGCTTAGGAGGCTGTAACGAAACTCCAGGCCACAAGCAACATGCCCGAGGCTCGGAGGCGATGCGGCGGGTTTTGTTACACGCTCGAACAACTATTCCTTGGTAATCGTCTCATCGAGATTGAGCAGAACCCGGCACACCAGCGTCCATGCCGCCAGTTCTCCGTCATCGACTCCGGCGACTCGCTCGGCAGGTCTGCCATAGGCGTCCATCAGGATGGCTTGTGGATCGAGCTGCTTTCCTTGGATTCGCCGGCGCTGAGTCTGCAGCAATTCCTGCAACACGCGCAGTTCGTCTTCCGTCGGCCGGCGAGCCACACAGCATCGAAAAGCATACGTCAACCGCTCCCGGTCTCCCTTCGATGGACGCACTAGCGACTGGCGAGCCAGCGCCTGGGCGCATTCGAAAAAGAGCGGTTCATTCAAGGTAACCAAGGCCTGAAGCGGCGTGTTGGTTCGAGGTCGCTTCACCGTCGAATACTCGCCGCTGGGAGCGTCGAACGCCTGCAGCGGCGGGTGGGGCACGCTGCGGAAGCGGAACGTGTAGATGGCTCGACGATACTGCTCGCCGTCCCGATCATAAGCCCATGTTTTGGGCCCGTAACTCGCCGGGCGCTGAAAGAGAAACTCGGGAGCCGGCGGATAAACGCTGCGACCGCCGACTTTGCGATTGAGCAGCCCCGAGGCGGCCAGCAGGATGTCGTGCACGATTTCCGCATCGACACGAAAACGGGGCCCGCGTGCCAACCATCGGTTGTCGGGATCGCGTTGAAATGCCGCGGGCGAAACGTGCGAACTCTGCTGATAAACCGACGACATCACAATCAGCCGATGAATGGGTTTCCAGCGCCAACCATGATCCATCAGTTCCACCGCCAACCAATCGAGCAGCCGGGGATGCGAGGGTGGACTGCCCGTCGTTCCCAGATCCTCGGGAGTCTCCACCAGCCCTCGCCCGAAATAGGCCTGCCAAATGCGATTGACGATCGATCGAGCCGTCGTCGGCGAGTCGCGGGCAACCAGCCAGCGCGCGAAATCGAGTCGCGTCGGCGGACCGTCGGCGTCGAATGCGTGCAGAAAATCGGGAGTCCCGGGGGTCACCGGATCAAGCGGCTTGAGGAAATCACCTCGCTCCAACACGAAGGTCTGGCGTGGAGTTGTGCGCTCTTGCAGCGTGAATTGAGTCGTCCCTTCGGGATGCCGACTCCATAGCCGCTCGATCCGCCGGTTGGCCTCTTCCCATTCCTTTACCGTGGTTCTCCAATACGAAAACACTTTCGCGATCTGTTCGTCGCTGCGCTCGTGTGGCGGAATCCTCAGAATGGACCGGATCGCTCGCGGTATCGGATCCGCGTCGGCTTCGACCGGCGCCACGGAAATACGGAAACGGCCCAGATTCAGGTTCTGGTTGTCGTCGCTGTTCCAACCGCCCTGACGCTGCGACAGGACGATCGTCAAACGCGTGCCTCCCGGAAAGGCGGCGTTCTCTTCGGCAACGAACACGGCCTGACGCGCCTGGTTGCGGCGGCCCGGTCCCGCATCGATGCCCCAGCCGGTGTCGTTCTTTCCGTCGATCGCATATTCGACCGGTCCGATCACGCCCGAACTCTTTCCCTTGGCATCGGTGTAAGGGGCCTTGAGCTGCTTGGGAGGATTGGAATAGTCGGCGGTCGCTCGCACGAACTTGACAACCTTCTTGCGGCTCGGATCGGTCACGCTGGTCGCCGTGACCTCGAATTCGCTCAGTGCGATCTGCCCGTCGACAGCTCGCCCGGGGCCGCCGGCCGGCAGATTGGGATCGGTGAACAACTCGAGCCGAAAGCTGCGGATCTCGGACTCGTTCGTTGTAGCCGTGAACGTGGCGTCGAACCGAGTCGGGGCGTAACCTTGGGCCAGCAGGGAACCGTCTTCCTGCCGGTAGTAGCGCTGGTTGTTGTCGCCGGCATTGGAGATCTCCAAAACGGTCCAAGGGACGGTTTGCCTTCCGAGAGCCGACTCCCACTCGGCCATCCGCTGCCGCCAGTTGGGCGTGCGATTTTGCAACTCCCGTTCGATCCGCGCGATCTCATTGAGAATGCGGCGCCGCTCTGATTGTTGCTCGCGCGTGTAAACGACGGGCTGGGCTTCGTGGCTGTTATTGAGAAAAGCGAACAGGCGATAGTAGTCCTTCTGCGAAAACGGCTCATACTTGTGGTGATGGCACTGCCCACATTGCAGCGTGAGTCCCAACACCGACTTGCCGATGGCATCCATCCGATCGAACATCGCCTGCATGCGGAATTCCTCGGGGTCGATGCCGCCCTCCTCGTTCAACATCGAATTGCGAAGAAAGCCGGTCGCCACGATCTGATCTTGAGTCGCATTGGGGAGCAAGTCGCCGGCAATCTGTTCAATGATGAACCGGTCGTAAGGCATATCCCGATTGAGTGAGCGAATGACCCAATCGCGATAGAACCACACTTCCCGCGGTTTGTCCTTTTCGAACCCGTCGGAATCGGCGTAGCGGGCCGCATCGAGCCAAATCCGTCCCCAGCGTTCGCCGTAGTGGGGAGAATCAAGCAATCGATCGACTACTCGAGCATACGCATCGGAACTTGTGTCGGACAGAAAAGCATCGACCTCTTCTACACTGGGAGGCAAACCGATCAAATCGAGATAAAGCCGGCGGATCAACGTGGCACGATCGGCTCGCGAAGCCGGCGCCAGTCCCTCCGCTTCCAAACGCGCCAGCACAAACGCGTCAATCGGCGTTTGCACACGATCGCGAAAGCCAGTGGTCGGAAGCGGTGGTCGACGAGGCGGTTCGTAGGCCCAGTGGCGCGACCACGGTGCACCTTGCTCGATCCACTGCCGAATGAGTGTCACTTGCTTCGGAGTCAGCGGCTTCTTGCCCGAGTCGGGCGGCGGCATGACCACGTCGGGATCGGAAGCCGCGAGGCGGTGCAGCAATTCGCTCTGGTCCGGTTTGCCCGGCACGATGGCCGCCGTCCCATCGCGAGGAGCGGTCGCGTCGGCTCGGCGATCGAGTCGCAGATCGGCTTCCCTGGAATCGTCATCGGGACCGTGGCAGGCGAAACATCGTTCCGACAGCAGCGGCAAGACGTCTCGGCGAAACGAGATCACGGGCGAATCGGCATCGCCGGCACCAGCCAGCGAGCCTGACAACAAAAGGAGTGCGACCGGGCGAAAGCCGACAAGGCGGGAAAAACGGTGCTTCGTCATGAGCGGGAACACGGGCGGAAAGGAGGGACGGTCGGCGAGTGGGATGCTGCCGGAGTGACTCTCAAGCCAGCCACCACCCGGTGGTGGCGCGCATGCCACGCTCTGGCTCTCTCTATTGTGACCGATCCGTCGGCGAGTCGCCAGCCGATTGTCCGGGACGCAATCGCCAGGCCCAAGCAGCGCAGCCCCGCTTCCGGCCGACCAGGCGGGTTCTTCGCAAGAACGGTTGGATTATACTGGGTGGATCGTTTTGTCCGCCGGTTTCCGCTCCGACTGCAGAACCCGCCATGGATCCCCGCCTCTCGATTCGATCTGCCGACCGACGATCGGCGAAAGTGCACCGCGGCAGCGCTTTGCCGCTTTCGCCACCGGCGTCCGAACGCGGGGGCGCCAGAGTCGGTCGATGTCCGTGACAACAGAATGAAGGGAGCCAGTTCGATGTCCAAGACACTTCGGGTGCTGAGCCGAATCGGCATGTTATCCGTCCGGGCCTGGCGGATGGTTTGGATCGTCCTGGTCGTCGGCGCGAGTTTGAGCGCAACTCTCTCGGAAGCTCGGGCCGATCTGCGGGCCGGAGCCGTGGTGGTCGACATCACTCCGACCGAGCTGCCGGTATTCGTCAACGGCGGAATGCTCAGCCGAACCGTGGGCAAAGTCAACACGCCGGTTCACGCTCGAGCGCTGGCTCTTGCCGAAAGCGATACCACTGTGGTGATCGTGGTGGTGGATAGTTGCATGATGCCACGGGACTTGCTGGACGAAGTCAAGTCGCGAGCTTCGCAGTTGACGGGGATTCCCACCGATCGGATGCTCATCTCCGCCACCCACACGCACACCGCGCCTTCCTGTTTCGCTTGCCTGGGCACCGAAGCCGACCCGAAGTACGTGCCGTTTCTCAAAGCCAAACTGGTGTCGGCCATCCAGCAGGTGGCCAAAACTCTCCAGCCGGCTCGAATCGGCTATGGCGTGATCGATGCCAATGAGTTCACGGCTTTGCGCCGTTGGATCCGCCGGCCCGACCGGATCGCCAACGATCCGTTCGGCAATCCCACGGTCCGAGCCACCATGCACTCGGCGCGGAACTGGGACGATGTCACCGGACCGTCGGGCCCCGAAGATCCGGACTTGACGCTGATCTCTCTGCAAACGCTCGAAGGCCGGCCGATCGCTGTGCTGGGGAATTTCTCCATGCACTATTTCGGTGACCGTGACATCAGTGCCGACTATTTCGGTAGGTTCTGCGATCAGCTCAAACAACGCATTGCCCCGGATTCCGACTTCGTGGCCCTGTTGTCTCATGGGTGCAGCGGCGACATCTGGCGCCGCGATTACACCAAGCGGGCTCCCCAATGGGATCCCTATCCCGCCATCGACGCGTACACGTCGGCTCTGGTGGACCGAGCCTACCAGGCGTACGAGCAGATCGAGTACCGCGGCGATGGTGAAATTCGGATGGCCGAAAAACGACTCAAGATGAAGTACCGCGTTCCCGATCGACAGCGGCTCGAGTGGGCGAAACGCATTGTCGAAACGATGGGGGATCGTCCGCCCAAGACCACCGAAGAGGTCTACGCGCGGGAACAGGTTCTCTTGGATGAATGGCAGGAAACGGAAGTCGTGGTGCAGGCGCTGCGAGTGGGCGAAATCGCCATTGCGACGACACCGACCGAGACGTACGCACTGACCGGTCTGAAGATCAAAGCGCACAGCCCGTTTCCCCAAACAATGGTGATCGAACTGGCCAACGGTGGGGACGGCTACATTCCGCCACCGGAACAGCATGAGTTGGGCGGCTACAACACGTGGGCTGCTCGATCGGCAGGCCTGGAAGTGACCGCCGAACCGCGAATCGCTCAAGCCTGCATCGAGCTGCTGGAACAAGTGGCGGGTCGATCGCGGCGGATTCCCAAGCCTGGTAAAGGCCCGGCCGCCAAGACGATCGCCGAGCTGAAACCAATCGCCTGGTGGCGAATGGAAGAGTTCGAACGGCCTCAAGCCGTCGATGCCAGTGGCCACGGGCATCACGGCATCTACGAAAGCGGCGTGGTGTTCTATTTGCAAGGCCCCCACAGCCCGTCCTTCCACGGTAAAGGAAAGGTGAATCGAGCTGCCATGTTCGCCGGCGGTCGGATGCAAGCGAACCTGGCGGAATTGGCCGACCGCTACACGGTATCTTTGTGGCTTTGGAACGGGATGCCGGTCGACGGTCGGCCGGTCACTGGCTGGATCTTGTCGCGAGGCTGGAATCACGGACTGGCGTCCGGCACCGAGCACGTGGGGATCGGCGGAAAAGGCACGCATGCCGGCCGATTGATTTTCCTTCGAGGAAATCGAGCCGAACAGATCGTCGCCGGCCGCACCGAGATTCCCCGTTGGGCGTGGCAGCATCTGGCGTACGTTCGGGACGGCGAGCAAATCCGCGTCTATCTCAATGGCCGGCCGGAGATCGAGTGCCGCGTCGACGCGTCCACGAAAGGACTTCCGGCCACCTTCTTTTTCGGCGGCCGATGCGACAACCAGGCCAACTGGGAAGGCCGGCTGGATGAGATCGCCGTGTTCGATCGTCCACTCCGCCCGCAGGAGATCGAGAAATTGTCCCATCACTCGACGCCGTAAGCAACACGCTCATGGCGTGTCTTGCGCAACCATCGAGTCGCCGAAAGTGGCCAGGGAGGCCGTTGGACCGACACACCTCTCCCCTCTGCGTTCTCTGCGCCTCCGCGTGCGGCCCGTAACACACCGAACCTTTCGCAGGTTCGATTGCTCTCATGCAGAGGCGCCGGGCCGGCAGAGCCGTGAAGGCTGTGGAATAGGTCCCCCGCGGCCATTCGCTTTACGCACAAGACCCACGTCGGGACTTCGAGCCTGTAACAAAACTCGCCACGCCGCTTCCTAAGCCTCGGCTATGTTACTTGCGGCCCGGAGTTTTGTGACAGCCTCTTAGACGAACAGCGGTTTTCGTCCGGCCACGCGGCGAGCGTCGGCGACTTGGCCGAAATGCATCACCCGATGCAGCGTGAGTATGGCGAAACACTGCCCCACGGTGCCAAAGAACGCCTCGCGCTCGGGCGGACAGTTTTTGCTCGGCTTGTCCAGATCGTCATCCGAAAGAGACTCCAGCACGCGCAAGGTGTTCTCCATCACCTCGTCCCACTTGGAGCGAATTTCATCCCAGTCCGGATAGATGGAAGCATCCGGCACCGGCTCGGTGCCGCCACCGGCAAACAGTTCCGCCCAAGACTCCAACGGATTCTGCTCACCCAGTACAAAGGTGTGGATAATGTTGGATTCCGAAAAGGTCAGGTGCCCGAGAATCCACAGAGGATGATTGCCGCCGTTGGAAGTGGGCTGAGTCAGCGGGGCGTCGCGCATATCGTCGAGCAGCCCCGTGATCATCGTCCCGCTGGTTTCCAAACTCATCTTGATGTAGTCGACCGTCTTCATGCGTCGGCTCCTCCCATGTTTCCCTGTGGCCGTCGGGCTGCCAGGGGAAAGGCACTCCGCGGTTGGGCGTTCCATATTGGCAGGCCGCTCCGCGGAACCGGCGGCCTGTCCGGATCCGTTTGAATTCAAGCCAATGCCGCCAGCGTGGTTCTGGCGATGGATCGGATCGTCTCCGGTGAGGCCTTCATGCGAGCCATCACATTGAGTCCTTGAATGGTGTTTACGAGAAAACACGCCAACTCGCGAGGATCGGACGTAGAGCGCAGCTCGCCCTGCGTTTTGGCGTCAGCCAGTTTCTCTTCCAATGCCGCCTGCAACTCCAGCACCCGGTCGCGGGCCATTTGAGCCAACGGCGAAAGATCGGCCCCGAATTCGATGATCGTATTTCCGATCAGACAGCCCTTCGACTCGGGCGACGCCATGTGGTCGGCGACGGTTCGGATCAGGGAGCGGACCGCTTCGAGTGGACTTCCGGGCTGCCGGAGGATATCGCCCAAGCCGGTGAAAACCCGGTCGCAGTAGAGATCGAGCGCTTTTTCGTAGAGTGCCTGCTTGTCTCCAAAGGCAGCGTACATGCTCCCGGCGTTGATCTTCATCGCCGAGAGCAGATCCTCGCAGGAAGCGCCGTCGAACCCCTTCTCCCAAAAGACCTCCATTGCCGCCTGCAGTGCTTGATGCTCGTCGAATTTCCTCGGCCGCCCTCGGTTCATGTGCCCAGTATCGACAATTTTGAACGGTTATTCAATAACCATCCGCCGATTTTTTGAATTTATTTTCAAAATAAGATCCCGACGATCGGCCGGTGGGTGGCCGAGGCCGATGACACGAACGCCCCAAAAAAGACGATTCTGCTCAGGGGGTCTCGGCGCCTGGTGTTTGTGGGCTTGCGACACGCCACCCATTTGCGGCTTCGACTGGGCTGACGCAGAGGCGTGGTAACGATGATCCATAACGGCCGATGCGCCACGCTCAGTTTCCGTGTTGCATGGGACCGTGCTGGGATTTGGAGAGTGACCGCGTTTCTGGTGGTCAGTCTTGCAGTAATTGGGATTGTTCTTCTTTTAGCATTTGCATGGGACGCAGACCAAAGGGCAACTACACCCATCATCGTGTTCGGAATCACGGCACGGCGGGTTTTGTTACAGGCTCTAAAAACAGCAGTGCCCAATACACCACGACGCGGTCACGAAACAGCGCCAAACAGAGGGAGGGAATCATCAACGGTCTTTCACAGGGCGGTTTACCCGCCGGCCTTGAGTTCCGCCAGGTGCTGAGCCGTGCCGACCAGACGATCCCAGTTCTCGGCCAGGTAGTCGGGCGGGCCGCCGATCTGGGCCACCACCACCGCCAGTTGCTCCGTCGGAACCATCTCGATGGCATCCCAGGGACAGACCGTCAGTTCATACGGATCGGTCTTCTTCTTGGGGATGTGCACACAGACTTCGCACCCCACACACCGCTCAAAGTCGATCTCGCACCAGGCCTGCACGCCTCGCACTCCCAGTTGCCGCTCATTCAGTGAGATGCAGTCGACCGGGCAAACCTCCACGCAGGATTCGCAGCCGGTGCAGTTGTCGGCGTTGATGACCGCGATTGTCTTGGGGAGTTTCTTGCGAGGTTTCTTCTTGGCCATGATGGCTGGGCTCTCTCATCTGAAGAATCGTAACGGTTGCTGTCTCCGACAACCGGACTCACTTGCCGGCCGTCCGAGTATTGTAGTAGCTCATGCGATCTTCGCCAAACAGTCGCGAAGATATTCGATGCTGCCTCGAGCCAGCTTGTCGATCCCCGGCTCATAGTCGAAGACTTCCACCGAGACCCACCCGCCATAGCCGATTTCCTGCAGTGTCCGCAAAATGGGGACGAAATCGATCTCCCCCATCCCGGGGCCACGGCGGTTGGCATCGTTGGCGTGGAAATGCTCGAGCAGATCGGCGTTTTCCCGAATGATCTGGGGAATCGGCTTGCTCTCGCTCGACATGGCCTTGACGTCCAAGTGTAATCGGCACCACGGCGAGTCGACTTGACGGATCAACTCCCGCGCCGCGTCCGCCGTCAGCAAGAAATCACCCTCCTGGGGGCCGAGCGGCTCAACGGCCAGCACGACTTCCAGATCGGCCAACACCGGCTCGGCGCGACGGATGACGTCTGCCGCATACTGAACAGCCGTTTCGTGAGTAATACCTGGCAGCAGATTTCGCTGCTGAGGGGATCCCAACACCAGCACGCGCCCTCCCAGATCTCGACAGAGCCGGGCCAAATCGGCCAAGTAGTCGCCGGTCCGCCTTCGAACGTCTTCGTCGGGGCTGGTGAGGTAGTAGCCGCTCGTCTTGGCCAGCAGCCAGTGCAGCCCGATGATTTCCAAGCCGGCGGCCTGTGCGGTCGAACGAGTTTCCTGCCGCAGCCGGGAGTCGATCGAGCCGGCATCGGGCCCGAGGGTAAACGGAGCGATTTCGATTCCCTCGTAACCGCACGATCGAGCATATTCGCAAGCCCGATCGAACGACCAGTCTCCAAAGGTCTCGTTGCAGATGGCCAGACGCATCATCGTTCTCCTGCCGAGCGAGTGCCGGTTGGGTACCCATTTCCACGGTTCATGTTGGCGACAGCATAGTCGCGACAACGAGAATGTGCCATCAGCGGGGCTACGGGATCGGTGCCCCACGGGTGGAAAACGAGTGCCGCACGAATCACAATGACCACTCCCACAACGTTCCCATCCCCAATCCCTCCTGCAAGAGACGAATATGCCCATCACGCTTATGCCCATCACGCTGCCTCGCTCGTTGACGCTTCCCATCACCTGGCGGATGGTCGCCGCTGCCGCGATTTGTTGGACCTCTTTGCTGTCGCCCGGCGGGCTGGTCGCCCAAAACGCTCCCCCGGAAGACTCGCTCGACCGGGACTACGCCAAGGAGCTGCCTCGCATTCCGCCTCTTTCTCCCCAAGCGGCGCTGGAGGCATTTGTCGTCCGTCCACCGTACCGGATCGAGTTGGCGGCGAGTGAGCCTCAAGTGGTCGATCCGGTTGCCATCGACTTCGACGAGCGCGGGCGGATGTACGTGGTCGAGATGCGGGGCTATTCGGAAGATGCCGAGTTGAACATCGGCCGAATCCGGTTGTTGGAAGACCGCGACGGGGACGGCCGCTACGAACACGCCTCGGTACTGGTCGACGGCCTGTCCTGGCCCACGGCGCTCCTTTGCTACGATGGCGGCGTGCTGGTGGGGGCGGCCCCCGACATCTGGTTTTTCCGCGACAACGACGGGGACGGCAAGGCGGAAGAGCGGCGCAATCTCTTCACGGGGTTTTCTCGCAGCAATGTGCAAGGCCTCCTCAATTCGTTCCGCTGGACGCTCGACAACCGCGTCGAATCGGCGACCAGCAGCAGTGGTGCAACGGTGACATGTCCGAGTCACCCCGACCGCAAGCCGCTGACGTTACGAGGTCGTGACTTTTCCTTCGACCCGGTGACACTTGAGTTGCGAGCCGAAAGCGGCGGAGCCCAACACGGAATGTGTTTCGACCGCTGGGGCACCAAGTTCGTGTGCTCCAACAGCAATCACCTGCAACAGATAATGTTCGAGGATCGGTATGTGGCGAGAAACCCGTATTACGCGGCACCTTCGCCGCGAGCCATGATCGCGGCCGACGGTCCTCAAGCCGAGGTCTATCGGGCCAGTCCCGTCGAACCCTGGCGGATCGTGCGAACTCGTTTGCGAATCAAGAAACTGGTGCCCGGCCCGGTCGAAGGGGGTGGGCGTGCGGCCGGTTACTTTACGAGCGCGACCGGGCTGACCATCTTCCTCGGCGATGCCTGGGAAGATGGCGATCGCGATTTGGCAATCGTCGGCGACGTGGGAAGCAACATCGTCCACCGCAAGCGACTCGAGCGGGATGCCGAGGACCTCGCGTTTGTAGGCAGACGCATCGACACCAAGAGCGAGTTCATCGCCTCGAAGGACATCTGGTTTCGACCGGTGCAGTTCGCCAACGGTCCCGACGGCTGCCTCTATATCATCGACATGTACCGCGAGACGATCGAACATCCAGCCAGCCTGCCGCCGATCATCAAGAAACATCTCGACCTGACCAGCGGTCGGGACCGCGGCCGCATCTATCGTGTCACCCGCAGTGGCGCGCCGCGTCGTCCCTTGCCCCGTCTCGATCAGGCCGACACGGCACGATTGGTTCGCTTGTTGGCTCACGACAACGAGTGGCATCGCACGACGGCAGCTCGGCTGTTGGCCACGCAGCGCAAACCGCCGGCCGTTCCCTTGCTGCAGCAGACGGTGCGCGAGTCGGATCGACCGGAGGCTCGCATCCGAGCGCTCTATTTGCTGCGAACGCTGGACGCTCTGACCGCCGACATCGTCGAAACCGCATTGGCCGATACGCATCCGCACGTTCGGCGGCACGCGGTGCGCGTCAGCGAAATTCTTCTCGAACGAGAACCGCTGCTGCGAACGAAGATCGTGCAATTGGCGAGCGACCCGGACATTCGTGTACGTTACCAGGTGGCTTTCACACTGGGTCAGTTGACGGACCAGCTCAAGGTCCCCGCCCTGACGAAGCTGATCCTCCACGATGGAGCCGACCGCTGGATGGAAGTGGCCGTTCGCAGCTCGTTGCGCACGGGCAGTGGCCTGGTGCTGACTCGACTGGTGCAGCAGCCGACATTCGTCGGCTCGAAGAACGGCGCGCACTGGATCACGGCATTGGCGGGACAGATCGGCAAACAACAGCGCAGCGAAGATGTCGCCGCCGTGTTGCGGCTGCTGACCGAACCGAAGACGCCTCGGGCTGTAGCGGAAGCGGTCATGCGAGGCCTGGCACCTCGCAAAGGCTCGCCCCTGGCCCGGCGCTTGGCGGCCATCCAAGGCGGCTCGGCTGCCGACGCGACTCGAGCCATCTTGCAGCGAGCACTCAAGATCGTGGAGAACCAGGAGCTTCCGGCTGCCCAACGAGCGGCCGCCGTTCGCGAATTGTCGCTCGGGGATTTCAACAGCCTGAAAGACGTCTTCTCCGAATTGCTGATGCCCCATCAGCCCGCCCAACTGCAAGCGGCCGCGCTGGCGACGCTGGGCGGGTTCTCGCACCGAGACGTGGCCGGCGTGGTGATCGAGCAATGGTCGGGGTTGAGTCCCTCGTTGCGGACGCGAGCCGGCGACTTGTTGGCATCGCGCGCCGAGTGGGCTCGAGTGTGGATCGCCGCCATTCGCGACCGCCGCATTCCCAGCGGCGACGTCAGTGCGGCTCAGTTGAAAAGACTGGCGTCACTCGGTGACCCCGAACTGACCAAGCTGGTGAAGCCGCTCATGGCAGGATCGATGAATCCGGATCGCCAAGCCGTCGTGAAGCGGTACCGTCCGGCCCTCGCGCGCCGAGGCAACGTCGCTCGCGGCCGGGAAGTTTTCAAACGAGTCTGCGCGTCCTGCCACCAACTGGAAGGCGTGGGCTATGCCATCGGCCCCAACCTGGCGGCGATGCGCAACCGAGGTGCCGAAGCCATTCTCACCAACGTGCTCGATCCGAATCGCGAGGTCAATCCCGAGTTTCTCAACTACACGGTGCGTCTGCAGGACGGGCGAGTCCTCAGTGGCGTGATCGCATCGGAATCGGCCAACAGCCTGGTGCTCAAGCGAGCCGACAACGCCACCGACACGGTACTCCGCATCGACATCGAGGCGCTCAAGAGCACGGGCCAGTCGCTGATGCCGGAGGGCCTGGAAAAGGAGATCACCGTCGAACAGATGTCCGACTTGATGGCGTTTCTGTTGTCACAAGAGTGAATGGTGTTGGCCGGACCATGCGGGAAACCGAGTGGGAGCCGCGATCACTGCTCCATTGGATATTCGACTACCCATCGATCAAGGAGAATTCGCCGTGAACAAGCGTGCCGCCATCTATTGCCTGGTATGGACACTGTGGGTCGCGCCGGTCGCAGCGAGAGCGGGGCAAGCGGCCGCCGGGAGCTGGAAGGCGGGAGCGGCGCGGCGAGTGATCACGCCGCAACAGCCGATGTGGATGGCCGGTTATGCGAGCCGCAATCATCCTGCCGAAGGCCGTTCGACCGATCTGTTCTGCAAGGCGCTGCTGCTGGAGGATCCGCGCGGTCACCGCGGGCTGGTGATCACTCTCGACCTGGTCGGCATCGATGCCACGCTGGCCTCTCGCTGGTGTGAGGAAATCCACAAGCGGTGGAAGTTGACTCGAGAACAGATCGTCCTCTGCACGTCGCACACTCACAGCGGACCGGTGATCGTGGCCAATCTCAAGCCGCTGCACTTCGAACTTCTGTCGCCCGAGCAACAACAGCGCGCGTTGCAATACGTGCGGCATCTGACCGATCAGGTGCTCGGTACCGTGGAAGACGCGATGCAATCCGTGCAGCCGGCGAGTCTCTCGTGGGGAAGCGGACGAGCTACTTTCGCCGTCAACCGCCGCAACAATCCGGCCGCCGAAGTCCCGGCTCGCCGTAAAGCGGGCAAGTTGGTCGGGCCGTTCGACCACGACGTTCCCGTGTTGGCGGTCAAGGACGGCAGCGGACGACTCAAGGCAGTCCTGTTCGGCTATGCGTGCCACGCCACGACATTGGCATGGTACTACTGGTCGGGCGACTATCCGGGACACGCGCAACTGACCCTCGAGCAGCGCTACCCCGAGTGCGTCGCCCTGTTCTGGGCCGGATGCGGGGGAGATCAGAACCCGCTTCCTCGCCGCACCTGCGCCTTGGCCCAACGCTATGGAACCGAGTTGGCCGATGCCGTGGATGAAGTATTGCTGTCAAAGAAGATGCAACCGATTTCGGGCAATCTGACGACTCGTTTCGTTACGTTTCCGCTCGCGTTCAGTCGCGTGCCCACCCGCAAAGAGATCGAAGGGGAAAAGGAGTCGAAGAACCGCTATGTGGCGGCTCGCGCCAAAATGTGGTTGGCCAGGCTCGATCAAGGACAACAAGTGCCTTCCACCTATCCCTATCCCATTGGGTACTGGAAGTTGGGCGAACAGGTGGAGTGGTTCTCGTTGGGTGGAGAAGTGGTGGTCGATTATGCACTGCGGCTGAAGGATGAACGCAACGGCGTGCGCACCTGGGTGGCAGGCTACAGCCACGACGTGATGGCCTATATTCCTTCCCGGCGGGTGCTTTCCGAAGGGGGGTATGAAGGAGGCGGCGCGATGGTCTACTACGGCTTCTTCAGCCCTTGGAGCGAAACAGTCGAGACCGACATCATCAACCAGGCTCAACAACTGGCGGGATCCGCCGATCATTTGCGCCCGATCGACCAGAGATAACGATGGCCGCGAATGTAGATCCGCCGGTTGCTGATCGCCGGTGAGGCGAGCGTCGTGTCCGGCAGCGAGTTTTCGGCCACTTTGGAGAACACCGGACCGGCGGTGACCACCGTGCAGAGTCCTTCGGTATTCAAGAAAAAAATGTGACCGTCGGCGAACACGGGTGAAGCCTTGTAGTTTCCCTTGAGCCGTTTCGACCATTCGACTCGGCCGCGCTTCACGTCGTAGCAACGAGCCACTCCCTGATCGCTGATAACGAACAACCAGTCCTTCCAAAGGACGGGCGAGCAGGAATCGGGCGTACCATGCCGGGCTTCCCAGCGGATCAGCGAACGCGATTGCTTGCCCGGGGTTTGCGGATAGTCGATCCCCAGCAAGAATCCCCGCATACCGATCGTGGTGAAGATCATATTCTCGCCGACGGTGGGGCCGGTGATCGTGCGCCCGCCCTTCAAACCGGGTAGCCACCACAGGAGCTTTCCGTTGGAAGGGGCATAGGCATCGAGTCGGTTTCCGCCCATCACGAGCAGTTCGTCATGGTCGTCCCGTTGGACGATCAGCGGGGTGGTGTACGAGTCGCACTCCTCGGCCGTAGCCTCGGTGACGCGGCTGGTAAACCAGCGAACCTCGCCCGTCTTGAGGTCGTGCGCCACGAGATAGCTCTTGGCCGGTATCGGTCGGAGTCTCTCGAGCGAATCCTGCATGCAGACGGAAATGACCAGGTCTCGATAGATCACCGGACTGTTGGCATGTCCCCACCAAATCGTGTATTCGCCGTAGTCTTCTTGCAGGTTTCGTTTCCACAACTGCCGGCCGTCCAGCGTGTAAGCCGCCAGGTCGCCGTTGCCGAAATGTGCGACCACGGTCGAACCATCGGTCACCGGTGACGGGCTGGCCAGGTTGTGCAGTCGGTGGAACTTCTGCGTCGTGCGCGGGGCCGCCTGGCGGGGGGCGACTCCCTGGCCCACCTGCTTCTGCCACAACAACTGTCCCGTGTCGAGTCTTCTCGCTTCGAGCAGCAGACGGCCATCGTCGGTGTGGGTAGTGAGGAATCCGAGAAACTCCCAAATGGCCGGCGTACTATTGCCCCACCGCTGCAACTGGGCCTTCCAGACGATACTCCGTTGAGCATTCCAGATCAGCGGGATCCCCCGTTCGCGACTGATGCCCGTCCCCTCGGGACCCCGCCACTGAGGCCAATTCTCGCTGCGAGCCGGATGGCTCGAGAACAGCGCAAGCCCAACCAGCAGGGCCGCGACTTTTCCGGCGACGGCACGATCCCATGGCGAAGCGACTCGATCAAGCGACGTCGTCAAGCATCGACTTCGGCATCCACGATGATTGTGTCGCACTTATGGCCTCCACTCGAACGTGGCGACGACGGGATAGTGATCACTCACGTCCCGCTCGCGCTCCGGCAACTCGAAATAGCGCTTCCAATGTTCCTCTCCGTCTCGTTTGCCGCGAATGACGAGCTGCGGCTCGACGCGGATCGACTGCAACACCAGTCTTTTGCGGAAACGGCTTCCAGAGGAATGGTCCGGCAACAAGGATGGGCTGACGAGGATGCGGTCGAATTGCTTTCCCGGCAGGAGATGGGTGCGCCGCCGCTCCCGCGGCAGCCGCACGTGCAGATCGATCAGGTCATCGGCCGCACTCGGAGTCTCTTTTCCGGTGAGAATGCCGATCGTACGATGTGCCGACCGATCGTCGGCTTGCTGCTCCGCATTGAAGTCGCCGGTGACGATCACGTGATGGCCGGCCTCGAGCCATCGGCTGGTCCAGGCATGAACCAATCGGGCTTGACGGCGGCGCACCTCGGCTCCCTCGGCTCGCGAACGCAGATGGACGTTCATCAGCGCCAGATGCTCTTTGTCCGCACCTTCGCCCCACTCGAAGTGGCCGGCGATGTGTTTCGACACGTTATAGTACTTTTTGCTGCGGAACATCTCCCAACTTTGTTCGTGGCGACAGTACGACACCAGTCCCGAACGGTAGAGGATGGCGACGTCCTGTTCGGTGAAAACATCGTATCCTTCGATGAAGGCGATCCGGTACTTGATCCCATGTTCGCGGTCGATGCGCTGGCACAGGTAGCGCAACACGTTGCGGTTTTCGACCTCCTGCACGGCCAGGATATCGGGGCGAATCTGGGCGATTGCATCGGCGACCGCATTCCGTTTCCATTCCCAGGCCTGACGGGAGGGAGCCGACTGCTTCTTGGCCAGATCCGAGCGGTTGTCGCCTCGGTACTCGTCGTAGAACCACTCCAGGTTCCATGTGGCCACGACCAGGCGCCGCGGTTTGGGATCGCCTCGGGCTGGGCTCGACACCACCACCGCCACCACCAGCAGCAACAGGACACGGACCCCGAAAAACGACGATTTGGGCGCCGCACCAATCGGAGGCGAAGCGACGCGAGTGTTGCAGGAATTCATGAGTGGATCCACACCCGATAGGACAGAAAGCACGATTCTCTTCAGCGGTGTCGGGGACGGCGGCAAGATGAGTCGGATTCACCGGCCGCCCGGTTTCCCGCGGATGGAAACCACCTCCATTGTAGTCGCCGCCGGCTCCTTCGTCCGCTCCCCGTCTCGCCCCCGCTCCCGCGGCGCGGTATCGTGACCCCATGGGGCGGCCACCATTGCAGCGTCGTTGCGCGGTATCTTGGAAACGAGAGACTCTTGGGCAAGTGGAGAACATGGGCCATGGCGAATCGATGGGCTGGATTGCTTCTTGTCGGTCTGGCGGGCTGTCTGCCCGCGTCCTGTTCGGTGGCGGCTACCGCCGATGTTCGCGATTCGGTCGTCAAGATCTACACGACGCGGCGCACCCCCAGTTTTTCTCGGCCCTGGACACGGTCGAACGCGACGGAAGTTTCCGGCTCGGGCGCCATCATCGCCGGCAATCGGATTCTGACCAACGCGCATGTCGTCATGTACGCCAGCCGCGTGATGGTTCAGGCTCACCGCTCGCCGGCTCGAGTGCGCGCCAAGATCGTGGCCATCGCTCCCGGGATGGACCTGGCACTCCTCGAGGTCTCCGACCCTTCCTTTTTCGAAGGTCGCCCGCCGTTGCCGTTGGCGACCGAGCGGCCGAAGGTCAAGGAGACGGTGAACGCCTACGGTTATCCGATCGGCGGTGAACAGATTTCGGTGACCGAAGGAATCGTTTCACGGATCGAGTACGTCCACTACCGATACGGCGTGTTTGGTTTGCGCATCCAAGTCGACGCCGCACTCAACTCGGGCAATAGCGGAGGCCCGGCCTTGGTGGATGGTAAGATCGTCGGCGTGGTGTTCAGTCGAGTTGGCAACGCAGACAACATCGGTTATCTGATTCCGACCGAGGAAGTGGAAATCTTCCTGAAAGACATCGAGGACGGACGGTATGACGGCAAGCCGGTGTTGCTGGATGCCATGCAAACCGTCGAGAACCCGGCGCTCCGCCAACGGCTCAAACTCGACGTCTCGATGGGCGGAATGATGATCCAACGACCGTTGAAGGAGGACGAGTCCTATCCTCTCAAGGATTGGGACGTGATCATCAAAGTCGACGAATACGACATCGACAGACAAGGTCGTGTCACGGTCGGAGACGCCCTGCGAGTCAGTTTCCAATACCTGCTGCCGGCTCACACG
>JALSIV010000182.1 GCA_026989685.1 Pirellulaceae bacterium | reverse complement strand
TGATACCAGGCCTGGACGGCTCGGTGCGGGCGACCG
Source organism: Pirellulaceae bacterium (assembly GCA_026989685.1). Taxonomy (GTDB): domain Bacteria; phylum Planctomycetota; class Planctomycetia; order Pirellulales; family Pirellulaceae; genus S141-3. The sequence continues at coordinate 20,069 of JALSIV010000182.1, read as the reverse complement.
AACGGCCCGCACACTTCCGGACGCGTGGGACCGTAAAGTCCCACCGCGGGGGTCCCGGCTGCAACCGCCAAATGGAGCGGCCCCGTATCGGAACTGACGAATAGCCGAGCACGTCGCAGCAACTCCGCCAGCTCCGTCAACGACGTCGCCGGCGCCAGGATGGCTCGGCCGCCTGCCTGGGCCATGATCGCCTCGGCCATCTCCCGTTCGGCGTCCCCCGCCCATACCACGACCGCCGGCAAATCGGTTTCCCGCTCGAGCTGCCGAGCCACTTCCGCAAACCGCTTAGGCACCCACAACTTGGTCGGCCACTGAGCGCCCGGGTTGATCACCACGAAGCGGCCGAGCGACTGCGAGTCGAGCCAGCGGTCGACCTGCTCCGCGGCTTCCGAGTAGATCGGTAAGCGGAATTCCACCTCCAGCGTGGTGACTCCCAGCGGCTTCAGCAGCGCCAGTTGCCGCTGGGTCACATGAGGCGAGTCGGGGCGAGCCGTGCATGTCGCCAACATCGGCGCGATTTCGCGAGCCTCGGGGCGCGTCAGGCAAACGCGCAGCGGAGCTCCCGAAAGCCAACCTAAGAGCGAACTTCGCGTGAGTCCTTGGGGATCGAGCACGCAGTCGAATCGCCGCTCGCGCAGAAGCCGCCGGATCCGCGCCACTTGGGACAGAGACTTCAGCCACTGCTTGGGGATCACGTGCAATCGGTCGATGCAGTCGTGGCCTTGCAGAAGGGGTGCCGAGGGCGGCTCGACGATCCACTCGATCGTGGCACTGGGGAACGCGCGCTTCACCGCACACGCCAATGGCAGTGTCAAAATGCAGTCCCCGATGGCGCTCAGCCGAGTAATCAGCACGCGTTTCGGCGGCGGACAGTCGCGGTCGGTGCCGGTCTCCGCGGCAGCGCGCCCGCGACTCATGGTTGCTTCTCCTTCTGCTCCTGTCCCTGCTTCTTGGACGCCGAGTCGGCTGGAGCGGGTTTCTCCGGATTGGCTGTCGAAGAAGCGGCGGACTTCGCCGGCGGCGAAGCGGATGACGCCTTCTGCGAGGCATCTTTTTCGGCGCCTTGCTTCGCGGAATCCGATTCGCCATCGGGTGGCGTCTGATCGTCGGCCACCGCGTCGTCGGCCGGACTGTCCGATTCGTGTTCGTGGTCCGCTTCACCCTCCTCGTCCGCCTCTTCGTCATGAGAGATCAAGCGAGCGATTCCCGATGGTGTGGGAAGGCGGGGAGCGGCCAGGCGCGGAATGTGAATCTCCTGTCCCACAAACATGGGATTGGAATAAATCGAGCCACTCTGGAATGGGCCCGCCCCGAACACCCAGGTCGAACGAGCCGAACTCTTGGCCATCGCCGTCTTCCAACCCCGCAGCGGCTCGCCCGTCGCCCGCTCATAGGCAAACACGTTGATCTTGGCAACGCCCACCTCGTCCGATCGCTTGGCTACGGAAATCTCGGGAATCGGCGGAAGCTGGGGAGCATTGGGAACCAGCACCGAAGCCGTACTCAACAGCCGACTGGGCGGAATCCCATAGGTCACGTCGTGGCCGTCGTAGCCCAACGCCCCGACCCGCGGTTCCACCACCACGTCCGCCTCCCCCTTGTTGTCCGTCAACAAGGCACCCGATGACGTCAGCCGATGTCTCAAGGAACTGATAATGTAGGGAGCGTTGACAAAGTCGATCCCTTTGATCTGGCGAATGTAGGTCGTGTCCAGATAGACCTTGCGGTCTTTGAGGGGGGAGAAGTCGAGTTGCGATACGGCGCGGTCCACCGCATCCGACAGCACCATCTGCTGAGTCGCTCGCTGTAAACGGGTCGTTCCGCACCCTGCCAACAGCGCCGACAGCAACAGCCCCAGCAAACGACTCGCGCCGAACCAGTTTTCCTTCGATCGAGCCCGCCGCGTCATCTCAGCATCCATGGCCTTCAAAACGATTCCGAGGCTGTCACAAAACTCCATGCCGTAAACGACATGCCCGATGTGGGAAAGCGAGACGGTGGGTTTTGTTTCAGACCTGAGACCTTCCCTGTTGCTTCTCGCCCCCGCTCCCCTGTCGCGCTGCGTCGCCAGTATAGCAATGCCGCGACGCGGCTCAAAGATCAATCTCTATTGATGGGAGGATGAACCGATCTCGTCCCGCTTGTCCTGCCGAGACCGCTTGTGGAGATAGAGTTTGATGGGGACTTCGCCGAACGGGAGTTCCTCACGGAAAAAGCTCAGCAGATAACGCCGGTAGTCCGGCGCGAACGCGGCGGGATTGTTGCACAGCAGCACGATAGTGGGAGGAGCCACGCCGACCTGAGTGGCATAGTAGATTTTCGGTCGCCGGTGTCGGTACAGGGGCGGAGCGTGGTATTCGAGTGCCCGTTTGAGTAGTCGATTGAGTTCTCCGGTGCTGACTCGCTGGTGTGCCTGCTTGTGCAGCATCCGTGCATGGTTGATCAGCGCTTTCATGTTCTTGCCGGTCTTGCCGGTGATGAAGGCGATCGGCATGTACCACATCATGGGGAACGTGTCGCGGAGGTAGTGAACCCACTTTTCGGTGGGCAGTTGCTTGGCGAACTGATCCCACTTGTTGACGACGAAGATGCAGGGTTTGAACTGGTCGGCGATGTACTTGCAGAGTTGCTTGTCGACCTTCCCGATCGGCTCGGCCGCATCGAAGAACATCAGCACGATGTCGGACCGGCGGATGCTGCGTTGAGCTCGGTGCATGCCGTAAAACTCGATATCTCGAGCAATGCTCTTTTTCTTTTTCAACCCCGGCGTATCGATGGCGATGAAAGCCTTGCCATCGAGTTCGAATCGGACGTCGACGCTATCCCGAGTCGTCCCGGGGATTTCACTGACGATCATCCGCTCGGCCTTGGCCAGCGTATTGACGAAGGTGCTCTTGCCGGCGTTGCGCCGCCCTACGATGGCCATTTTCATGAGCGGTTCGCTGGGGGCCTCGTCCCGAGCTGCGGGGAGCTGCTCGAGAATGGCTTGCATCAGCGCATCGCGGTTCCGTTTTTGATGGGCCGAGACCCGGACGAGTTTGCCTCGACCCAGCCGGTAGAATTCGTCCGCTTCGGGATCGAATTTGGCGGTATCGGTCTTGTTGGCGACACAGACCACGGGCTTGTCGACATAACGGAGGCGGCGGGCGACGGCCTCGTCCAGCGGCGTGATGCCCGATCGGGTATCGACGACGAACAGCACCAAGTCGGCGGCTTCGATGGCCGATTCCACCTGAAACTCGACCTCCTCGGTGAGGTTGTCGATGTCCTGGATTCCCAATCCGCCGGTGTCGATGAGCTCGAAAAAGCGGCCATCCTCCTGGATCAACGTACTGACTCGGTCGCGCGTCACTCCGGCCATGTCGTCGACGATGGCCAGACGGCGACCGGCCAGCCAATTGAAGACGCTCGATTTGCCCACGTTGGGGCGTCCGATGATTGCGACCTGTGGAACTGCCATGATTCTACTATCATAATCGGGCAGGCCACCCGGGGATACTGGAACCGCGGGGCCCGCCCGTCGCCACCGCCGGCGCCAGGCCGACGGGCGATCGTGCCACTGACCGAGGGAGCCCTCTGGATGAATCCTTCACTTCCAGCCGATCCTGTCAATTCGTTTGTTCGCCGACTTCTGCTGGAAGACCTGCGGCGAGCCGGCATTCTCGAGTGGTGGGTGGAACCTTCTACGACTGATCAAGCCGATCCGGTCGCCGCACGATCGATGTCTCAGCCGCAGGGAGTCGCTATGGCCAAGAAAACCAACCAAGCCAGGGACTCGGTTCCCGCCATCTCCGACGCCGACGATCTGCTTCTCGGCGAGCCGCTTCCCGAGGCCGAGCGGATTGCCGCATTGGAGCAACTTCGACAGCAGGTGGCTGCCTGCACCCGATGTCTGGAGTTGACCGACCACCGAACACAAACGGTGTTCGGTGTTGGAAACCCGATGGCCCGACTCTGCTTCCTGGGCGAGGCGCCGGGAGCCGACGAGGACCGGCTGGGGGAACCTTTTGTGGGGCGAGCCGGCAAGTTGCTGACTCGGATCATCGAAGCCTGCCGGTTGAAGCGTGAGGAGGTCTACATCCTCAATGTCTTGAAGTGCCGTCCGCCGGGCAACCGGGCTCCGCATCCTCTAGAGGCCGCCAATTGTCGCCCTTTTCTCGACCGGCAACTCGAGATCATCCGTCCCGAGTTTCTGGTATGCCTGGGAGCTTCGGCCGCTCAGACGCTGCTGAACACCACGGCCTCCATCGGCAAGCTGCGAGGCCGTTTCTACCGGTACCGCGGGATTCGAGTTCTGGCCACCTACCATCCGGCGTATCTACTGAGAAATCCCTCGGCCAAACGCCCCGTCTGGGAGGACATGAAGATGCTCATGCAAGAAATGGGCATCCCCATTCCCCAGTGATCCATTCCAGAAAGTCGGCTAGCGGCTGCCCCACTCTCCCCGCGACCGGAGTCGCTCCTGAAGGTCGGCTTACAGCAGGAAGAACACCCACGCTAGAATACGCGACGGCCGGAAATCGCCGGCTTGGTCAACCGGACTTGGGCAGTCGACAACTCCACCATGACTCGCGGCTCGGTCATCTCTGTGATCTCCTCTCCCGGCGCCCCCAGCGCTCAGTGGTGGGTGGCGATCGCTGTCAGCCTCGTCACCCATGTCGCCATACTGGGGGGGCTCTGGATGGCAGGGCAGGGGACGTCGGCTGGACCGCGTTTGACACTGGAGTTGCAAACGGGTGAGAGTGCGACCATTGTGATGACGGCCGGCGTGCGGTCGGCGGCGGCTCCCGACTGGGAACCCGAAGTGGAAACGGAAGTCGTCCGGCCACGGACAAGGTCGGTGCGGACCGACGAGGCTATCGGGGAGGAGCCGAGCGTTCGTCGGGAGATTTCTCCCGTCTCGCCTGCCGGCGTTTCCCCGCTCTCGCTGGTTCGTGACATGAGAGAATCTCATCCTTCGGAAGCAGGCGGCAGCCTCTCGCTCGCCCAACCACGGCGACGGACTCCTTCGCCGGCGTCGCTGGCCGGACGCGTTGCGCTGCGGCAAGACCTGGGAGTAAGGCGCCGAGCGGTCCCGACAAAGAAGCGCGTCCCGCCACTGGTCTATCCTCCGGCGGCATTTCGCGCGGGAATCGAGGGAGTCGTAGAAGTGCTGGTGACGATCGACGAAACCGGACGAGTCACGGCAGCTCGAGTCTACCGGTCCAGCGGCCACCGGATTTTGGACGACGCCGCGGTCGAGTGGGTACGGAAGTGGGAGTTCGGCGTACAGCGTGAGTGGTTCGCCCAGTCCGCCGAACTGGTGTTCCGGGCTCCCGTACGGTTCGACATCTTGCCGCCGGAGTCTCGGTAGGCCCGTCGCGACGTATAACCTCGGCCGAAACCAAACGGTGACAGATAAGAGGCTGTCCCCAAACTCCGGGCCGCAGGCAACACGCCCGAGACCGGGAAGCGGCGCGGCGGGTTTTCTTACAGGCTCTAAGACTATCGCCTCATGCATCGGGCGGTTACCATCGATGGGGGCTGCGAGGGGAACCAAGCATTTTCGAGCCTGGAACCAAGCCTGCGGTGCCGCTTCCCAACCTCGGACACGTTCCATGCGGCATGGAGACTGGCGACAACCTCTTTAGTAGGAGACTCTGTGATGCGGGCGACGACAATAACCGGCCGCACGTGCCGGCCACGGAGCCTTTCCGAGCGTTGGGCGCCGCTGCTTGCGTGGGGCATCCCTTTGTGTCTGGCCAGCTCTGCGGCAACAGCCCAGGTCGCGGTCGTCGCCAACCTCACTCCCCAGCCGGCGACGTTTGAAGTCCATTTGGTTTCGGCCCTCATGCAAGACGGTCAGCCGGAGAAGCCGGCCGAGTCGGGGACGCAGCCATCGGAGCCCCGCAAGTTGGCCTTGCCGCCCGGTGACGTGGCAGCAGTGTGGGTTGGGCGAGGAGCCGAGTTGCGTCCCGAGGACAATCGGGCCGAAGCGTCGAACGGGCGATCGTACTGGGTACAACCGGGAGGCGCCTATTTCTGGTCGGGAGAGGGCGAGGAGCGGGCACTCCGATCGATCGAGCTGGGAGAGGTCGATCCTTCGGCCTACCCCGGTGTTCCCGAAATCACCGAGTTGACCGTCAAGGTGCTGGTGGACGACGACGACCCCACGGTCGATCGAGTGTGGCAGCGAGTCTTGAAAGCTCGCGTGGAGGCGGCCTCACGCATCTTGGAGCGAACCTGCCGCGTCCGTTTGCGGGTGATCGCATTTGACCGATGGGAATCTCCGGCCGAAACGGCCGGTCTGAAGGACGGTGCGCTGGCGTTTGAACGTCTTGTGGAACCCGGACCGGCTCAACTGGCAATCGGATTCGCCAGCCAGTATCGGACGTTGGACCGGGAGACTCCTCATTTGGGAATCATCCGGGGATCCTTGGGGCGTCATGTGCTGGTGCGTGAGCGAGCGGGTCGGATGTCCGAGCCCGAGAAACTGGAGGTACTGGTTCACGAGCTGGGACACTACTTCGGTGCCGTGCACGTGCTGCACGGTCGGTCGGTGATGCGGCCGCGACTGGCCGACGGTCGAGCCCGGATGCGCGGATTTCGGATCGTGTTCGATCCGATCAACGCTTTGATCATGAACCATTACGTAACGGAACTGCACGCCGGCCGCACGCCCGATGTATTCCGCCCGACCGTGGCGGCTCGAGTGTCCCAACTCAAAAGGATCCTGGCCAGGATCCAATCGCCGCAACAGGTCTCCTCGCCGCATTCTCCTGCGCGGCCCGAGAAGCCGGCTCCAACCAGGCCGGCTCCTCGGCCGAGCGGAACCACCAGTCCGACACCGGTACTCGATCCGTTGGCTCAAGCGGTATCGGCGCTGCTTGGAGAATTTCGCAATCCGGCTCCGGTTGGGACGACCGGGCAGGCTCTCACGCAGTGGTACGTTCGGCGAGTGGCGATTGCCACTCAGTCGTTGCCGGCCGACATCGGTCCGCGAGCGTTCTTGATCGCATTGGGGATCGGCTTTGATGACACCGATCTGGTCAGGCAGACGCCCGCCGTGGGGAACTGGATCCGCACTCTGGAAACCGAGGAAGAACGATCTGTGCGACTGCGGCACGTGAAGGGTGTCACGCTGGGCGGCCGTCACGATTGGGCGCTCCACTTTTTCGTCTCCGCCATGTTGACGGCTCGCTACGGCCCGGGCGCCGCGACGGTCGCCGGTGTGCTCAAGGAACTCCGCGATGCCAATGGCGGGACGGGCTTGGATCGATCGGACCTGCGTGCCGATGTGGCCGGTGTCGCCTGGGCGAAACGGATTCTTTCCCGTCGCGTGTTGCTGCTGGAGTTGGTCGGTGGCGAGCATCTTCCGCAGATCGGGCGGGGCCGTGGCGGACGGGAGAAGAAATGAACGAACGAGAGTTATACGAACAGTTCGAACGGCTGTTGAAGTTCGTGCGCTGGAGCCGGCAGGACGCGGATCGTGTGCGCCGCCTGGCGTCGCTGATCGAACCGTCGTTCGACCGTGTGGTCGATTCGTTTTATGACGATTTGTTGCGTGAACCGGTGACAGCCGACCATCTGCGGAGCCAAGAGCGCGTCGCGCGACTGCGCGTGTCTCTGCGACAGTGGCTCGAGGAACTGTTTGCCGTCGAGTTGACTCGGGAATATGTCCACAGCCGCTGGCGCGCGGGGCGGCGCCACGTCGAGATCGGCGTGCCGCAGGTCTACATGGCTCTGGGGCTGGGGCGGGTGCGCGGCCACTTGATCGAAGCGGCCATGTCGGGCTGGCAGGGAGACTCGGCCGGCCTCACCTCTCACGTCGCTTCGCTCAACAAACTGATCGACATCGATCAGGCGCTGATCGAGCACGCCTACGAATCGGAACATTTGGCGCGGCAGCAGCGGGCCGAGCGGCGGAGGTTCGAAGCGGTACTGCATCAGGAGCGGGAGTTTTCCGAAGGTCTGCTCGAACACGCTCAGGCAATCATCCTGGTACTCGACACCGAAGGTCATATCGTTCGCTTCAATCCCTACTTCGCCGAGCTGTCGGGCTATCAGTTGGATGATGTGGCCGGGCAATCGTGGTTCGATCGGTTCCTGCCGTGCGAGGAGCGGGAGAAGCTGCGGGGATTGCTGGAAGCCATGCTGAAAGACGGTGCGCCCACGCGAGCCATCTCTCCCATCCTCACGTGCGATGGGGAAGAGCGGCTGATCAGTTGGTCCAACAAGGTCCTCAGCGACACGCACGGACGTCCCGTAGGTGTGCTGGCGGTGGGACACGACATCACGGAACTCCACCAATCCCAGGCTCGAGCTCTGCAGGCCGAACGGCTGGCCGCCATCGGCCGGATGAGCACCGGGCTGGCTCACGAAAGCCGCAACGCGTTGCAACGGATCCAAGCCAACTCGGAGGTATTGGAAGGCGAACTGGAGGGCAATCCCACGGCACTGCAATGCGTGGCTCGGATCCAGAAGGCGGGCCACCATCTGAACCTGCTATTGGAGGAGGTTCGCAGTTACGCTGCCGAAATCCGACTCGATCTCAGCACCGCCCTGCTCTCCTCAGCCTGGCGGGAAGCCTGGCGGTTGCTGGAGGACCAGTGGCGAGGCCGCGACGTCGAGTTTCGTGAGGAGACCCACGACGTCGATCTGGAGTTGGCGTTCGACCACTTCCGCATTGTCCAGGTTTTTCGCAATCTGTTGGAGAACTCGCTGGCCGCTTGCCGGACCGATCCGGTCCGGATCGTGGTGATCGCCGAACGGAGTCGTTCGAAAGAGGGCGAGGCGGTGCGGGTGCGGGTCTGCGACAACGGCGAGGGCATGGGACCGGAGCAGCGGCGGCGGATCTTCGAGCCGTTCTACACCACCAAGAGCAAAGGCACCGGACTGGGAATGGCACTGGCCCACCGGTACATGGAAGCGCACGGCGGAGCCATTGAAGTCGGCGAGACGGGGAATCAGGGCACCGAGATCGTCCTCTACTTCCCCCGCCGTTTCGAAACGAACGATTCGCTACCCGGCAAGGCAAGAGCATGGACGGGTTAGAGGCATTCTGTTTTGTATTGGGCTTTGGTTTTCTCATTTTCGGCGCCGAGCTGTTGGTGCGTCGGGCATCGCGCCTGGCCACCGCCGTCGGCATTTCGCCGCTGGTGATCGGAGTGACGATCGTCGCCTACGGGACGAGTGCTCCGGAAGCCGCGGTCAGCATCCGCGCGGTCTGGGCCGATCCGCCCGAGCCCGGAATCAGCATCGGCAATGTGGTGGGAAGCAACATCGCCAACATCCTGTTGGTGCTCGGCGTCTCGGCCGTCATGCTGCCGCTGGCCGTTTCCCGGACCGTACTGCGCCGCGCGGTCCCCCAAGTCATCGCCGTTTCGCTGGTCGTGCTGCTGATGGCACTGGACGGCGTGATCGGCCGGATCGAGGGGGCGTGTCTGTTCGCCGGCTCGCTGATCTACACGATCGGCGCCGTTTACCGCGGACGCCAAGCAGGGCCGACCATGGAAGAGGAGGTGGAAGCTCACGGAGCCGGCCCCGTGAAGATTCCCGTGATGATCCAATACGTGGGCGATATCGCCCTGATCATCGTGGGGCTGGCGCTAATGGTCCAAGGCGCCGAGTGGCTCGTCAACGGCGCCACCGCGATTGCACGCAGTCTAGGGGTCAGCGAATTGGTGATCGGGCTCAGCATCGTGGCGGTCGGCACATCGTTGCCGGAAGTGGCCACGTCGGTCATCGCCACCATCCGCGGCAAGCGGGATATCGCGGTGGGAAACATCGTGGGAAGCAACGTGTTCAACTTGTTGCTGGTCCTCGGCCTCTGCTCGGCTCTCTCGCCCATCGGCATTCCCATTTCCAACAGTGCCATCCGTTTCGATCTGCCGATCATGGTAGGGGTGGCCCTGCTCTGTTGGCCCATCTTTTACACGGGACACGTGATATCCCGAGTGGAAGGGGGGATGTTGTTGGCGTTCTACGCCGCCTACTTGTTGTTTCGCTTTCTGGAGGACTCGAGCAATTCTCAGACGTCTCGCTTCAGTCTGCTGATGCTCTATTTCGTGATCCCGCTGGCGGTGATCTTGCTCGCCATCGGAGTCGTGCGACAATGGCGGCAGAACCGAGCCCAACTATGATAGAAGGTGGATCGCCCTGTTTTCGCACCAAGGAGATGATCTGATGGCCGGCCGACACCGCACGACTCGCCGACAGATGTTCCACCATACCGCGATGGGAGCCGCCATGAGCGCCACATTTCCGTTCCTCGCCTCGACCGTCGGGGCCGCTCACGCCCCAACACCGACCTTCCGCTTCGCCCTCAATACCAGCACCGTCCGCGGGCAGCAGCCAACACTGCCCGAGATCGTTTCGCTGGCCTCCCAGGCCGGCTACGACGGCATCGAACCGTGGATACGCGAGCTGGAAGCCTACCGGGACGGCGGCGGGAATTTGGGCGAACTGAAGCGCCGGTTGGCGGACAGCGGCCTGGAGGTCGTCAGTGCGATCGGCTTTCCTCGCTGGTGCGTGGACGATGCCCAGCAGCGCAAGGCGGGACTCGAGCAGGCCAAGCGCGACATGGCCCTGGTCCGCGCCATCGGCGGCGACAAGATCGCGGCGCCCCCCGTCGGCGCCACCGACGTATCCTTGTCACTCGATGCGTTGGCCGAACGTTACGCGGCACTGCTGGAGGTCGGCGAGAACGAAGGCGTCCAACCGCAACTGGAACTGTGGGGACATTCCAAGACGCTTCACCTGTTAGGGGAGGTGTTGTACGTGGCTTGCGAGTCGGGGCGCGAGGATGCCGCCGTTTTGCCCGATGTGTTCCATCTCTACAAAGGTGGCAGCGGTTTCAGCGGACTCCACCTGCTGGCGGGAACCGCCGTCCACCTGTTCCACATCAACGATTACCCGGCGACTCCACCTCGGGAGGAAATCCGAGACGGGGCGCGCGTCTTCCCCGGCGATGGGGTCGCGCCCCTGGCCCATATCCTCAAGACGCTCGCGACCGTCGGTTTCCGCGGCTTTCTGTCGCTGGAGTTGTTCAACGCCGAATACTGGAAACGAGACGCCGCCGACGTATGCCGCGAAGGTCTGGAAAAAACGCGCCGAGTCGTCGATCAAGCGATGGGAGCGTAGCCGCTTCCCCACTTTCGAGAACTCCATGATCCGACTCGTCCTGATGATTCCGACGCTCGACCGCGGAGGCGCCGAGAAACAGTTGACGCTGTTGGCCACCCATCTGCCTCGCGACGAGTTTGCCGTCACGGTCTGTACGTTGACACGAGACGGTCCCTATCGGGCCGATTTGGAACGAGCCGGGATTACCGTCGAATCGCTCCGCAAGCGTTTCAAACTCGATCCACTGGCGTGGAACCGCGCCGTTCGCCTGTTGCGCCGCCTCCGGCCCGACATCGTCCATACCTGGCTATTCGCCGCCAACGCCTACGGTCGCTCGGCGGCTCGAGCCGCCAAGGTGCCGCACATCATCGGCGCCGAACGGTGCGCCGATCATTGGAAGGTAGGTTGCGAATTCGCCATCGACCGCTACCTGGCACGGCGCAGCGACTGCCTGGTCACCAACAGCCGCGGCGTGGTCGAGTTCTATGCCAAGCACGGCATCGACCCCGCACAGTTCGTGGTGATCCCCAATGCCATCGAACCGGCGCCAACCCGCTCGGACGCCGCCACCATCGACTGGCGGAAAGAACTCGATCTGCCCGCAGACGCCAAACTGGTCGCCGGCATCGGCCGACTCTGGCCTCAGAAACGCACCGAGGATTTGATCTGGGCTTCGGAACTGTTGCGAGTGGTCCGGGACGACGTGTTCTTCCTGTTTGTCGGCGAAGGTCCGCGCCGCCGGTCGCTGGCCGCGCTGCGCGACGAACTCAAACTGCGAGGGCGGGTGTTCTTCGTCGGCCACCGCGACGATGTGGTCGACTGGCTTCCCCAACTCGATCTGTTTTGGCTGGCCAGCGGCTATGAAGGGCAATCCAATGCCCTGATGGAAGCGATGCGCGCCGGTTTGCCGGTGATCGCCAGCGACATTCCGGGCAACCGCGATCTGATCCTTCCCGGACGCACCGGTTGGCTGGTTCCCGTGGGAGAGCGGGCCGAATACGCGCGGCGGGCCCGTTGGGTGCTCGAACATCCCGCGGAAGCGGCTTCCGTCGGACAGGCGGCCGCCGAACGCATCGCCCGCGAGTTTTCCGTGGAATCGATGGTGCGGCAATACGTCCAGCTCTATCGTCGCGTGGCCGACGGCGAGCGCGTTTCGCGGACACCAGCGGAGTCGTAGGCGAGTCATGTGCGGCATTACCGGTGCAGTGTGGACGCGTGAACCACTGGCGGTCAGCCGGGACGAACTCGCGCGGATGACCGACGCCCTGCGGCACCGCGGTCCCGACGACGAAGGCATGATGCGGCGCGACCTGCACCATGCCGGCGCCAGCCGGCAGTGTCCCGGGGTGGCTCTCGGTTTCCGGCGACTGGCCATCATCGATTTGGAGACGGGCAATCAGCCGATCCGCAATGAAGACGAGACGGTATGGGGGGTGTTCAATGGTGAGATCTATAACTTCAAAGAGTTGCGCAGACGACTGGAAGGTGCCGGGCACCGGTTTCGTACTCGAGGCGATGCGGAGACGATCGTTCACTTGTATGAAGACATGGGAACGGACTGCTTTGCGCATCTCAACGGCATGTTCGCCATCGCCATCTGGGATGCGCGCCGGCGGCAACTCGTACTGGCTCGAGACCGCATGGGGCAAAAGCCGCTCGTCTACGCGCACACCTCCGGGCGCCTGGCCTTCGCTAGTGAACTCAAGAGCCTGTTAGCGCTGGATGCCGATCTGGGACGAGACATTCGGCATACGGCCGTCGACGCCTATCTGACCTGGCAGTACGTACCGCATCCTGAAACGATCTTTGCGGGCATCGACAAATTGCCGCCAGCTTGCTTCGCCGTCTATCGCGATGATCGGCTGGAGATCGGCAGATACTGGGAACCCGACTTGCGGCGGAGATTCGAGGGAACTCGCGACGATGCCGTCGATGAGCTCAAGCGGCTGATGGATGACTCGGTGCGTTTGCGTTTGCAGAGTGATGTGCCGCTGGGCGCGTTTCTATCTGGAGGCGTCGACTCCTCGATCATCGTCGCCCGGATGCAGCAGCTCGGAGACGGCGGCACCCGCACGTTTTCGATCGGTTTTCCCGTCAAGGAATACGATGAATCCGGCTATGCGGCGGAAGTCGCCCGGGCACTTGGAACCGATCACTGCCAGCAGCAGGTGGAACCGAAGGCGATTGAGATTCTCGAACGACTGGTGTGGCACTACGACGAACCGTTCGCCGACAGTTCAGCCATTCCGACATGGTACCTGGCCGAGATGACCCGGCAATCGGTCACGGTCTGTTTGTCCGGGGACGGCGGCGACGAGCTGTTCTTGGGGTACCCGCGTTATCGCGCGGTGGCGTTGGCCGATCGGATCGACCGGATGCCCGCACTGCGTCCGTTGTTGGCTCATGCGTTTTGGCAACGACTGCCGGCTCCGGCCCGGCAAAAATCGAAGTGGCGGCAGTGGAAACGTTTTTGCGAGGCTTTGGCGGCTTCGCCTCTTCGTCGATACGGCGACTGGATCGCCATTTTCGCGGAGAACCGTCGAGCCGCACTGTACCGCGACGAGTTCGTCGACTCGTTGGGTCAGCAAGATCCGCTCGATTTTCTCCGAGCATCGTGGCTCGAAGCGGCCAAGCGTCCGGCCGTGGAGGCAGCGGCTTGGACCGATTTGAGAACCTATTTGCCGTGCGACCTGATGACCAAAGTCGACATCGCCACGATGGCACATTCGCTGGAGTGCCGCCAGCCGTTTCTCGACCACCGTCTGGTCGAGTTGGCCTTGTCGCTGCCGCTCTCGTGGCAGTTTCGTCGTCTTCGAGGTAAGTGCATGCTGCGGCGGGCGTTCGCCGGAGCACTGCCCCGTTCGGTGTTTCGGCGTGCGAAAATGGGTTTCGGCGTTCCGCTGGACTATTGGTTTCGGCACGAACTGCGGGAAATGACTCACGACCTGTTGTTGGGCACCGACGCGCGCACCGGCGACTGGTTCCGGAAAGAAGAGGTTTCGCGGCTGGTGGACGAGCACGAAACCGGGGTCTTCAATCACGCCTACCGTCTGTGGGCGCTGCTGGTGCTGGAACAGTGGTTGCGCCGCTGGTGCCGCTAGACAGCCGTCACGATCGGTGCATCCGGCGTTCCCGGCGCAAAGGTCCTTTGGAACCCCACCCTTTGCAACGGGACTCGGCTGGCCGATAATAGGACCGTGGACTCCGAATGAGCCGTGGATGGTTCGGCTGTTGAGGAAAACGGATGGTGGCGCCGATCGACCCGGGCGTTCTCCGTCGGGACGGAACGATGCAGGCCGCGGGCCGCGATGGGAGGATTCATGAAAGGCGTACTGGCCGTTGTGTTGGCGGGTGGGAAAGGTTCGCGACTCGAGCCGTTGACTCGAGATCGAGCCAAGCCGGCCGTACCCTTTGGTGGCGTATATCGCATCATCGACTTCGCCCTCTCCAACTGCCTCAACAGCGGCATCCGGCAAATGCTGGTGCTCACGCAGTACAAGGCGATGAGTCTCGACCGGCACATCAACCTCGGCTGGCGGCGTTTCTTCTGCTGGGAATTGGGCGAGTTCATCGACGTCGTCCCCCCGCAACAGCGGATCGACGAACACTGGTACCAGGGAACGGCCGACGCGGTTTACCAGAACATCTACGCCATCGAAAAGCACCATCCTCAGCATGTGGTGATCCTGGCCGGCGACCACATCTATAAGATGAACTACCGTTCGATGGTGGAATATCACCAGGAGAAGGGCGCCGATTTGACGATTGCGGCATTGCGAGTCGACCGGGAGAGCGCGAAGCAATTCGGAGTGATCGAAGTCGATGGCGATGATCGCATTGTGGGATTCGAAGAGAAGCCGGACCAGCCGAAAGGGATTCCCACCGATCCGGACCACTGCCTGGCATCGATGGGGATCTACGTGTTCGATGCTCGGTTTCTATTCGAGCGGCTCTGTCATGACGCCACCGACCCGGCCAGCGCCCACGACTTCGGCCGCAACATCATCCCGTCGGTGATTCACGATCACCGAGTCTTCGCGTTCCCGTTTCGCGATGAGAACCGCAAGCGCGACGCGTACTGGCGCGACGTGGGAACCCTGGACGCCTATTACGACGCCAACATGGATCTGGTCGGTATCGATCCGCAACTCAATCTCTACGACACCGACTGGCCCATCCGGACCTACCAACCGATCCTGCCACCACCCAAGTTCGTATTCGGCAGCGATCCCCAATCGACACGGCGGGGGCAAGCCATCGACAGCGTGGTGTGCCAGGGGACGATCATTTCCGGTGGCAGCGTCAAAGGATGCGTGGTGGGGCCTCGCGTGCGGGTCAACAGCTACGCCAGCGTTGAGGATTCGATCTTGTTCCAGGGAGTCTCCATCGGTCGGCACGCCCGCATCCGCCGGGCCATCTTGGACAAGGGCGTGCGGATTCCCGAGGGAGTGGAGATCGGTTACGATGCCGAACTCGACCGGCAGCGGGGTTTCATCGTCAGCCCGGGTGGAATCGTCGTAATCCCCAAAGGCTCGGGCGTGGAAATGCTGCAAGGCGACCGGCACCTGGAACCGGCCTCCTGACTGATCCGGTAGTGGTCGACCTTGCTCTTACTCGGTACGTCGCCGATCGATGATCGGTGACTCGAGGGCTTCAGCCCTCGTATGCCGCGGCGAGGTTCGAGTGTGATCGGAGACGCCGGCGCTCATGTCGGCGTTCAGGCCGTCGCCGATACCGATGCCATCGACGCGGCTAAGGGTGGTGGTCTCGCAACACCTTTTTCAGCGCCGTTTTCAATCTTGCCTCCGATCCCGGAGCCACCCACAGCCATTTGTCCGCAAAACCGTCCTGAAAGTCGGCGTCGGTGGGGATGTAACCCGGCCAGCATTCGCCGTAGCCGATCGCCATCACCAGCGAGTCCGGACGCATGCGCTGAGCCATCCATTGATAGGCCACGAACGCCTCGCCGGGAAGCAGCACCAACTGCGCGGCTCCCAAGTCGACACAGGGGACGTCAATGTTACGCCCGGCCGCGACCCGCTGGCGGCTGGCCAGGCCCATCGCCGCCCAGATGCGAGATTCGGTCGACGCCGACGGGTCCTGCAAGCGAGACCGAAGCGAGGCCACCGTCAGCGCAGGTGAAGGATGAAACTCCAAGGCAACTTGCGCGTTGCGGAAAGCGACTTGCGACAGAGGAACGCGCCGCGTGTTCTTCCTCGCCGCAATCATCCCTGCTTGCAAACGCGCGGCCAGCGCTTCCCGGTCTTCGGCCGTTCCCCGGTTGTACTTCCCCGCCGTCACGTCGCCGCTGCAGCCGGTGGCGTAGATCTGGAACGTTCCGGGAAACAACCGCTGCATGCGGTCTCGGGCGATCCCCACGAAATCCCAACTCACTTCGCCTCGCCCGTAATAACTCATCGGATGCGTGGCGTAGCATGAAATGGCAACCACCGGTTGCTTCCCGTTCCAAAAGCTGATCATCTTCAGCACCGGATCGATCTTGCCTTCGGGAGCTTCTCGCATCCAGGCGTTGCCGCCGCTGCGGCTGCCGCGCCCAAAGCTGACTCGCCCTTGTTCGTCCACTACCCGGCGACTCGAGGCGATCCTCTCGACTCGAGCTGTTCCCAACCCCAAGTGCGTGACTGGAACCGATCGCTGCAGACTTTCCCGCACGGCGCGCGTCACCCGCTCGACCACCCGCTGCTGAAACGCCTCGTCGAACAACTCGTTCGGCAAGCCGACCTCGCGCAACAACCGAGCCGCTCCCGCGTCGATCACCGGAGCGTCGTGTTGATGGTTGCACGACAGCAATACCCGCTCACGGGACGTACCGGCCGCGTCGGCAATCGC
The DNA here is from genome assembly GCA_026989685.1 of Pirellulaceae bacterium. GTDB lineage: Bacteria > Planctomycetota > Planctomycetia > Pirellulales > Pirellulaceae > S141-3. Next base: position 3,116 of record JALSIV010000182.1, on the reverse strand, counting down.
CTGCCGCCACTGATCGTACGAGTCGTTACGAATCTCGCACCAGTCGAAAACCACGATCACGACCGGCGACTCGCCGCCGAGCAGTACGATCCCCCGAGCCTCCAACGGATCGACGATGCGCGACGACTTGGTCGGCAGCACACCCATGCAGCGATGTCCCAGCGGGATGGTCACGTCGGCCCGGAACGTGCTGACTCGAAAGTCGCCGCCCCATGCATGCGGCGCGCTCCCAACTGGATTCCACGTCCCAACCACTGCCAATATTGCTGCCGCCAGCACCGCCTGCCACTTGTGCGTCATCATTGGCTCCACTCATGCAAGCTCCACAAACACGATGCTCGACGGGTTTCCAACCGGTTCGTAGCAGCCGGTGAACTTGAGCGTCCCCTTGTCTCGGTCGACTCGAATATCATATCGGATCGACGCCCACCATCGCCTCGAGCCGATTCCCCAATTTGGCTCGAGTCGCCCACAGACCGATCGACGGCGTGGGAATGAAAAAGAAGGACTCGCCATCGAGCTGCTGGAATCCTTCTTCCAGTTCATCGACCGGATACTTCTGCAACATTTCGTCCAGATCGGCGTACTGGTAGCCGATCGATTCGATGGCCTCCCGAGTCAATTGGCCCGGCGCATAGCGAATGGTGAATCGGCCTTCCGAGGATCCGTGGATCAGATGAGCGGCCGCGTGAGCGAATCTCCGCAAAATGGGATCTTGCTGGTAAGCCGCCAACACTGGTTCGGTGCCCCGGTAGCCGTATCGGCGAATGATCTGTTCCACTTCCGGCTGCTCGCCGAACCGCTGGAGTCCGGGAGCCAGGATCAACAGTTCGCCGCCGTCCGCCACGGCCATGCGGGTCCGGTAGACGGCCTTGTTGGCCACCCAGGTGCTGAAGAATTCGTCACCCTGCATCAGACAGACGACTTTCTGCAGCGGCTCCTCGAGCACGGTGATGTTCTCGCGAGCCGACTGGCGCGCGGCCTCGAGATACGTGTCGAGACCATCACCGGCATAGTAGCCGCTGTGAATCAGCACGCCTTGTTCGTTGCGTTTCATCACGAGTTGCACATAGCAGTCGGGCAGATGCGACAGGAAGCGCTCTTCCGCCAAATTGAACAACTGACGCACAGGCGTCACCAGTGTCCCCAGGTTGTTCTCGATACCGCACATGGCGGCGGCGAAATGGGACGCACAGATCGTCGGTTGACCTCCGATGCCGATGAAGTAGTTCTTATTGTGGTTGGCGAACCCGAGCACTTCATGCGGGACGACGTGTCCCACATTGATGATCCAGTCCCATTCGGTATCGACCACGGCCGCGTTCAGCCAGATCGGCAGTTCCCAATCGGCCTTCCCGTCGGTGATCTCGCGGACCGTTTCCGCGTCGATTGTTCCCACATGGCGAACGGTCTTGCGCCAGTCGTGGGCATGGATGCGGCTCTCCGGGATGTCGCCGAACATCGTCCGGTTCTGGTCTCGCGTGTGCGGCTCATGCTGCCCCAGCGTGGGAATCACATGAACCTCCGCACCGGCGCGCGTCAACCGCTGATAGAACTCGGCCGTGATCCAACCGCTTCCCGAGTGCATGCGCGTAATATCGGGCGGCAGCAGCAGGACGCGCCGCGGCGATGCGCCCCAGCGCTCGCCCGCCGCGGCGATGGTCCGGTCGATCAGATCGAGAACGTCTTCCCGGCCGAGAGTTCCGGTTTCCGCTATCCAGGGCATCAGCGCCTCCGTGACGAACCGTGACTGGAAGTCTCCGAGTGTGATCGTGGAAGAGCGTGAGTGGGTGAGTCGAACATCAGTCGCCGGGCTTGGTGGTCAGCGCAAGATCGCGGGCCGTCTCCACGAGCGAACGGACCATGCAGGCGGTTCCCCCCGCGTCGATCCACGACTTGGGGCGATCCAAGAAGGAGGGACCGGCGATGTCGATGTGGATCCAAGGGACGTCTCCCACGAAGTTTTCAAGAAACTTGGCGGCGACGATGGCGCCGCCCCAACGTCCCTCACCAATGTTCTTGAGGTCGGCAACTTGGCTGCGGAGCTGTTCACCGTAGAAGTCGAACATCGGCATCTTCCACACCGGTTCGCCTGCACGCTCGGCGGCGTGCGCCAACTGGTCGCACCAGGTGTCATCGTTGGAGAAGAGACCGGCCGTGTCGGTTCCCAACGCCACCATACAAGCACCGGTGAGTGTGGCCAGGTCGATCAGTCGCTGCGGCCGATCGCCCACCGCGACGTCCAGGGCATCGGCCAATACCAATCGCCCTTCGGCGTCGGTGTTGAGCACTTCGATGGTGGTTCCATTGCGAGCGGTCAGTACGTCTCCCAGTTTGTACGACCGGCCGGAAACCAGGTTTTCCACCAGCCCCACCACACCGTCGACCCGCAATGGCAACTGCAAACGAGCGATCGCCAGCATGGCACCGACCACGGTCGCAGCGCCGGCCATATCGCACTTCATGGTCTTCATGCCGTCGGTTGGTTTGAGCGAGTATCCTCCGCTGTCGAAAGTGACCCCCTTGCCGACCAGCGTCAGGGCGGGGACCGTGGCGGAACGGTCGCCTCGGTATTGGAGCTTCAGCAGTCGAGGCGGCGCGTCGGAGCCTCGAGCAACCGCCAGCAGCGAGCCGCACTTTTCCTGGGCCAACCGCTGCTCGTCCCAGATCTCGGTGATCATCCCCGCTTCCGAGGCTCGAGGAACCACGGCTTCGACGAATCCCTCGGGGTTGATATCGCTGGGCGCACCGTTGACCAGGTCGCGGCAGAAGTTCATCGCCTCGCCGAGAACCCGGCCGTCCTCCACGGTGTCGCCGTTTTCCCAGAGCAGCCTCCCAAACGGATTCAAGCGCCGCTCCTTGCGGTGCAGATCCTGGCCGTGACAGCCGACCACGGCACCCGCCACTCCGCCCTGACAAAGATCACCGGACCAGCCGGTTCCCCAGCAATACGCCACGGTCTGACGTTGCTGTGCGGCCAGTCGCTTGGCCGCGGCCGCGGCCGCTCGAAAAGCCACGCCGGCATCGCGGTTCTCGGCGGCGCCCGTGCCGACCAGACAAACCGTCGGCGCGACGACCCCGCTGAGTCCGTGGAGTAGCAGCGTGTCCCCCACATT
>JALSIV010000181.1 GCA_026989685.1 Pirellulaceae bacterium | reverse complement strand
GCTTCGCCCTCACCCCTCACACCTCACCCCTCACACCTCACACCTCACACCTCACACCTCACCTCGGCTGTAAAGATGGTAGTCCAAACCGACAGCCATGGAAAGCCGCGCTGCTTCTGGCCGATCGGCCTCCCGTCCCAGCTCCATCTGGACTCCCGCGGCAAAACTCATTAAACTGAGTCTAGTTTCGTACTTCGAGTTCGAGGAGCCCGGCCATGACGCCCCTTCCCGCTCCCCACGCCCGCTCCCTCCGGACCGTGGCCGTACTTGCCATGCTCGGGATCAGTACGGGTTTGTGGTTACTACCGCCACTCGTCCGCGTATCGGCGGCGCCACCGGCCGAGTCGTCATCTCTGCGGCGAGCGGTCGAGGATCTGATCGCCACTTACGGCCCGCGTTATCCTCGCGGCCAAGAATACTTGCACGAACTCACGCAGTGGCAGTCCGAATACCGCTCGGCGACCGAACACCACGATCGTACTCGGCAGCGCCGACTCATGACGGAATTGCTCGAACTGCAGCGGCGGGCCCTGTTGGACAATCCACTGCTCGACTTCGACCAGCTCTTGGTCGTCAAGCGCAAGGCGACCTCTCCCTGTCTGGGGCTGCCTCGCAACTGGCAAAGCAACTCGAGTCTACCTCGCAAAGGCTTCGACGATGAGATCGCGGTGTTGTCGAACCTTCGCCGCGGTGCCGAGCCGGCAACACTCTTGAAGCCCAAGGTCGGACGATTCATCGGCGACGTCGATCTGCACTTCGATGGCACTCGCATGCTGTTTTCGATGCGGGACGAGCGAGGCCGCTGGCAAGTGTTCGAGATCCACGCCGACGGTACCCATTTGCGGCAGTTGACGGGAGAGCAGCCTGACGTCGACAGCTACGATGCCTGCTACCTGCCCAGCGGAAAGATCCTCTTCACCTCCACGGCCTGTTTTGTCGGTGTTCCGTGCGTCTATGGCAGCTCACACGTGGCCAATCTCTACGTCATGGATGCTGATGGATCCAATATCCGTCAGCTCTGCTTCGACCAAGAGCACGATTGGTGCCCGACGGTGATGAATGATGGCCGCATCCTCTACACCCGCTGGGAGTACGCCGACACTCCGCATTCCAATACCCGGTTGCTGTTCACGATGAATCCGGACGGAACGCAACAAAAGGCCTACTACGGGAGCAATTCGTACTGGCCCAATTCCTTCTTCTACACGCGCCCCATCCCCGGCCATCCCACGCGAGTCCTATCGGTCGTCGGCGGCCATCACGACCATCCTCGCATGGGTGAGTTGGTGCTATTCGATCCGGCCTTGAGCCAACAGGAGTCGGGGGGCGTGATTCAACGAATCGGCCAGTCGGGCCGACCGGTGGAAGCGATCATCCGCGACGGACTGACTCAAGGAAGTTGGCCCAAGTTTCTTCATCCCTTCCCGCTCAGTGAGAAGTACTTCCTGGTTGCGTGCAAGCCCTCACCGAAGGCACTCTGGGGAATCTACCTTGTCGACATCTTCGATAACTTTGTCCTGATCAAGGAGGAACCGGGCTACGCACTCTTGGAGCCCTTCCCGCTGAATTCCCGCCCGACGCCACCGGCGATCGCCGAACAGGTCGACCTGAAGAAGAAAGATGCCACGGTCTACATCTCGGACATCTACGCCGGTCCGGGACTTCGAGGTATTCCGCGGGGGACCGTCAAGAGCCTGCGGATCTTCACTTATCACTATGCCTATCGAAACATGGGCGGACTCCTGGGAGTCATCGGGATGGACGGTCCGTGGGACATCAAGCGAGTCATCGGGACGGTCCCCGTCTATGAGGATGGGTCGGCCAAGTTCAGCGTCCCGGCCAATACACCGATCTCCATCCAACCTCTGGACTCGGAAGGCAAAGCGCTGCAACTGATGCGAAGCTGGATGACGGCCATGCCGGGAGAAGTCGTCTCTTGCATCGGCTGTCACGCTTCCCCCAATGAAGCGCCTCGCAACAGCTTCGCCATCGCTCAGACCAAGCCGGTGGCTCCCATCCGTCCGTGGTACGGCCCGACTCGAGGGTTCAGTTTCGCCCGCGAAGTCCAACCGGTGCTCGACCGGTACTGCGTAAGCTGCCACGACGGAAGAGAGGGCGCAAGGGGCCGATCGATCCCCGATCTGCGAGGCACGAAGATGATCCAGGACTGGCGTTCGGTCACACCGGGAAACGGCGGCCGCCACGCCGGTAAGTTCTCCGTCAGCTACGCCGAACTTCACCGCTTCGTCCGCCGTCCCGGCATCGAAAGCGACTTCCATCTCCTCGAACCGATGGAATACCACGCCGATACGACCGAACTGGTCCAGATCCTCTCCAAGGGACACTATGGCGTCCAACTCGATCGCGAAGCCTGGGATCGACTCATCACCTGGATCGACCTCAACTGCCCTTACCACGGCACTTGGGGTGAGGAACTCGACAATCCGGGAGTGCAACGGAAGCGGCGGCGAGAACTGCTCAAACGGTACGCCGGAATCGACGTCGATGCCGAGGCCGTCCCGCAGACAGCCGGCTACCCGAGCGATCCGATACCGGTGGCGCGGCATGCCGCGCAGGCCGGGAAACCGGTGACTCTTCCCGGTTGGCCGTGGACGACCGAGCAAGCCAAGCAACGGCAAACCCAAGGCGGCGA
>JALSIV010000180.1 GCA_026989685.1 Pirellulaceae bacterium | reverse complement strand
TCGACTGCAGCCACCCGTAGGTGTCTGGGCAGTGTCTCAGTCCCAGTGAGACGGGCCATGCTCTCACACCCGCTACCCATCTGAGCCTTGGTAGGCCGTTACCCCACCAACAAGCTAATAGGACGCAGGCCCCTCTCCAGGCGGAATCACACCTTTGGTCCGGGGACATTATCCGGTATTACCAGCAGTTTCCCGCTGCTATCCCGGTCCTGGAGGCAGGTAACCTACGCGTTACTCTCCCTTTCGCCGCTCGAGTGCCCTAGCAAGCTAGGGCCTTTCCGCACGACTTGCATGCCTAATCCACGCCGCCAACGTTCATTCTGAGCCAGGATCAAACCCTTCCGTTGTGTATGCTTCTCGCCACACGAACCGACTCGAAGAGCCGACTCCGCGGCGGTGACAAGCACAATAGACGGCTTGATACCGTTCGGTACCGCTGGTCAGGCGGCACCTAGCCGTGATTTCGAATATCACAGCCTCACGCTGAAAATCGTAGAAGGTTCACACTACCAAATTGTCAAAGAGCAAAATCGTTCACTCGCGAGAGTGAAAAAGCCTCCAAGTCGATGACGCATTGTCAACTTCTCGAAGGCTCACCATTTTTGCGTGAGTATCGTCCGGAGTCAACAGCCGGTCGGAACTTTTTTCGAAAGTTTTTCCAGTTTCGAAAGCTCGTCCGCGCCGCCCAAGCCAACTCGCTCGACGACAATAAGATTCTAGCCGATCGGCCGCTGATTCGACAAGGCCACGGGCACAAAAAAAGGGAAACGCAACCAGACGACGCCGGGAGATCGACGAGTCGGTGCCGCCGAGGGAAGAATCCCGCCGACATCTGGCCACCACGGCGGTCAAGGCGTATAAGGTACTACAGATCGGATTGGCTCTCCCGGGAGCGGGCCGCCCCGCTGTCAGGGAATGACATCGGCCATCTGGCCGGCCGCCATGCCCCCGAGCAGCCGTCACAGGAGACCGCCCGCGTGGCCACTATCGTCTGCCGAGGCGTCCGCGGCGCGACAACCGCGGACGACAATTCCAAAGAAGCCATCCTGGCAGCCGCTCGACAGCTGCTCGCGCTGATGATCCGCCTCAACGGAATCGAAAAACCAGACGTGGCCAGCGCCATCTTCACCTCGACCCGCGATCTGGACGCCGAGTTCCCGGCCCTGGCCGCTCGGCAACTCGGCTGGCTCGAGGTCCCGCTCATCTGCACCCATGAAATCTCGGTCCCCGGCTCGCTGGACCGCTGCGTTCGCATCCTCATCCATTGGAACACGCCGAAGGCCCAGCACGAGATCCGGCACGTCTACATCAAACAGGCGGTCCGCCTGCGCCCGGACCTGTGCGATCTGCCTCCGGTCGATTTCGCCGAACTGGAAGCATGGATCGAAGCGGAAATGCGAAAATTTCAGAGTCCGTAGGCGGGAGGCCGGACTGTTCCACGGATGCGGCCGGGCCGGCGTGATGTGGTAAACTGAGAGTCTGTCGCAAGCCGTCGGCCGCGAGGCGTCGGCGGGTTCTGTTTTCCGGATCGAAGAGTTTTCGCGTTTCCCGAGAAGATGCCGGCCATTCCCTCTGTCGCAGTCCACTGCTCCCACTGCGCCGAACCGGTGCTCGGCGCGGCCAATCGCTGCTGGAAGTGCGGCCAGACATTGGGAGGCCATGCAGGGGGCGCGCCCCGAGTGCGACGATCGGCCATTCCCGCCGAGTGGCTCGCCTCCCTGACTCCTCCGATCGAACCCGCCCCCCCAACGCGGCTCCGGCCGGCCGTACCAGCGGCCACTCGCCGACAACCGATCGCCCCACCACGTCGCCGTTTGCCGTAGTGGCTCGCGCGGCTACTTCGCCGACGGGCGACCCACGAGACACCCCACCGACCCTGCGCCGCGACCACCGTCCGCCGCCAACTCCCTGGCTCACCACAGGGACCGTCGCCAGTCTGGCTCTCGCCTTCGTCCTGCTGTTTCAGTATCCCTGGGTGGCATGGGTGTGTGCGGCGGCAGCAACCACGTTGAGCGTCGCAGTGCTGCGCCGGGGAAACCGGCAACCGATCTTCCTATTGCTGGTGCTGGCTTGTTGGCTGCTGTCGATCAGCACGGTTCGCGTCGTGTACAACGCCGCCACCAGCCGCGGCGTCCGCCAACTGCCGATCACTCCGGGCTCTCAAGAATTCGAACCGATCGACCTGCAAGACGAGTAGCCCCCTTCGCAGGATCGTGCACGCGGGGCAACGCAGCGTCGTGGCCGAACTGCACACAGTCGGCCACGCGAACACTCAGTCGGACAAGCGGAAGACGCTCTCACTCTTGACGATCGCGCAGTCGTCGGGAAACGTGTGGATGGCCTGCACGAACAACCGGCGAGCCCGCGTCTCCGTGTAGATGTAACTCACGGCTCCCATTGCCATCCGCCCGCTGGAACCGAACCGATACAGCAGTCCCGTCCCGCTATCATCCGACAATTGTTGCTGGATCGTCCAGAACAGGCTCGGCGAAACGGGCTCCAACTCGAAGCTCGTTTGATAGCGCACACCGCCGCGACAGACGATCCGGTCGCTGCGGCTGCCCCGCAGCGGATACGATAGCATCTGCCGCTGCTTGGGGAGCGGGTGCTGAACCGACGCGGCAACCTCCGTCAAGGTAACGCCTCGCGACTTCCAGCTCACCAGATGGCCGGCCGACGTAATGTGCAGTTGCACGCTGTAGTGCTTCTGTTCGATGGTGTGCGATTTGAGTATCTCGAACAGCTCCGGATGCAACGATCGCCCATACAACCGGAATGTCAACTCGGCGACCTTCGGTCTGACAAATAACACCGCTGGTATTCCCTTGCTATGTCGATCCCGTTTCCGGCGGGCCGGCTCTCAGGCGATTCACACGCGCACTACGCAGCCTTTCCTTGCGGTGCACCGCCAATCGCCTGGCGCTCTCGCCGCGAGAAACGGTTGAATAGTCTCTGATCGATGGCCGTGAGACCACCGAGACCCTGCAGCACAACCGACGTGCGCCACACTCCAATTATAAGCACCCCACGCGGGGCATCCAAAGCCAATTCAAACAGATTCGGAAAAGGGCAAAAAGAGGGCTTGACAAGAGCTGCATGAAGTGGAAGAAGTCGAGCTTATTCTGCAGCATCCGCGCGCATCGGGCACTGGCTTTCGCTTGTCAACACCAACCCCTGCAGTCTCCGGTCTTCCGCCTCCGACCTTGCGGGCGCCGCCCGTGTCAGGAGACTCCA
>JALSIV010000179.1 GCA_026989685.1 Pirellulaceae bacterium | reverse complement strand
GTCTTCGAGCGACCAGTGCGTTTCTTTGCATACGAGCGTCTGGATCATGAACTCCACTCCGTCAACACGCCCCACCACTGGCTCGCCAAACGCCATAGTCCGAATGCCAGGAACACCGCACAGTAGGCAAGGACCAGCCGGCGGTGAAGCGGATCGGCGCGGAGGGGGCGCTTTCCCCGGCGAATGCGAAAGATCTGCCAAGCTTGGAACGGCACTTGTGCTGCGAGATAGGCGAACAGGAAGGCGCCGAGCGGATGATAGTGGAACGCATCCAGCCAGCGGCCGTGTGCCAGCGAGATGAAACTGCGGGTCATGCCGCACCCGGGACAATCCAGTCCGGTAATCACGTGATAGGAACACAGTTCGGGAACGGTCCAGGAAAGTTGCGGCAGGTGGACGTGCCGTTCGTCGCGCACTCCCAGCAAGGCAGCCGCCGCGATGACGGCCAGGCACCCGAGCAGGGCGACCAGACGCGGCGCGATGCGTGGTGGTTGGAAGGGCGAATCGGTCCTGACGGCGGGCACCTCCGGTTCGACGTGACGAGCCGTCTTCTCTTCAGCCGTTGCGGTTTCCCAAGCATTCACGGCAAGTCGATCTCCGTCAGGTCGAAACTCACTTCTCGCTGCATGATCTTGGCCGGCGTGGCGTAATAGAGTTGATAGCGAGAGGGATCGAGTGTCAGATCGAACAAGAATGCGAAGCCGACCGAGTGGCGGCTTTGCGAGGTGAGTTCCAGACCGAGCGGTTCGAGTTTCCGGCCGTCCGGGGCGATCAGATAGACAGGGTTGTCCTCGACCCAGCCGCGGTGCGAATCGAGGCCGGTGAAAGCTTCGTCGTATTGCAGCTTCAAGCGGACTTCCCAGATGTCCCCGTTTTGACGGATCCCTCGGTAGGCGACCTCGGCTGCAGCCACCTTCTTGGTTGCCGCCTTCGTCAAGTCGTCGAATCGGAACTCGGCCAGCTCGCCCGGAATCAGCAACTCGCAAACTCCGCCGACACGAGACCATTTTTTCGTGGTTCGCGGCGGAGCCGGAAAGGGAACGGCCAGCGTGACGGCGCACATGCCGGGGCGTACCGGATACGTCGGCACGGCATCGGGGCTCGAAGATTCGTAGACGGTTTTTCGGTTCTCGTCGACGGCGAAAAAGTCGAGCAGCGGAAAGCGGATGGCGATCGGTTTCATTCGAGGTTCCCAGGCGACTTCGATTTCCAGTCGAGCTGTCGGGGCGGCGGTTTGACGCAGATCCCGAGACAAGAACACCCGCGCTGCCTCGACGCGAATCGGCCCGTTGTAGGCCGTTTTGTTGCGTCGGGAGAGGCGCGTCGGGAGACGGCGGGTGATGCTCAGGGCCCCCACCTCGCTTCCAAACACGTCGATATCGAGTCGCCACTGATCGAGCAGCCGATCGATCCCCGGCCAGAAATCGGTTTCCTCCATTTGCACTTCGACTGGCCCGGTGGGAAGTTCCTCCGCCACGAAGCGGTTGCCCGTTTGACGCTCGATCTCTTTGAGCCACTGGGCGATGGTCCGCTTGCCGCTCAAGCGGAAACGAGTCGCATTCCAGACCGATTCGGCGGCCTGACGCTCCAGCGCCGCCAGGACTCGTTGGAGTCTCGCCTTCAGCTCGGCCGGCATGTCGCGATCGGGTGGCGGAATGTAGGGGAGCGCATCGGGGCCCAGTTGGATCAGTTCGCGTTCGGCCTGGTTGCGATCGTTGTTGGAACCGAGTCCCAAACGCCGCACCAACTGGCGGACGCGTCTACTGAGAGACGGCTGCGTCTGGTCGGCGGGCTGTGACTCCTGAGCCGTTCCCTGGCGGCCGTAAAAGACATTCGGCCAAGCCAGGCTCATGACCACCAGCCACGACAGCGTGGTCGCCGAAGAAAAACGCCGATTATTCACGATTCCGATTCCTTTGTTTGCTCGGCGGTCCAGCCGCCCGATGTCGCCCGGTATTCGGCCGGACGCGCCGCTCGATCCGTACAACCGGTACAGCTTCTATTCTAGGCAGACACTGGTCCTCATACCATCATGGCGCTGGTGGTCGGCCCGGGCCGCAAGCCGTGGGGAAGGTAGGCTTTGCGCACCGGCGCCTTTATGAGCGGGTAGGCCGTCTCCGGCCGGACATGCCGTCGGGTTTCACGGATCGCGAGAGAGGACCAGACATGCCGCGCATTGGCCGCTACAACCCTTTCGTGATAGGAGTGCTTACCACCGTGTTGGCCTCGGCCCCGACGGCTCGATCTGCCGAGAACGTGGTGGTCCGCTTGCGAATCGGCGAGGAGTGGCTGGAAGGGCAGGCTTTGGCCGTGTCGAAGCGGTCGGTGCAGCTATTGACGCGCGACGGCTTTCTGCGGCGCATCGATCCCTCGGCCGCTCGCGATTACAGCCGTCTGCCGGGGCCGTTTCGCGGTTATCCGGCCAACGTGATGCGGTCACGTTTGCAAAAGGAATTCGGCAAGCGGTTTCAGGTCTCGGGAACCGGCCACTACCTAGTGGTGCATCCGGTTGGGCAGCGAGACAAGTGGGCACGCCGCTTCGAAGAGTTGTTTCGATCGTTTCAGCAGTACTTCGGCACACGCGGTTTTCGTCCCGCGGCTCCTCAGTTTCCCCTGGTGGCGGTGGTGTTTCCGGACCGGAATGAATTCCTGCAGTACGCGCGCAGCACGGGCGCCCGCATCCCCAGTACGGCGATCGGATATTACTCGCACTGGAGCAATCGCATTTTGCTGTACGACTTGACGGCCGGACGTTCCGAGCAGCGTTGGCATCACAATGCCGAGACGATCATCCATGAGGCCACGCACCAGACGGCGTACAACACGGGGATCCACGCCCGCTACGCGCCGCCTCCCCGGTGGGTCGCCGAAGGCCTGGCCACGATGTTCGAAGCTCGAGGTGTCTGGGATTCGCCTCACTACCGAGACCGGGCCACCCGCATCAACCGCCGAATGCTGGAGCAGTTCCGCAAGTATTCCAAAGAGCGCGCTGCGGGCTCGCTCAAGGAGTTCGTCCGTTCGGATCGACTGTTTCTCCGCGATGCGGCGGCCGCTTATGCCGAAGCTTGGGCGCTCACGTTCTACCTGTCGGAGACCCGCCCGCAGCAATACATGCGCTACTTGAAACGAACGTCCTCGCGGGCCCCGTTTACGCGCTATGATGCGGGCGATCGCTTGAGCGACTTCGCGGCGGTGTTCGGCAGAAATCTCGACCTGTTCGAGTCGCACTATCTCCGGTTCATCCGGTCGCTGCGATAGGAGGAACCGAATTCGGCCGTGGGACTCTACGCGAGGCCGTCTTGCTGAGACTTGGCGATCGCCGGCTGCTCCACCGCCAACGAGGGCACGATGGGCGTCACGTCGACCTTGGTGCGTTCCAGAAGTTCGACTCGCCGAATGAGCTGCTGCAGCAGGTCGGCGACTTCGTTGCCGGCCGCTTCGCCAAGCTGGTTGCACAACGACTTGCGGGTGTTGAAGCTCAGATTGCGACTCATGGACAAGACTCCCAGTGCGAGAAAAGCCCCGCCGTTTTCGCGGCGGCGTGGACAGGAACGATGAATTCTAGCTTAGTAGCGAGAACCGTCGAAACAACAATTTCTCGAGCCGTTCGCGAAAAAAGTCTGCTGGTGAGGGGTGACCTCACCACCCAACCGGCGCGGCCGTCATGACCGGCCTGCTACCAGCATCCGCTCCGGAACCGAACATGGAGACCTGGCCGGTGGTGCGACCGAGGGTCGATCGCGGATCGGCAACGCGATCGTCAACGATGCACGGCAATCGCGGTCCATCAACGCGCCGACCTCGGCTCACGATCGATGCCGCCGCCCGCGTAAGTACGGGCGGAGCTCTGTTTTGCAGCAGGCTCGAAAACTGGTATTGGGGGAATTCGGTCCTCGCCGGTACAATACGCGTCGTGTATGCGGCCCGCTCGGTGGGCGGCTCGGTGGGAGTGTGGGGTGGCGGACGTGGGAAGTCCACCCATCTGCTGGGACACTCTAAGAGGATAAACCGATAGGATCTTGCTCGAGTCGAAAACTGCCATGAACCACGCACGGATGCTGGGACGTTTTCTGTTGGTTGGGACCCTATTGGCTTTGGTAGCGGGACTGGGCGCGTCGCCCCAGGCGGCCGGCCAGCAGGTACCTCAGACCCGCCCCAGCGGGACGTCTGGCAGCAGCGCTCCGTTGGCGTCGGGACGTCCGGCAGCGCCTCGCGCGCCGGCTTGGGTGCCGCTGCCGCCTCAGCACGCCAAGTTTCTGGATGACGTGCTGCGATATTGGCAGCAGCACACTTCGAAGATCGAGCGGTTTCGCTGCCGCTTTAAACGGTGGGAGTTCGACAGCACGTTCGGACCGGGACAGAACACGGCCAAGACGTATGCCGAGGGGGAGATTCAGTACGCGGCGCCGGACAAAGGTCTGTTCAAGGCGGACGTTTACAAGGTGTTCGTGCGGGACAAGGAGCATCCCGAAGGGCACTATGTCGACCGGCCGCCTCGAGCCGATCATTGGATTTGCGACGGGAAGTCGATCTTCAAGTTCGACTATGTTGAAAAGCAGTTGACCGAGCAGGTATTGCCGCCGGAGTATCGAGGCCGAGCCATCACTCGCGGTCCGCTGCCGTTCCTGTTCGGCGCCGATGCCGAGGACATCAAGCGGCGGTATTGGATGCGCATCATCACGCCACCTGAAAAAACCAAAGGGGAGGACCGCGAGTACTGGATCGAGGCGATCCCGAAGACCCAGGAGGACGCGGCCGACTATCGAGTCATTCACATCATGATCGACGGCAAGGACTTTCTTCCCAACCGCATGGACTTGTACGGCCGGGTCGCCGGCAACAAGCAGGTGTACGTGTTCGAGAAACGAGACGTGAATTTCTCTGTGCTTGCGGAAAAACTCAATATCTTCCACCGGCAATTCTACGAGCCCAAACTGCCGGGCTCCGAATGGAAGAAGGTCGTGTACGGCGCCGAGCAGGCCCAGCGGCCCCGCTGAGCTTTTCCCGTCCCCCGGGACTTGTTTCGCCCCCTATAATTGAGTCGACGTGGGGCGGAGACGGTGGAAGGGACGGGGGAAGCGATGGACCAACCCATGACGGGCTCGAAATGGCAGGTGCGGCGGCGACACGGGTGCGCGGCCCTGTTGGCGCTGGTGGTCGTTGCGGCCGGGGCTCAGGACGACGAGCGTCGCAGACAGGACTCGGCCGGGAGGCCGGGTCCACCGGTCGTGTTTGTGCGCGTCGAGCTGCCGATTCGGCGGCAGGTGGACGACGATGCGGTGGCCGAGATTTCCAAACGCTTGCAGCAGTTGGAGCGTTCGGCGACTCGCCCCCTGGTGGTGATCGAATTCCACGCCGACCGTTCCGAACAGGCGGATCAGAGCCGCTTCGAGGATGCTCTGTCGTTGGCACGCTTCTTGTCGGGCCCCAAGCTCCGGCGGGCGCGCACCGTCGCGTTCTTGCCTCAAGCCGTGCATGGGCACGCCGTGTTGCCGGTGTTGGCATGCGAGCAGATCGTGGTTCATCCTGCGGCCGAGTTGGGCGCGGCGGGGATCGCCGAACCGTCGCTCGATCCGACCGTGCGGCGCGCGTACGCGGAAATCGCCGACCGCCGCCGGACGATTCCCGAACCGGTCGCCCTGGCCATGCTCGATCCGGAGGTGGTTTGTCTGGAAGTCGAGTTGGCGGACGGGAGCCGACGGTTCGTGTTGCAGTCCGAGGTGGACAAGTTGCGAGCGGAGGGCCAGGTCGTCGGTGAGACGGTGTTGGGGCAGCGCGGCGCTGCGTTGGTGCTCGACGCCTCGGCGTTGGTCACTCGTTACGGCTTTGCCGCGCATCAAGCCGGCTCGATGGCCGATCTGGCGGCCGTCCTGGGCGTGCCTCCGGCCGCTCTGCGCGACGATCCCTCGGCGTCCCGCAAATGGCACGCCGTGCGACTATCGCTGGACGGGATCATCGACGCGGGAAAGGTCAAACGATCGATCCGGCGGATCGAATCGGCGCGAGCCGCCGATCCGCAAATCGACTTGTTATTCGTTGCGCTGGACAGCTCCGGTGGCGAGCCGTCTGCCGTGTTGGAACTGGGCCACTTCCTTGCCCGCCAGGAGTCGCTGCGAACGGTGGCGGTGGTCCATCACGAGGCGCGATCGGTCGCCGCCTTGATCGCGCTGGCATGCGACGAATTCTATGTGGCGCCGAGTGCCGTCATAGGCGGTGACGGATCTGTGTCACTTTCGAACCGCGAGTTGGCCGACATGAAAGGGTCGATCATCGAACTGGCGCGAAGGCAACAGATCGACTGGTCGTTGCCGCTGGCTCTCGTCGACGCGAAACTGCAGGTCTACCGTTACAGCCGGGTCAACGGCGTCGGCCAGCGCTACTTGTGCGACGAGGAGCATCGCGGCTTGCCGGAGCCGGACCAGTGGAGGCGCGGTGCCGCGGTCGACATCGGCGCCGACGGGATCAGCGGAAAGCAGGCGGTTTCGCTGGGGTTGGCTCGCGAGACGATCGCCAGTTTGGACGAAGTCGCCCAACGGTTCGGAGTCGACCGCGAGTTGCGGGAAGCCAAGGGGCAGTGGTTGGTGGAAGCGGTCCAGACACTGGGTTCTCAACCCTGGTTCGCCAGAACGCTGTTGTTCATCGCGTTCTTCGCGCTGATCAGCGAAGCCTCGAGTCCCGGGCTGGGGATCGCTGGCTTCGTTTCCGCCGTCTGCTTTCTGCTTTTCTTCTGGGCCGCGTTTCTCAACGGTACGGCGGGCTGGTTGGAAGTGATCCTGTTCCTGGGAGGGTTGATCTTCCTGGCCGCCGAGATCTTCGTGATTCCTGGGTTCGGCATCTTCGGCATCGGCGGCGCGGTCATGCTGCTGGCGTCGCTGGTGTTGGCAAGCCAGACCTTCATCGTGCCGCACAACAGTTACCAACTCCGCGTGCTGGCCCGGTCGCTATGGCTCGTCGCGGCGGCGGGCTGCGGCGTGCTCGGGGGGATCTGGGTGATGAGCCGCTATCTGGACCGGCTGCCGATGCTCAACCGACTGATGTTGGGGCCTCCCACCGGCGAAGAAGCCGAAGTCCAACAGCAGCGCGAGTTGCCCGTGTCGTATCAACATCTGATCGGGCGCATCGGGACCGCCGTTACGCCGTTGGTGCCTGGTGGGAAGGCCGAGTTCGGCGAAGAAACGGTGGCGGTGATTTCCGAAGGCGATTTGATTGAAAAAGGAGACCGGGTGATCGTGATGGATGTGATCGGCCCGAAAGTCATCGTGGCTCGAGCGTCCACCGACAGTCAACTCGATAGAGGAATCCGGGAGTGACGATGGGACCGCTGACAATCGCTTTCATCCTGCTGGCTATTGCGATCGGACTGGCCCTGTTGGACCTGTTGATCCCCAGCCATGGCCTGCTGGTGTTCTCCGCATTCGTGTTGGCCGTGGTGGCCATCGCGTTCGGGTTTCGGGTGGGCATCCGCGAAGGAGCGCTGATGGTGGCGGTCGTCGGTCTGACCGCCCCGGTGCTCGCCTACCTGATGGTCCGATGGTGGCCCCATACACCGATGGGGAAACTCATTTTTCTCTCGCGGCCCAGCGAGGAGGAGGTTCTGCCCGAGGGCGACACGGAGATTGAGACGCTGGTGGGACGGCTGGGACGAGCCAAAACCGACCTGCTTCCCAACGGCGCTGTGGTGATCGGCGGACGGACGTGGGACGCCTTGACCGACGGAAAAGTCATCGATGCGGGAGCCGCGGTGAAGGTGGTGGATGTGCGCACCGGCCGACTGGTGGTGCGGCCGGCCACGGCCGCCGACCTGGCCGCCGCCGCCACGGCGACCGACGAGGCAGCCATCTTGTCGCAGCCGATCGATGACTGGGAACTGGACGACGACGGGGAATAGTGGGCCGTCCGCCCCACCCCCTCTCGGTTGCCCGGAATCCTCTGGCGACTTGACAACTCCCCCCGCAACGGCCGACACTATGGCAGTCGGCCGACCGGTGTTGACGGCCGAGCGACGTGCCGAATAGTGCCGCGACTTGTCCACCTGACGCGGGCTGCGCCCGCAAGACCGGAGGCGAGAGGCCGGAGGCTGGAGGGGTAGTGATAAGAACCGAAAGCCAATGCAAGATGCGCGCACGGCCCGTAGACGTGATAAACTCAAACGGAAAATGCAAGTTGCCTAATGCACTCGAGAAACCACAAAGGGGACGAAGATCACGAAGCAAACAAAGGAAGAACACCGAGAGGAGACGGTCGCCGTCGTGATGTCACTCCGAAACCGGACCACGGATTCGACTTCAAGAAACCCTATCCTTCGTGCTCTTCGTGTTCTTCGTGGTCAATTCCTTTTCGGTTCGAGGTGACAAAGCAAAAGTTAGAGGCTGTCACAAGACTCCATGCTGCAAGCAACACGTCCGAGGCCGGAAAGCGGTGCGGCGGGTTTTGTTACAGGCTGTAAGACTCTAAGAAGGACAAGCCAACATGCTGGGCCAGAATCTCCAGATCCTTGGAGCGATCGTCGTCACGATCCTCGTGCTGCTGCTGATCGCCATCTTTCTGTTCTATGGCCGGTTGCTGCTGAAGAGTTGGCTGACCGGAGCCGGCATCGGATTGGGCGACTTCATCGGGATGACCCTCCGCAAGGTCAACTCGCGGCTGATTCTGCAGGCCAAGATCATGGCCGTACAGGCCGGACTCGGCGAGGAGACCGGGATCACCGGCAAGGCCCTGGAAGCCCATTACTTGGCGGGCGGCAACGTCCTGCTGGTGATTCGTGCCATGATCGCCGCCGAAAAGGCCAAGATCATCAAGCTGACATTCCGCGAGGCGACGGCGATCGACCTGGCGGGCCGCAACGTGCTCGATTCGGTCCAAACCAGTGTCTATCCCAAGGTGATCGACTGTCCGGCGCGCAACTCGGCCAAGGATTCTCTCGATGCGCTGGCCAAGGACGGAATTCAACTGAAAGTGCGGGCCAGGGTCACCGTGCGGGCCAATCTGCAGCGACTGATCGGCGGTGCCACCGAAGAGACGATCATCGCTCGAGTCGGCCAGGGAATCGTCAGTGCCATCGGATCGGCCGACTCCCACAAGGACGTCCTGGAGAATCCCGATTTGATTTCGCGAGCCGTGTTGTCTCAGCAACTCGATTCGCAAACCGCGTTCGAAATCGTTTCGATCGACATTGCCGACATCGATGTGGGCGAGAACATCGGAGCTCGGTTGCAGGCCGACCAGGCCGAAGCCGACACGCGCGTGGCTCGCGCGCGAGCGGAAGGGCGACGAGCCATGGCCGTGGCCGCCGAGCAAGAGCAGATCGCTCGCATCGAGGAAGCTCGCGCCGCTCTGGTGGAAGCGCAAGCCGAAGTTCCCAAGGCGATGGCCGAGGCCTTTCGTTCGGGGCGGCTGGGAATCCTCGACTACTACAAGCTGCGGAATGTGCAGGCCGACACCGACATGAGGCGGGCGATCGCCACGATGGGCGAGAACTGACGCCGGTGGGTGCGACGCCACACGGCGCGGTGACAACCGAAATCCCGGGGGAGAAGGTAGCGCGACCATGCCCGACGATCTGGAAGCCTTTTTGCGGAAAGCGGCCGAGAAACGACTGGCGCGCAAACGAGCCGTCGCGAGAAAAGCGGCGCCGCCCTCACCGCCGGCTTCGCAACCAACCGGCTCCTCCCGGCCGCTCGAGTTGCAGCCGACCCAGCCGTCGCGTCCGTCGCCGGAAGGACGCGAAAGTGTCTCCCAGCACGTCGCTCGACATATCGCGCCCGATCAACTCGCCGAATCGGCCGAAGAACTGGGAAAACGCGTGCGGGAAGAGGAATCCCACTTCGAATCCCGCTTGGAGAGTGTGTTCGACCATCAATTGGGAACTTTCAGCAGCGAGGCGACTCAGGCCACCACGATCGGCGAACGAACGACGGAAGAAAAGGCAGCCGCCCGTAATTTCCTCACGCAACTCTTTGAGAACAAGACCCGTATCCGCGAAGCCATTATTCTGAGAGAGATCTTGTCGACTCCTCCGGGGCTTCGCGACGATTAAGCCGCAACGAACCTGAAGAAAAAAGAGGCGACTCATGGAAGTTCCCGCGATCGCTCCCGGAAAAACGCGACTCGGTTGGATCGGCACCGGTGTGATGGGGCGCAGCATGGCGGCCCACTTGATCGATGCCGGTTTCTCGATGACGGTTTATTCCAGGACTCGAGCCAAGGCCGAGTCGCTGTTGGAGAAGGGGGCCGCATGGGCCGATTCTCCGGCCTCCGTAGCCGGAGTCTCGGATGTCGTCTTTGCCATCGTCGGTTTTCCTCAGGATGTCCGCGAGGTTTTCTTGGGAGAGGCCGGGGCGCTGCAGGGTAGTAGCCCGGGAACGATTCTGGTCGACATGACGACCAGCCAGCCATCGCTGGCGGTGGAGATCTACCAGCGTGCCAAAGAACGTGATGTGGCGTCGGTCGATGCACCGGTTTCCGGCGGCGATGTGGGAGCTCGGGAAGCCCGCCTGTCGATCATGATCGGTGGTGATCGGGAAGTGGTCGAGGCGCTGCAGCCGTGTTGGCAGGCGATGGGGAAGACGATCGTCTACCAAGGCGGCCCCGGTTCGGGGCAACACACCAAGATGGTCAACCAGACGCTGATCGCCACCAATATGATCGGCGTGTGCGAGGCGCTGTTGTATGCCTATCGAGCCGGCCTCAATATGGAAACCGTGATGCAGTCGGTGGCCTCCGGCGCGGCGGGAAGCTGGTCGCTGTCGAATCTGGGGCCCCGGATCATCGCCAACAATTTCGATCCCGGGTTCTTTGTCGAGCACTTCATCAAGGACATGGGGATCGCCCTGCAAGAGGCTCATCAAATGAACCTCTCGTTGCCAGGGCTCGCGCTGGCTCATGAACTCTATACCGCACTGAAAGCTCAGGGGCACGGTCGCGACGGGACGCACGCCTTGCAACTGGCGCTGGCTCGACTCTCCGGCATCGACTGGAAAAATCGGTAGTTCCGGCGCCCTGACTGCCCGGCTCGCGGGTTGAAGGGACGGGGCGGATTCTGGTATATTCGCTGGTCGGCCCTGCTGTGGGGTGTTGTCCAACCGTCTGTCGTGATTGGGAGTTTACCGCGTGGGAACGAAGAAGACTGGCAAAGGGCGCCGAAAAATCGGCCGGAAGAAACGCCGCATGCGAGCCAAAATCCGCCATCGAAAGAAATAATCTCCGCTTGCGGATCGGCTGGACATGAGGACGGTGCGCATCCCGGCGAATCCACTCCCGCTTGCCATCGCGCGCGACGATGCGGGAGTTCCTCATATCCGAGCCGACGATCTGGCCGGGGCCCTGTTCGGGTTGGGGTATATGCATGCGGTCGATCGGGGCACGCAGCTCCTGTTCGCTCGATCGATGGTGCTGGGGCGCGGCTGCGAGGAGATTGCCGATTCGCCCGAATTGGCCGACACCGACCGCTTCTTTCGTCGCATGGGGCTGTTTCTCGACTGCCAGCGCGAATACGAGTCGTTTCCCGCCGAACTACGGGAGTTGATCGACGCCTACTGTCGCGGCGTCAACCACGGCATCGAGCACGGGGGTCGCACGCTGCCGATGTGGGCCACCGGTTTCCAGCCGGCACTCTGGGACGGCCGTTCGGTGATGCTGATCGGCAAGCTCCTCAGCTTCGGCGGACTGGCCGTCAGCCAGATGCAGAACGAGCGGCTGCTGATCGAGTTGATCCACGCCGGCGTCAGCGAAGTGGCTCTGCGGGATCTGTTCGGCGACCGAATCCAAGACGCCGATTTCGCATTGATTCGGCGCATCAACATGACCAATCCGTTGTCGGACGAGGCCATCGAAGTGTTGTCCGACTTGCCTCGCCTGGCCGGCAGCAATGCCTGGGCGGTGGCGCCGGAGCGTTCCGCATCGGGTGCCGCTCTACTGGCTTCCGACCCTCATCTGGAAATCAACCGCCTGCCCGCCATTTGGTATGAAGCCGTCTTGCGATACGGTGACGAGTACGTGATGGGCGCCACGCTTCCCGGTTGCCCTCTGTTCGCCGTCGCCCGCAATCGCCACCTCGCTTGGGGCGTGACCTACATGAAGGGCGACACCATCGACTATTTCATGGAAGATTGCCGTCCCGGCGGCAAGACGGGTTGGCAATACCGCCGCCTGAACGAATGGCACGATTTTCACTTGCGCGAAGAGTTGATTCGTCACAAGAACGGCGAAGATCCGGAAACGGTGCGCGTGTGGTGGAACGACCAGGGAATCCTGGAGGGGGATCCGCGCGAGGCCGGGATCTATCTTTCGGTCGCCTGGTCGGGCATGTATGAAGGCAACGGGCGGGCCGTGGGGAGCTGGGTGGAGATGCTGGGCTGCCAGTCGGTGCGTGAAGGGATGGAAGTGGCCGCGGCGTGCCCTCAGCCGACACTCTGTTGGGTGTTCGCCGACCGCGAGGGACATATCGGGTTGCAGGGAAACGGCCGATTTCCACTGAGGACCAGCGGGCATCAAGGGCTGGTTCCCATCCCGGCTTGGGATCCGGCCAACCTGTGGCAGGGATGGCGCGCGGTCGAGCTTCCGCGCCAGTTCGACCCGCCCTCTGGTTTCGTAGCGACCGCCAATGAGGAACAAAATCCGCCCGAAGGCCCGCCGCTGATGACTCAGCCTCTTCCCGACTACCGCAAGCGGCGGATCGTGCAGCGGCTGTCGGAGATTCCCCAGGCCACGCTCCACCACTTTCAACAGCTCCAATACGACGTGATCAGCGTGCGAGCCCGCGAACTGCTGGCCGCCCTGTTGCCGCTGGTCCCGCCGTCGAAGGAGAAGGAACTGCTCGCGAACTGGGACGGCAACTACGCTCCCGAGAGTATCGAGCCGAGCCTGTTTCTGCAGTTCTACCGCAGTTTGTTGGTCGAGCTGTTGGGACACAAACACGGAATCGGCTGGCGCCGTATGCTCTATCTCTGTTCCCGCTCCGGCTTCTCCGTGATGGTGATCACCGCGGCCGATCGGATGCTGCTGAGAGACCAGTCGGTGTGGTGGGCCGACCGAGGCAAACGGGCGATGGTGCGGGCGGCCTTTGCCCGCGTCAAACTCGAGAAAGCCGTCCCCTGGTCCCAGATCAACAACTTCCACTTTACCGACCGGTTCTTCGGCCAGCACCGGGTGGGAAGGATGCTGGGGTACCGCTCGCGACGGTATCCCATGCCGGGCAATCACGCGACGGTGTTTCAAGGGCACGTGTTGCAAACGGCGACTCGAGAATTCACCTTCGCGCCGTCGTACCATTTCGTGACCGACTTGAGTCGGGACGAGGCGTGGACCAACCTTCCCGGTGGCCCCAGCGAGAGCCGCTTTTCGCGATACTACCGCAGTGACGTACCGCGCTGGTTGGCGGGCGAGTACAAGCGTTTGGCCGTCGAGCCGGCAGACGAAGACGCGGCCCCTACGGCTTGAACGCCTCGCGGACGCGATGGAGCACTTTCTTCTCGGAGTGGGAGATGGCATTGAGTCCCAGTGTGGCGCCCGAAGACTTGGCCACCCATTCGGTGTGCTTTACGATCCCGTCACGCAGTTCCTCGAGTTCGACGTCCTTCAGCAGAGGCTTCAGTGCGTCCATATAGTCGAACCAGGTCTCATACAGATCGCGCTGCGGCGGCTCCTCGAGCCACCGTTCCAGCAGTTGGCGTCCCGGGGTTCGTTCGTCGAGCCCGGCTGCGTGAGCCACGTCGAGGATCGCTGTGACTTCCTTTTTGTCAAGCTTTCCGTCGGCCCAAGCCACGGCGATCACCGGAATCATGGTGAAGGCGATCAATGTCTCCGGAGACGCTCCCAGTTGCGCCAGGTGTTCGAGAACGTCCGGATCTTGAATTCCCGTCACCTCGCCCAGCGCCTTCTGACGCGTCTCCTGGTCCAGCTTGTCCCGTAGCTTCTGCAGCAGCTCCTGGTCGACCTTGGCGAAAAATGCCGCTTCCAAGGCTCGTCCGCGGCTGCGCAGTAAGTCCTTGCCGTCCATCTTGTTGTGTCTTCTTGTGAGGCCAGATTGGTCAAGCAAACTCGAGTCGGGGCGGCGAGATTCGAACTCGCGACCTCCTGCTCCCAAAGCAGGCGCGCTAGCCAGGCTGCGCTACGCCCCGCGATGGTGGCCGGGATGGCGACCATAGCATTGATGCTATCGGGCACCAGCCGGTTTGACAATGAGTCGGTCGGTCGAATCTAGATCGCGACCAGCCGGCGGCATTTTCCGTCACGCCGCCTCGCGCGCGACTCTGCCGTCGACCAGCAACCGGTGCAGCCGCTCGAATTCTTCGTGGCCGGCAAAGTGAATCACGATCTTGCCCGACTGTTTGCCACTCTGCTGAATCTCGACGGGAACACCCAACGCCATTTTCAGTTCCCTCTCGAGTGCCTCGGTTTGGCGACTCTTCGACTTCTGATTCTTCAAGCGGTTGGCTCGCTGCTCGAGGCGACTGAGCGAATCGGAGTCGGACGCTTGTTGGCGGGTATGAGCGGCGACCTGACGCTCGGTTTCTCGCACACTCCACCCTTCCCGGATGATCTTGTCGGAGAATTCTTCCTGCAGCGAGGCGTTTCCCAGCGGTAGCAGAGCTCGAGCGTGCCCGGCACCCAGCTTGCCTCTCTCGACCGCTTGCTGTACCGCCTCGGGGAGTTCCAACAGTCGCAACAAATTGGTGACGGTGGACCGGTCCAGTTGCAACTGTTTGGCCAGTTGTTCCTGAGTCGTCCCGTACTGCCGCAAGTACTGCTGGAACGACCTCGCCTTTTCGATGGCACTGAGGTCTTTTCGCTGGAGGTTCTCGATCAGCGACCACTCGGCAGCCGTTTGATCATCGGCATCCCGTACGGTGGCCGGGATGCTGTCCCAGCCCGCCATCTGGGCTGCTCGCCAACGGCGCTCTCCCGACACCAACTGGTAACGCTGCCCCACTTGGCGGACCAGGATCGGCTGCAGCAGACAATGCGTCCGCAGGCTCTCGGCCAGTGTTTCCAGCTCTTCGGGATCGAACTGCCGACGAGGCTGGTGGGGATTGGGGTCGATTCGATCGATGGGGAGTCGCTCGACACCCGCCGCTACATCGGAAACAGCTCCGGCCTCGCCTGTAGAAGAGAGTTCTTTTTGGTGGGGCTGATCCCCTCGTTGAGGTGAAGGATTGGCCGATGCTCCGGCCGCATCGGCCGGGTTGCCCAGCAGGGCCGCCAGGCCTCGCCCCAATCTCCGATCCTTAGTCACGTCCCAGTACCTCCATGCATAGTTCGACGTAGGCTCGAGCGCCACGACTGTAGGGAGCATACTCGATGACCGACTCGCCGTGGGAGGGCGCTTCGCTGACGGCCACGTCTCGAGGGATCACGGTTTCGAAGACGATGTCGCCGAAGAACTCGCGGACCTCTTTTTCGACTTCGTGAGTCAGTTCGAGATGGTGGTCGTACATGGTAAGCACGATGCCACCCAGCTCGAGGCGGCTGGAATCTCTGCCGATGATCTTGCCGATGACATGTACCATACGTGTCAGTCCCTCCATCGCAAAATACTCGCACTGGATCGGCATGATCACTTCATCGGAGGTCGACAGGGCGACTTGAGTCAGTTTGCCGACCGAGGGTGGACAGTCGACGATAACGTAGTCGAAGGACAGCAACCCTTTGGCAAGGTGCTCTTCGACTCGTCGACCTTCGACTCCTCCGGCCAACAGGGCCACATCTTCGAAACGGCGGCTACCTGGCAGCAATTCCATCCCGGTGAGGTCGGTCGACACGACCGACTCCCGAAGGGGGCCGGCGCGGAGCAGCCCGTGGCGGTCGGTCGGTTGCCTCCCCAGGCCGGTAGTGGCGTTGCACTGCGGGTCGAGGTCGACCAGCAGGGTGCGAAATCCGGCCAGGGCCAATCCGGCAGCCAGGTTCAATGCTGTCGTCGTCTTGCCGACTCCGCCTTTCTGGTTGGCCACCGATACGACTCGTCCCATGCTGCTGGCGGTCCTCAGGCTGTCGATGCGATGAGTCTTTGTCGCGCGTCCGTGCGAGACACAGATTCCATCGGCCGCCGGCAGGTCGTTTCTTCTCTCGATCCGACCGTGCGGTGGGCGAAGGAAAGATGTTTGCGAAGCGGAAACGGGGCGGTTTGCGACGGGGAGACAATCCGACGGAGAGACGGCGGAGATCGCGAACTGCGGCGACGAGGGAAGACGGGTAAGAACCGGTTGTGAGTCACGAGTGCCGCTTCGCAGCCGCGTCGCGCGGGCCGTTGTCGACTTTGGAGCGCTCGTTGCGAACCGCCTCGATTTGCACTACCATCCCTTCGGTCTACCGACGGCTGCCTGGCGATTTTCGACTCCAGCCTTCAGCCTCCGAACTCCAGACTCAGCAACGAGCCGGACCCATGCCGCAAGTGGAAGCATTCCGAGGGATACGATACGACTTGGCTCATGTAGGGGCGCTGCGGGACGTCGTGGCTCCTCCCTATGACGTGATCGACGCCGCCATGCAGGATTCGCTGTATAAGCGTCACCCTTGCAATGTCGTTCGGTTGATTCTGAACCGGGAGGAACCGGGCGACGACGAGCGCGAGAACAAGTACTCGCGAGCGGCTCGTTTTTTTCGATCGTGGCAGCGGCAAGGCGTGCTGATGACCGAGCCCGATCCCGCCTTGTACGTCTACCAGCAGGAATTCGAACATGCCGGGCAGAAGTTCGCTCGCACCGGGGTGATGGCACGAGTTCGCCTGGAGCCGTTTGGCGAGGGGACGATCTATCCTCACGAAGAGACCTACCCAGGTCCCAAGCAGGATCGGCTGAAGTTGATGCAGGCGTGCCGCGCCAATATGAGTCAGATTTTCGGTCTAGTGCCTGACCCGGAAATGGCGGCGGGGCAGTTGTTGACTCGAGCCATCGAAGGGCGAACTCCGCTGGAAGCGACCGACGACTTGGGAGTCATCCACCGGATGTGGCCCGTGACCGATGTCGATGTGATCCACCAGATCCAGGCGGCCTACGCTTGCCAGCCCACCTTCATTGCCGACGGTCATCACCGCTACGAAACGGCTTGCCTTTATCGTGAACTGTTGGCCGAAGAGTCGGGCGGCTTGGACGCTCGGCATCCGGCCAATTTCGTATTGATGATGCTGGTGGGAATGAGCGATCCGGGAATGATCGTGCTGCCCACGCATCGGTTGTTTCGCGGTTTGCCGGAAATGGATAGTTCGGAGCTGCGAGCCAGGCTGGAGCCGGCATTCGAGACGTCGGAGGCCGGTTCCGGCGTGGAACGGGGACGGGCCATCTGGGATCAGATCGAGGAGGCGGGGAGCCAGGAGCAGATGGCGTTTTACACGCCGCGAGACGAACAGTGGACGATTGCCGAGCTGACAGAGGTGGGAAGGGCCCGCATGTCCCAGCGGTGCTCCGACCGGACGGCTCGCTGGCGTTCGCTGGGCGTTGCTCTGTTGCACCACTTGGTGATCGCCGACCTGCTCGGTACCCACGATTTGCCTCGCCCCGAGTATATCCACGATGTCTCCGAAGTCGTGGATTACCTGACGAACGCTCCCGACTCCTCGACGATCACCTTGGCGTCTCTCGTAATGCCGGCTACGGTGGACGACATTCGCGCCCTGAGTCTCGAAGGGGAGCGGATGCCGCAAAAGAGCACCTACTTCTACCCGAAGCTGCTCAGCGGACTGGTGTTCAACCCGCTGGAACCGTGAGTTTCCACGACCGGCCGCTCGAATGTTTCACGTGAAACATCACGCCGTCACACTGCCCCGTGAGGAGGCGGGCGACCGGAAATTGGGTGGCTGTCTGTGTCTGGTGTGGCCGCGAGGTGGCCCGAGGTGCCACGTTTCAGCCATGCCGGTGACAGGGGCGGCTCGTTGCACCCGGGCTGCCTCAATGTTTCACGTGAAACATCACGCCGTCACACTGCCCCGTGAGGAGGCGGGCGACCGGCGGAAGAACAACGGGCTGGCCAGGTCGCAGATCACCCGCGTCCCCATCCGCTGGCTCCCCACACTCGAAAACGGCCCCTGATCGACACCCCGCCCATCCCGCCAAGATCGGCCCCCTTACCGCGAATATATCATTGTGATATCATTAAGCAATCATGGGGCGATGCTTGAAGCGAAAGGGAGCTACGATGCAGGAACGAACGACGAAGCCGATGTCGGGTTGGGGGCCTCTGCTGGTCAACGTCCTCATGTTCATCGCAAGCATTGTCATCTTTGTCATGGGGGTCGCCCGCGTGAATGGGGCGCATGGCGCATCCGTGGCGGGAACGGCCATGATCATCGGTAGCGGACTCCTCCTCGCGCTCTGGTTCATCATGATCTTCGGGTTCATGGCGATCCCGCCCAACATGGCGCGGGTCCTCCTGCTGTTCGGCGACTATCGCGGGTCGGTTCGCGAATCGGGGTTCTACTGGACCAATCCGTTCTATTCCAAGAAGAAGATTTCGCTGCGCGTGCGGAACTTCGAGACGGGTTCGACGACGACGCCGGAACAGAAGGACGCCACGACCGGCAAGATCATCGTGCAGAAGACGCGTTCATCGGGCAAGCCGTCGAAGGTCAACGATCGCGACGGGAATCCGATCGAGATTTCGGCCGTCGTCGTCTGGCAGGTCGTCGACACGGCAGAAGCGATGTTCGAGGTCGACGACTACGAGGACTATGTTGCCGTGCAGAGCGAAGCGGCGTTGCGCAACATGGCCAGTCGTTATCCGTACGATAGTCACGACGAGGAAATATCGCTGCGCGGCAACACGCAGGAAGTGTCCGCACAGCTTCGCCAGGACATCCAGGAGCGGCTCGACAAGGCGGGCGTGAAGGTCCTTGAAGCCCGCATCAGCCACCTGGCATACGCCCCCGAAATCGCGGCCGCCATGCTGCAACGGCAGCAGGCGCAGGCGATCGTCGCGGCCCGCACCAAGATCGTCGAAGGAGCGGTCGGGATGGTCGAAATGGCGCTCGACCATCTCCTCAAGGACCAGATTGTGGAACTCGATGAAGAACGCAAGGCCGCCATGGTATCGAACCTGCTCGTCGTGCTTTGCGCCGACCGCCATCCGCAACCCGTGATCAACACCGGCTCCATCTATCAGTAGGCGGACCGCGAGTGGGTTCTTCCAAACGACAGTCGTTCCTCTTTCGCGTCGACCCGGAATTGCTCGACGCGCTGCGCCGCTGGGCGGACGACGAGCTGCGCAGCGTCAACGGGCAGCTTGAATTCATCGTGCGCCAGGCGCTGCGCGACGCCGGCCGACTGCCGAAAAAGACCGATACGACCGGTAAAGCGGAGAAACGCTCTCGCCGCAAGGGGTGAGTTGGGAGTCGGGGTGACGGTTGGAGCGGCGCTCGATTCGTACTCGTACGCGTACTGGTCACCGTAAGCGGGCATTATGACCGTATCGCCGTGCGTGGCTCGCTGTCGCTACATGGACATCGGCGGCCAAGCTGGGCCGTGGCTAGTCGATCGGCGGAGGACGGCATGGTGGCGAGAGTTTGCGGCAAGATGCCCTGGCAGGACTCATTCGGGTGAGTTCCGCGGGTCGGAAGTGCCTGCCAGCGCTGGCGAGTGGCGAAATCGGCCAAGCTCCGGCCACTCCCCGGAGAAGCCGGCTCACTGCCACTCCCCCAGCGCGGCCTTGGCTCGCCGGATAAACTCGCGCACACGCTCCATGTCCTTGTCGCCCGGCGATCGCTCCACACCGCTGGCCGTATCCACACCGGCAGGCCGCACGTGACCGATGGCCTCGGCCACATTCTCCGGTGTCAGGCCGCCGGCCATGATGACCGGTACCGGCCGTAGCCGCTCCACCAGTTCCGCTGCCACGTCCCAATCTCCCGTCCTTCCGGTGCCTCCCAAAGCGGATGGTGACCAAGTGTCCACCAACACGGCATGGGGTGCGGCTCCCCGGGTCAGCCACGGCTCGAGTCTCTCGAGCACTCGGTCAACTGCTTCGGTCTTGATTCGAATTGCGCGGATGAACGGTAGCGGGAGTTCCGCGTAGGCGTGAGGCGATTCGTTTCCGTGGAGCTGGATCAGATCCACGGTATGTTGGTCCGCCCAACGCTCGAGCTCGGCAGGGTCCGGGTCGGCCACGACGGCCACTGTCATCGCCTGGGTGCCGGCCGACTCCGCCAATTCCGCCAGATCTTCACTGCGCACGAATCGAGGGCTGGAGACGACTCGGTTGAGCCCGACGGCGTCGGCACCCGCCT
>JALSIV010000178.1 GCA_026989685.1 Pirellulaceae bacterium | reverse complement strand
TACCAGGTCGCCGTTCATTCCGCCACATCTTGTCCTCTCCTTCCACCAGTACCGCAGATCAGTTCTACCCATCCTACCGGCACCCTGTGGGAGCGACAACCATTTTCCGCTAAGAGGGACACCCCTGGCCAATAGAATGAGCCGCGAAAAATGCCTGTCCTTTGTTCCGCCGTCGATGACGATCACGAGCAGCGCGGCGCTGAGCACGAGGTATCCGGGGTTGTGGACGGCCATGGAAAATGCCTGTCCTGCCTGGTGGAGGCGGAGGTGTGATGGAGGTGGAAATCCAAGACAGCCCGGTTCTGGAGAACCCGCAGGTTCCCCGAACCGGGCTGTCGCCCGTGGGCCGAGACATTGGCTGATCGGTGGCTTGCGTGACGGATACCGTGCGGTTGGGGCTATTTCTGCGAGGAGCCCGACACGGTGTCGATGCGAACGGACGTGATGGGAGGCCGGATGCCGAGTGCATCGGCCAGCGACTTGCTGACCAGTTCCCGTTCGGCCCGTCGTTGCGAGACTCGTCCTGCGTGGCGTGGCGAGTTGGTCGGCCGTCGGACGGGTGGGTGAGTGGGATCAGCGGGGCTGGGCGTCGGGGGGGCCAGTTCTTCGAGCATTTCGACGCCTCCCTCGAGCGGTTGCCCTGCATCACCGTCGGCCGGGCCGCGGCTGACGACGCCTGGCCGCGTGTAGCCATATTCCCAGTAGTAGCTCGCGTCTCGCTCGCGGGCTCGTTCCAACGCGTCCCAGTAGGCCTTGTCGGACCACGGTCCTTCGGCCAGTTTGACGTTGTTGTGCTCCAACAGCGAACCCTTGCGGAAGTGGACGTCGGCCAGCGACTTGTTGTAGTCGACGATCGCCTGATAGTAGTCGATCATGGCTTGGGAGCGGCGTCGTTGCGCGTCGAGGACGCGGTCGAGCGTGATCTTATCGCCGCGGTAGAGTGCTTCCATGGCTTCGACTTCGTCTCCGGCCGCTTTCCACCGGTTGACGTGCGTAGTGGCCGACTGATAGGCGAACTCCAGATTCTGAATGGCGGTCGTGAGGACGTGCGAGACGTTGAGTTCCATATCTTCGAGCCGGGCTTTTTCGCGGATGAGGTTGAGTTTGGCGTTCTGGATGCCGGCGAGTTCTCGTCGGGCACCGAAACGAGGCGGTGTGAAATCGAGTTGCAGGCGGGCCTCCTGGTAGTCGCCTCGCGTCAGTTCTTCCCAGGCGGTCGATCCGGAGAAGGGGAATCGCGTGCCCGTATTGCCCGACTTGGCCAGTTCGTCGCCCATTCCGAGCCAACTGTAGTCGAGCGTCAGGTTGAGTTGTGGCAGGAGCTGGTTGCGAGCGACGATGAGTTCCTGTTCCCGCTGCTTGATGACCCAGCGTTGCCGGTTGAGTTCTTCGTTGCGCATCTGGGCTTCCGCGTGGACCAGTTCCCAGTCGAATTCGACGTTGGCCACGGAGGGCTCGTCGATCGGGCGGATCAGCCGGCCGTCGGTCGGTGCGATACCCATGAGCCATCGCAAGCGGGTTTCGAAGTTGAACACGTCCTTGAGTGCTCGTTCGGTCTGAGCCCGGAAGAAGAAATACTGTTCCCGAACTTGTGCTTCGTCGCCGGCCGCCACCTGTCCGCCGGTCAGTTTCGTCTTGACGATCTGCCAGGTGGTCAGCGCGCTTTCACGGCCGATCTGAGCCGACTGGAGCGCCCGATAGGCGAAGTGGAGGTCCCAGTAGGCCGACTCGAGGTCCATCAACATGTTCCGCACGGCGGCCCGGAAATCATACAAGGAAATGTCATTGCGGATGCGGGCGATGACGACCGGGGCACGATTGACCTGGGTGCCGAAGTCCCGCAAGAGGGGTTGCACGGCTTGGACGCCGAACAGAATGAACCAGTCACTGGGGAGATTCCGGCCGAAACCCCGGTTATTGTTGTCGTAGATCGTCTGGTTGCGGAAAGAGAACGTCGTGCCGGTCGCCGTCCGCTTGGTGATCGACGCATCGAATTGTCCCAGATCCTGCTGGAATACGATGGGGGTCAAGAAGAAGCCGGGAGTGACGTTTTGCGGCCGGTCGGTCTTCTGCCAGAAGACGCTGGTGGTGAACTGGGCGTCGAATGTGGAGAGCGCGGCGGCCACGCCGAGCTGCGGGTCGGTCTCGAAGACCGCCGGATCGTAGATGGTGGAACCGAGAGCCGTGCGGCCCACCAACCCGTCGGAGATGGTGAACTGTGTCAGGGAGCCCAGATTGCGGATGACCTTGCTGTTTTGCAGCGCGATGTGCACGGCCTCTTCCAGCGTCAGATCCCAGAACTCCTTGAACACCGGGTGCCGCACGGTGAGCGGCGCCTGGGCGTGGACCACTTCTTCCAGGGGTGCTTCTTCAACGTCGGCGTATTCGAGCTGCGTGGCCCGGTCGAGATAATGGGAAAGATCGCCATCCTCGTGAAGATAGAAAGGCTGGGTAGGATGGCAACCGGTGAAGGCCGTGAGCAGGAGCAAGACGACGGCCACTCGACGTTGGGTTCGACGCATCATGGTAATGGATTTTCCGAAGCTGTCGGGATGGTTTCGCTCAGGATTCAGGCCTTCTCGGTCTCCCGTCCGCGAACCGACCAATGACCGGTTGCGGTATGTTCCCCCCTGAATCCGCTGCGTCCCCCCCGCAGCTCGGCGAATCCGAGACATGCTGGCCGGAGCAGTCGGCTGGATCAGTATCGTCTTCGCGACCGGCAAACTTTGGTGATTTCCCCTATTTTTCGCTTATGGAGACCGAGCGGCTCATACCGGTCTGGACGTCGATCGCCCGGAAGGGAATAATCTGTCTCGTCCCGCACCATGCGGCAGCCCTGGGCGTGCGCGGAGCGCACCGTCCGCGACTTCTTTACCGAATGGCCAAAGGTATTGCGAACTCATGACGCTGCGACCCTTCGACCCACGGCTTCAGTCCTATTCGTATCAGGACTATCAGCGGCAGCGGCAACTGACGCTGGGCGATCTACTGCTGGAAAACCGGATCATTTTCCTGCAGGGGGAGATCTACACGGGGAATGCCAACGAGCTGATCATGAAGCTGCTCTACTTGCAGAGCAACAATCGGCGGAAGCTGATCCACTTCTACCTCAATTCGCCGGGTGGCGATGTCGTCTCCACGCTGGCGATCTACGACACGATGCAGATCCTGAGCTGTCCGGTGGCCACCTATTGTGTGGGGCAAGCGGCCAGCGGTGCGGCCGTACTGCTTGCCGGCGGCTCCAAGGGGAAACGTTTCGCCCTGCCC
>JALSIV010000177.1 GCA_026989685.1 Pirellulaceae bacterium | reverse complement strand
TTCTGTCCAACAGGAATCTCACGAACCTCGCCACGGAGAATCCGCGACGCCCGGAGGCGAGCCGCTCGAACCCGACTGCGGTCCACAACGGTAATCGGAGTTTTTCCGGACTGCCGTGAGTACATTACGGACGCCTCGGCGTTTCCGTCGGTACATGGAGTACTGCCGAAAGCCGGCGGATCCTTCCCAGCGGATCACATCTCACCGCACCGCCGCAAAAAAACCGAAAAAGAAGTCCCCCCAAGCCTTGAGCCTCCCCCCATCGTCAGGATAAAATACGCCAAGCTACTTGGTTATAGGCAGGCGATGCAGTGGGCACACAGGCAGGGAGAGTCGAAGCCCAGGAGCATGGCTGCGGATTGGTGCGAGACGGGAACAGGGAAAGATCGTATCGCAAGGCACACGAGCGGCGTTGATTTCAATGAGCCGTTTCGTTGGCCGGGTCACGAAGGAGATGCTGGATGCCCATACTCGGCAAAGAACAGAGTCGTTTTCCCGAGGACGTTCTCAGCGAAGACTATTTTCTCCGGGTATCTCGACAGGGGCATCGGTGGTGGGCTTTGTTCACGAAGGCTCGCCAAGAAAAGGCACTCGCACGGGACTTGGGCGCCATGGGTGTTCCCTACTACCTGCCGCTGATTCAACGACCGAACCTGATTCGCGGCCGGAAGGTCTACTCATACAACCCTCTGTTTCCCGGCTACGTGTTCGTGCTCGCCGATGACGACGGTCGCGTGCAGTCGCTGAAGACCAACCGAGTCTGCATGACTCTGCCGGTTCCCGATGGCCGCGAGTTGCAAACAGATCTCCGGCAGCTCGATACGTTGATCGAATCGAGTGTTCCGCTGACGGTGGAGGAGAGATTGGCTCCGGGAGACCGCGTCTGTATTCGTCGAGGCTCGCTTGCGGGAATCGAAGGAGTGGTGTTGGAACGCCGAGGACGGTCGCGGTTGTTGGTGGCCGTTCATTTCTTGCAAAGCGGCGTCTCGCTGGAAATCGACGACTTCCTGCTGGAGCCCGTTTAGAGTCATCCTTCCTCAAACCGAAAAGGAATTGACCACGAAAGACACGAAGAACACGAACGATAAGGTTTCGAGCCTGTAACAAAACCTGCCGTCCCACCTCCGAAGCTCGGATGTGTTGCTTGCGGCACGGAGTTTTGTGACAGCCTCTTAGTGCATTAAGCAACTTGCATTTTCCGTTCGAGTTACTTCGTAATATCTGCGCGCCGTGTGCGGATGTCGCCGGCACTGCCCGCTCCGGCCGCCATCGCATCCCCTCACACCTCACCCCTCACCCCTCACCCCTCACCCCTCACACCTCACACCTCACCCCTCACCCCTCACACCTCACACCTCACACCTCACACCTCACACTTCACACCTCACACTTCACACCTCCCCCCTCACACCTCACCCCTCACCCTTCCCCAACGTCGCCAGCAGGTCGGCCATTTCCGCCGCGTCATGCTGCCGTCCCTGAGCTCGCGCGATTTCGATCCCTTTGCGGAGCACCTCGCGGGCTTCTTCCGTTTGGCCGCTCTTGGCATAGATTTGTCCCGCCATGTGAAACGCGGGGACGTACGGTGATTCGACCGCCATCAGTTCTTCCAGCCGCCGCAGCGACTCGGCCGTATTGCCCTCCCTGTCGTATTCCAGTGCCAAGCTGTATTTCAGGAACACATCGTTTGGCTCCTCGGCCAGCAGTTGCTCGATCTGTTCTCGTCGGCTCATCGATGACCCGCTCCTTTTCCCACAGCCTCATACTCGTACTCGTAATCGTACTCGTAATCGTAATCGTAATCGTAATCGTAATCGTCCTCGTACTCGTCCTCGCGATCGACAGGAACGCCCTTGACGGAAGCGGCTGGACGAAGTCCCTCGCTTCCTTGTTCAGCCTGGGTGGCTCCAGGGAACCCCCATGTTTCGCATATTACCCAGACATGACAACCCGAAAAATTCATTCAACCTGCATGCTCGTCGCGACCGATAACACCCACCACACGGAGTTCCGTGTCGGTGATGTCGTAGTTGCGGGTTACCATACAGGAAAAGACCATGATTCGCAAAGTCTTGCAGAGTTGGGCGCTAGTCGGCCTGGCGATGGCGTGTAGTTTGAGCGGTTTGCGGGCCGACGATCCGAGCAAGGTTTCCTCTCGCCGCACTCGGCACTGGACGACACCCGCAGAGAGGACATCTGCAGGCCAAGCGACGCGCAGTCGGGCGGGCGGTTTGAGCGACCGCATGAAGGCGATCCGCAACGGAGCCCCGCCGGCGGTGGCAGCACCGCCGGCAACCGCCAGCGGTGCCGGCCTCCATTCGGTATTGCAGCGCCCGGCCGCGGCGACGCACATGCCCGCCGAGCCGCGGTCATTGCGCGCCGGCACCACGGCATCCAGTCAGCCGATTCGCTTGGGAAGTCGCACCGAGCCCGGTGCTTCGGTGGCAACGGGAGCGGGCAAGGTGCAAGCCGCCAGCCAATTGCCGGCGATTCGGGTCGAGATGACGGCACCGCATGAGGTGGTATTGGGTCGGCCGGCGAGTTGGCAGATCAAGGTGCGCAACGACGGAGAGCGGGCCAGTCCTCCGGTGCGTGTGCTGGCGGGGCTACCGGCCAACGCCACCGTCGCCTCCACGCAGGCGACTCACGGCCAGGTCGGCCAACAGGCCACCACGCAACGAGTTTTGGAGTGGCGGGTGGATGGCTTGGCGGCTCACACGGAGGCCACGTTGGCCGTCTCGTTGGTGGCGCGGACGGCGCGGCCCATGCAACTGCAACTGCAATGGCAAGTGGAAACCGAGTCGCTGACGGCCAGCATCGAAGTACGCGAACCCAAGCTCGAGGTAGCCATCACGGGGCCGTCGGAGATGAAGCACGGCTCGACGGCCGAGTTCACCGTGACGCTCTATAACCCGGGAAGTGGTCCGGCGGAAGACGTGACGATCGAAGTGGCGTCGGGGGACAGCCGGACGCAGCCTCAGCGAATCGGCACTTTGCCGGCGGGTGGCCAGCGGACGATTCCCGTCGACTTGACTGCGGACCAGGCCGGCGACCTGGAAGTAGTGGTGTCGGCGACCGCTTCCGGTGGTCTGAAAGCTGACAGCCGTCACAAAGTCCGCGTACGGCGGCCGCGGCTGGAGATCGCCGTGAAGGGCCCGACGTTGCAGTACGCCGGTGTACCGGTGACCTATTCGGTGGACGTGGCCAATCGAGGAGACACCGAATCGGAAGAGACGCTGCTGCAAGTCGACTTGCCGAGCGGCGCCAAGGTGACCGCGGCCTCCGCCGGCGCTCGCGAGG
>JALSIV010000176.1 GCA_026989685.1 Pirellulaceae bacterium | reverse complement strand
GGAGGGGTCGGCCGCTGACAGTGAGCGACTCAGCAATCCGAGCGACGGTCCTTCACAGGTGACAAGAGTGTGTCCTCGCTTGCGCAAGGATTCGATCACGACATGTTCCAGCTCTTGTTCGCCACGGCCGAAGACGAGATGTCCCAGTGATTGTTCGAGTTCATGAACGACGGGGGCCACGACGGCGTCGGCCTCCTCGGCCGTCCGGCCGTGTCCGGTTATCCTCAACGTGATGGTTCCGCGACTGACCGTGATGCCGATTTCCGGGTTTTCGCCTCGCAGCAGCGAGCGCGGTAATCTCGCTTCCAGGGAACTTTCGCCGATACCGAAGCAGCGGAGTTCCCGGACCGCGATCACCTGCGGTGGAACCAACTCGCCGCGAATGGCGGCAGCAACCGTGTCGTGCCACATTTCCCTCATCTCTGCGGGGACGCCGGGCAGAGCGAACCAGCGGCAACGCGAACCGTTCGCATCGATCGGGCAGTCGATGCCGGGAGCCGAACCGTGCGGGTTGGGAATCCACTGAGAACCGGCGGGGCGCTGAGCCTGAACACGAT
The DNA here is from genome assembly GCA_026989685.1 of Pirellulaceae bacterium. Classification (GTDB taxonomy): domain Bacteria; phylum Planctomycetota; class Planctomycetia; order Pirellulales; family Pirellulaceae; genus S141-3. The sequence goes on along the minus strand of JALSIV010000176.1, from coordinate 2,747 downwards.
TAGAATCGGGCATGGAGCGGCCTCGCCGCTTGAACAGGTCCCGAATGTGCTCGATCATCGCCTCGTCCGTTTCCAACGGCCGCTCGGTTGCGGCGGCCAGCGCCTGGCGAGTCAGGTCGTCCTGTGTGGGGCCGAGCCCGCCGGTGGAAATAACCAAGTCGGACCGCGCCGCGAGCTCTCGGATGGTCGACGTGAGTTCTTCGAGTTGATCGCCGACGGTCACGTGACGGGAAGGGCGGACACCGAGCATTCGGAGCTGGGAGGCCAGCCAGGACGAATTGGTATCGACGCGGTGTCCCGCTACCAGTTCGTCACCAATGGCCAGGATTTCTGCACGCATGAGACCGACTTGCCGCACTGTGGAGCCATCGACCGGCCGCTTGGGGCGAATTCGCTGACCGCCGGGGCTGGAGCGGACGGGGGGCTACGATCATTCACCACGAATTGTAGCGGCCGGCTCTCTGGGTGGCCATCGGACGCCAGATGGGTTGGGCACGGAACCGGCTCCCTTCGCCTCGCCGAGCAGAAAGGGCTGTGGTAAGATCGGCGACTTGAGAGGCAGACGCTCCGTACGGCACGCGACCGGGCTACTGTGGTGGGACGCAGGGGGTCCGCCGAGGCGTTTGCTGCAGAGACCACTGATTCGGGTTCGAGGGAGACCACCGGCATGTCGTGGACAGACGGACTGGAACACATCTTGCGGCAGGACGAGCCGTTGGCGCCCTGGAATTGGCTGCGTTTGGGCGGCCCGGCTCAGTACTTTGCCGAGCCCACGGCGGTCGAGGAGTTACAGACCCTGGTTCAGCGCTGCCGGCAGGAGGAAATCCCGGTTCGCTTGCTGGGAGCCGGTTCCAACGTGCTGATCCCGGATACCGGACTGGCCGGTGTGACGATCGCCTTGACGGCGGCCGTGTTTTCGCAGATTCGGGTGGATGAAAACCGGATTCGTGCCGGTGGCGGCGCCAAGTTGGGCCAGGTCATTTCTACGGCGGCGCGAGAAGGACTGGGAGGATTGGAAGCCCTGGTGGCCATTCCCGGCACGATTGGCGGGGGACTCCATGGTAACGCGGGAACTCAGAACGTCGATATGGGCCAGTGGACCGACGAGGCGACGGTGATGACTCGCGCGGGCGAGATCCTGGTTCGAACTCGCGAGGACATGCACTTCTCGTACCGCAAAAGCACATTGGACGAATTGGTCATCCTGGACGCCGTGTTCGTACTCAATCCCGACGACCCCCGCGAAGTGACGCGCAGAATGCAGAAGGAGTGGATCGTGCGACGTGCTCAACAGCCCAGTGGCGATGTTTCGTGTGCGCGTTTGTTCAAGGATGTCGGCGGGATCGAGGCACGTGAGTTGATCGAAGAGGCCGGACTGAAGGCGACCCGAGTGGGCGGGGCCGAACTGAGCGAGCAACACCCGAACTTCCTCATCGCTCACCACGGTTGTACCAGCGACGATGTCATTCGATTGATCGACCTGGTCAAGACTCAAGTGAGGGAGCGAACGGGCGTCGACTTGGCGACCGAAATCGAAATCTGGTGAAGGCGACCACTTCGGTCCGGTTGCCATGTGCATCATGCAGGTCCGACCGCCGGGCGACGGGAAGTCGTCGATTCGATTGCCGCTGCCAGCGTGGCGATGGGGCGTCCGATCCAATAACCTTGCCCCAGCCTGCAACCGAGTTGCCGTAGCCTCGCCCACTGCGACTCGGTCTCGATCCCCTCGGCAACGACTGTGAGCTCGAGGGCTCGGGCCAACGCGAGTACACCGCGGATCAGTGCATAGTCCCCCGTCCGGTCGCATCTGTGAATGCAAGAGCTGTCGAGCTTGATGCCGGTGAACGGCAGTGTGCGGAGCTGGTTCAGGGAAGAAGCGCCGCTGCCGAAGTCATCCATGTGGATTTCGATTCCCAGGGAACGACAGACTTCCAGATTCTGTCCGATCGCCGGCACTCCGGACGCCAATTCGGCTTCGGTCACCTCCAGGATCAATTCGTCCCCCGATACCTGGTAGCGTCCCAGCATTTCCGACAGGAAGCAGGCGAATCCGCTGTCGATGAGTTGATGGCCGGCGACGTTGATACTCAGTTTCGGTTGGCCGCCCGGTGGTCGTCGAGAACGTAGTTCGGACAGACTGCGACAGGCCTCTTCGAGGACCCACGCTCCGATCGGCTCGATCAGTCCGCATTGCCGGGCGACGGGCAGGAACTGGCCGGGCGACAGGAATTCGCCGTCGGGCTGCGGCCAGCGCAGCAGAGCTTCGTAGTACACTGGTCTCAGGTTATCGAGCACGACAATCGGTTGGAAGTCGAATTGGAACGCTTGCTGCTGCAGGGCGCGGCGCAGCCCTTGTTCGATTTCGAGTCGCAGTCGCAGCCGCTCCGACATCTGCTCGTCGAACAGCACGACTCGCCCCTTGCCTCGCTCCTTGGCTTCGTACATGGCCGTATCGGCGCAGGCGATGAGTTCCTTGGCATCGCGACAGGTTCCGTCGATGGTGGCGATTCCGGCACTGGCATCGATGCGGACGTCCCGCCGGGCAACGGCAAACGGGCGCTGCAGTGCCCGGAGTATCCGCTGAGCCACATCCATCAGGACGCTGGTATTGGGAATGCGTTCGAGCAGAACGGCGAACTCATCGCCTCCCAGCCGACTACAGATGTGATGGCCGACGCGGTGGTCATTACGAGTATTGGCTAACAGGCGACGGGCGACCTGCTGGAGGAGCTCATCACCGACGGCGT
>JALSIV010000175.1 GCA_026989685.1 Pirellulaceae bacterium | reverse complement strand
GCCACACAGCAAGTGGCGATCTCCTGAGTCGGCACCGAGCCCCCACCCAGGTATGCCGTTTCGTCGACGGGATCGGCCGAGGCGACTGCGGCCGTCGCCGCGATCTGCGGTGCCAAATGTTCGGCACGGTGCCGCAGATTCTCGATCGGCGTGGCCAACAGCTTCAGCAGAGGGAGGCGCCGCTCGGCCGTCTCAGGTTCCAGATAGATTTGCAAGGTGGCATACAATGCGGCCAAAGTCATCTTGTCGACTCGAAGCGCGCGAGCCAATGGGTGACGGCGAATCGCGGAGATCAAGTCCTTGCGTCCGAGAATGATCCCGCACTGAGGTCCACCCAACAACTTGTCCCCGCTGAACAGAACGACATCCGCCCCTTTGGCCAGGCTCTCTTTGGCCAGCGACTCGTCCCGTACGCCATACTGGGCGAAATCCCATAGTGCTCCGGAACCGATGTCATCGATCACAGGTACCCGGTGTTTTCGTCCCAGCGCCACCAGATCTTCCAACGGGACCTCTTCGGTGAATCCGCGAATGACATAATTGCTTGGGTGAACCCGCAGCAGCGCTCCGGTCTGCTCGCCGATCGCCGACTCATAGTCGCTCAATCGAGTCTTGTTGGTCGTGCCCACTTCCCTCAAACGCACGCCGCCGAACTGCATCACCTCCGGCAAACGGAAACTGCCGCCGATTTCGACGAGTTGGCCTCGCGAGACGACCACTTCCTTGCCGGCGGCCAGCGCGGCCAGCACGATCAACGTAGCTCCGGCGTTATTGTTGACCACCGCCGAAGCCTCGCATTGCGTCAACTGCCGCAGCGAGCGTGCCACCACGTCCATCCGCTGCGAACGCTTCCCGCTGTCCAGATCCACTTCGACACTCGCATAACCGGCAGTGATTTCACTGACGGCCGTTCGAGCCTCCTCGGCCAACGGAGCGCGTCCCAGTCCGGTGTGCAACAATATTCCCGTCGCGTTGATGGCGGGACGCAGCGCCGGCTTTTCGCTCTGAGTAATCCACTCGGCGATGCGCTGAGCCAGCTCCGAAGGCGAAGGCACCTCGGCTGCGGCCGCGGCCACGTCCTGGCGCATGCGCCCGAGGAATTCCCGAACGCCACTGACCACAACCGTTCGATTGGCCTTGGCGGCAAGCTGCTTCAGTGGTTCGCTCTCGAGCAGTTCATTCACGGAAGGAATATGCCGAAACAAGTTGGACATGGCCGTGCAGGTCTCCCCGTGAACAGGATCGCGTCGAATGGTTCAATTCGTGGCCCGCAGCTTCTTTTCCGCCTCGATCGCTCGAAGTTTCGTCAGCTCGAGTTGATAGCGGTTGGCCAGGTCGGCCCTCCCGGCGGCCTGGAACTTGCCAATCGCCCGCTCGTACATCTGCATGCAATACTTGCTCGCATCGCTTCCTCGCTTTTGAGGAATCCGAGGCAGAAAGGAAGCGTAGAACGGAATCAACACTTGATCTCCGTTCTCGATAGTCTGACAGAGCCGTTCCAGTTCGTCGAGCACCTTGGGAACGAATCGCCCTTCGTCGGGAAAGCGTTGGATGCCATCGGCCAGCAGATTGGCGGCCGCCGTGGCGTGCCCCTGCTCTTCCAACCGCCCGGCCGCAGCCAACCGAGCACGAAATGCCAAGTCGGGCCGTTTCGCCTTCTCGTAGAGCCCCACCAACTGCACGTACAGAGCGTTCTGCTTTTCTTCGTCCTCTTCGATCTGCACCAGGTCGCCAAACACCTCCCAGGTAAAGTCGGGAAATGGAGCGAACGTGCGGAACAGCGTGTCCATCATCGCCCGCATTTGCAGGCGGTTCTTCTTGTTGGCTCGAGCCTCCTCCTCGCCCGCCATCGATGCCAACTCCCGCCACGTCGCATCGAGATAGGGGGATCGGTCGAGTGTACGACGAAGGTAGGCGAGTCGCTGCGAGAAATCGAGGGACTCCTCACGGCGAATCCGGGGAAAGATGCGCATCAACATGGCGGCCTGGCGGCGCCCCAGCGGACTGATCCCCACCGAGTGCAGATAGAGTTCGAGCTGCCGATCGGTCATCGGCAGCCCCGTCTGCGGATTCTTCAGATTTCCGACATAGTACATATCGGTGCGGTAGCGGCCATGCGATTCGAGCGAAAACTGAATCCCCTGGGCGGTGACCCTCTGCAGCTCGACCCACATCACCCAAGCATGCCCTTCGCCAAAGCGGCCCTGCCCCGACACATAGGCCGCCGGAACTCCGATGCTGCGAGCGACTCGGGAAGCAAAGTCCGCCTGGTTGGCGCAGATGCCGCCGAACTGCCGGATCGACGGCAACGTGTAAGGCTTCCCGTTCAGCTTGGCAACCTCGCTTCCCACTCGATAATAGCCCTCATCGTACGGCACATCGTGGTAGCATTTGCCGATCTTCACTCGCCGAGCCAGATAATTCTGCAACGCCCACCGGCGCTCGGCCAACGGCGTTTCGTGATTGACCACGTGGACCAGCATCTCCCAGGGCAAGAAGCGGATCCGGCCCTGCATCACCGGTTCGGCTTCCACGTAATAGCGAAAACTCTCGACCGCCGTCACGGGTGGACCGCCCTCGATCGCCTTCACATGTTTCATCAACCACCGATAACTCCGCATCGATTGCGGCTGGTCCCAAGTCACCGCGACGGCAATCGCCAAATCAGCGTAATCCTCAAATGCTGCGGGGAACTCGTCATAGAGTTGCTTCAGCAACGCCAACGCCTGATCGATCCGGTCGTGCTCGACGTCCACGGCCACGAAGAACTCGTCACGAATCTCCGGATGCTCGTCCAAGAATGCTCGAAACGAACCTCCCTCGCCGCCCCAAGCCTGCAGGATCGCGTCTCGATGTTCGCGTGCAAACCGGGCGGCCAAGTAAGACCGCAACGTTTTGTAGGCGCGAGGCTGGAACAGCCGGTCCTTTTCTTGAAACAGTTCGCGCAACTCGGACCAAGCCTGGTCGGCCGGAGTCTCTTCATGCTTCTTGCCCGAGGATTCGTGGTCGGAATCCGCCTCCGGTTTTCCCGGCCTCGCCGCATCCATTTTCATGCCTGGCAGTTTCGCCAAAGGGGCGCCGTCGCTTCCGTTTTTGGCCTGGTAGGGAAGCGGCGGTCCCAAAGCGGCTCGGACGCCTTCCAGCGTCTTGGGGGACAAACTTGCATGCATCACCAGCCAATGACCGCTTTGAAAAAGTTGCAGACGACCGGCCCATTCATCGGGGAATTCGTCCTCCGGGAGTGCCACATCGCCGAACTCGAGCCGCTCGAGTTTCTCTTGCAGAGCCTGCTCGTCGGCAAACCAGATCGCCCACACT
>JALSIV010000174.1 GCA_026989685.1 Pirellulaceae bacterium | reverse complement strand
CGAGCCGGATCGCCACGAACGCTGGCGGGGACATCGGGGGCGATTCGGCAGGCCAGTTCGAGCCCCTTGTCGTGGGCGCGGACGGCAAGCGACTTGACGGCATCCCCCACCGTTTCATGAATGCCAAAAGGTATCGAATCGAGTTCCAGTTTGCCCGCTTCGATTTTGGAGAGATCGAGGATATCGTTGATGAGGGACAGGAGCGACTGGCCGGCCGACGAGATCACATCGAGATATTCCCGCTGGTTGGTCGACACGTCCGGGTCCATCAGCAACAGTTCGGTCATGCCGAGTATGGCGTTCATGGGCGTGCGGATTTCGTGGCTCATGTTGGCCAGAAAATCGCTCTTGGCCCGACTGGCCGCGTCCGCCGCTTCCTTGGCGCGCCGCAGTTGCTCTTCCGCCTTCTTGCGGTTGGTAATGTTGCGATCGATGCCGACGACGCCGGTGATGTCGCCGTTGGCGTTGCGCAGAGGAACTTTGGTGGTGAGAAACCACAGCTCGTTTCCCGATCGATCGGTGACTCGCGATTCCCGGTTGATGAGCGGCCGCCCCGTGGAGATCACATCCAGATCTTCGCGGATGAAATCGTCGGCCAGATCGGATGGGAGGAAATCTTGAGTGGTTTTGCCGTAGAGAACTTGAGCCGACTCGACGCCGAGGAACTCCGACAGGGCCCGGTTGGCCAATACGAACCGGCCTTGCACGTCCTTCACATAGATCAGGTCGGGGAGGGCGTCCATCAGTGTGACCAGTCGGTCCCGTTCGCGGGCCAGTGCCTCTTCGGCCTGATGCAGTTCGGTGATGTCTCGGGTGATGCCGAACGTTCCGATGATCCGACCGTTGCGGTCCTTCAGCGGCAGCTTGGTGGTGGACGACCAGGTCACTCGGCCGTCGACCCAGGTTTCCCGTTCGGTCTTGCCCAAGATGGGTTTGCCGGTACGCATCACTTCGAGTTCGTCGTCGCGAGCTTGTTGGGCGTGTTCGTCGGAGAAAAAGTCGAAATCGGTCTTGCCGATCGCCTCGGACGGACTGGAGAGTCCGAACTTGTCCGCCAGGCCCTTGCTTACGCGAAGAAAGCGACTTTGTTCGTCCTTGAAGTAGACGCTGTCGGGGATGTTGTCCAGGAGCGAGCGTAGCAGATACCGTTCATACCGCAGTTCCCGCTCGGCGGCTTTCCGTTCCGTGATGTCGAACACGCTGGCTCGCAGCAGCCGTCGTCCTCGGCTGGGCAGTTTGGTCAACGTGACTTCACAAGGGATCTCGCGGCCGCGCGAATCGCGGTGGGTCCATTCGAAGATGATCGTCTTTCCCTGAAGGGCGCGCTGGATGTGGTACTTGGCCAACTCGGCCGACGGGCGTCCGTCGGGTTGGGTCGGCGGGCTGAGTTCCCAGGGGCTGGCCTTGAGTAATTCGTCGAGTCCCAAATGGAACAGCCGAGCCGCGTTCTTGTTGGCTCGCACGAATTTCCCCGCATCGGCGTCGTAAATCAAGATCGCCTCCGGTGCGCTCTCCACCAGAGCCCGCAACTGTTCCTGACTCTCCTTGGCCGCGATCTCCGCTTTGCGCCGAGCCGTCACGTCCCAAAAAACGGCCTGGATGCCGACGATGTCTCCCGAGGCGTTGCAGACCGGCGTCTTGCGTACCTCGAAGTAGCGCTTGTGGCCTTGCACCACGTTTTCTTCTACGTCCTGAAACGTGCGCCCCGTTTCCATCACCCATCGGTCGTCGCGGCGGTACTTGTCGGCCAGTTCCCGAGGAAACAAGTCGTAGTCGGTCAGCCCCACCAATTCGTTCGGGGTTTTCCCGATGAGTCGAGCCAGCAGGAGATTGGCGTAGGTGACGCGCCCTTCCCGGTCTTTCCGGCAGACACAGACCGGTAGACTATCGACCAGCGACTCGTACAGCGAAAGTAAATCGACATCGGACGGCGAGCCCGATCGTTCCGTGTCGGGCGATGGCCGAGGTTGCCGGGGCATCCAGAGAATCTCCGCGAAAGGGACGAGACTAGCACTTCCACTTGTTCAGTATAGCGGGATTCCACGTCCAGCGACGACGGTGGATCCGATTCCAGTTCCATTCCGGCAGCAAGTCGCGGGGGCGGATCGGCTGCGGTTGTTCCAGGAGTCCGGCAGACCAGGCCAGCCAGCCGACGACTACCTCGGGCCGAATTCCCTGCCGGCGCAATGTCGCCAACCGGGTGTCGCCGTGCCGCTTGGCCAGCCGCCGGCCATCTTCGCCCACCACCAAAGGGACATGGTAGAAATCGGGGGGCTGCCAATTGAAAAACGAGTAGAGAGCCAACTGGCGGAAAGTGCTCGGCAACAAGTCGTCGCCGCGGACGACTTCCGTGACTCCCATGGCCCAGTCATCGACCACCACCGCAAGTTGATAGGAGGGTGTGCCGTTGGACTTGTAGACGACGAAATCCCCCAACTGCTCGAGACGCACCGTCTGGGGGCCGGCAAAACGGTCGTGAAACGCGGCCGGGCCTTGCCCAAGGCGAAACCTCCAGGCAAACGGCGGACGGAGGTCGATCGCATCACCGGCTCGGCGACTCGAGCAAGTACCCGGATAGACGGGGCCTTCTTGTCCGGCGTGAGGCGCACTGGCGGCCGTGGCGATGTCCGACCGCGTGCAGGTGCAGGGAAAGACCTGTTCGGCCCGCCGAAGTCGCTCCAACGCCGACGCGTATGCATCGCTGCGCTGCGTTTGGAAGTAGGGCGCCTGGGGTCCCGGACGGTCGGGGCCCTCATCCCAATCGAGTCCCAGCCAGCGCAAGTCTTCCACCGCTTGTTCGGCTGCCCACGGCTTGACTCGAGGCGAATCGATGTCCTCGATCCGCAGAATGATCTTGCCGCTGCGAGCGCGCAGGGAAAGCCAGGCCAACAGAAAGGTTCGAGCATTTCCCAAATGCTGGGCGCCGGTGGGCGATGGAGCCAGTCTTCCGATGGGAGACATTGGGTGAAGGGTGGAGGGTGTGGGGTGTGGGGTGTTAGGGTGGGGCTGAGACGTGGAGAGGAGGCGGAGTGGGGGCGGGGAAGAGGGACACGCCCGAACCATCGACACGGTCGATTGGCGCGATCACGTTACGGGCAAACGGCGTGTTGTGGCAACCTCGTCCGAGACAATCGCTGTCTACCCCACGCCTCGCTCTCCATCGCACCGCTCCCATGGCAACCTCACCGTCGATTCACCATTCACCATTTTCCATTTTTTCGCGGTAGGGACCGCCGTTTCCGGCGGCCCCCCGCACAGATCCGTACACGAAGAATTACCTCATACGGCTCCTGCATTGCGTCGGGCGTCGAAACGCGTACTTGGATACGG
>JALSIV010000173.1 GCA_026989685.1 Pirellulaceae bacterium | reverse complement strand
CGCGCACGCTCCACAATCTGCTGGGCCTTGAGCACATTCACCATCCCCATCAGATCCTGCCGCTGGACCGCCTGCCGCAGCGGCCCCAGATTGGCCAATACGCCGGCCATGGCGGCTTGCCCCTGTGCCGGATCGTCGGCCTTCGGCTGCTCGCGAGGCTCACGATCCTTTGCGCCACCGGGAATAATGATCGGCTGCGAAATCACCATCGGAGAGCACCAGCCGGGGAATGGCAATGGATAGTAGAACACGGGCGGATAATAGACCGGCCAATAATAGGATGAGTACCAACCAAGGCCGCCCCAGAAGCCGCCATAGTACGAGTAGCGGTAGTGATGGTGGCCATACCCATAATGCCGATGCGGCACATGGACCAGGTACTGGCGATACGACGGAATCAACCGCCGGCGGTAGTACCCATAACGATAATGGCCCACATGGCCATAGCCGCCGAAATGTACGTGGATCCCACCCAGACGATGCCCCAAATGATGGCCCACGTGATGCCCGATGTGATGATGATGTCCGCCATGCCCGTGCTGAGCGCTGGCGATTCCCGCGACCGCAAGCCCCCAGATCAATCCGGACGCAGCCAGCCGTAGCCCATTTCGAACCGCCATCTCACCGACTCCTTATCGCGGACGCCGCCATGCCCCCACAGCCGATCGCTTCCCCGGTCTCCATTATCGCATTTCTTCGCGGAAGGGGCAATAGAACGGGCCGTTGCGGCGAAGTTCAGGAAGCCAGTCGCCGCATCTCATCGCGCACGGCGGCGAGCACGGTTTCTCGAGCCGACTCGAGCGGCCCTTCGACCATGGCGCCGGCTGCCGCCTTGTGGCCGCCACCCGAAAAGCGAGCCGCCATGGCGCTGCAATTGAACAGGCCGCGGCTGCGAAAGCTGACCTTCACCTGACTCGACGGCTGCTCGACGAAAATCACCGCCACCTGAGTCCCCTCAATCGCCAATGTCATGTTGACCACATCTTCGGTATCACTGTAGACGGCTCCCGTCCGCTCGAAATCGGCCGACTCCACGTACGTGTGCACCAGCGTGCCGTCGAGTTCCAGCGCCACGCGAGAGAGAATGACCCCGCGCAACCGCACGCGTCCCACAGTATCCCGCTCGTACAGTTGGCCGTAGATCGAAGCCGGGTCGGCTCCCGCGTCGACCATCCGAGCCGCCACGCGGTAGGTGGCACCGCTGACCGATGAGAAGCGAAACCAACCGGTGTCCGTCGCCAAGGCGGCAAAGGCGGGAGACGCAATTTCGGTCGTCAGCGGGACGCCCAGCGCTTCGGCTGCTTCGATCACCAGCCTGCCCGTCGCTTCCGCCGAAGTGTCTTTCAACAAGATGGCGTCGATCTTGTCCTCGCCGACATGGTGATCGACGATCGCCACGATCCCGGAGAAGGTCTGGATGTAGTCGGCCATCTTCCCCAGTTGAACCCAGGCGCTGGTATCCAGGATCATCACCACATCCGGCGGTTCGGGCGCTCCGGCCAGATACTCGTCATGCGTGATGATCTGTTTCTCTCGATCAATGAACTCGAGATTGGGCGGGACCGGATGATCGTTCACGATCACCACCTCTTTCCCCTTGGCCCGCAAGACGGCGGCCATCGCCAGTTCACTCCCCAGCGCATCGCAATCGGGGCGAACGTGGCTGGTGAGCAAAAACCTCTGCTGCTCCTCCACCAGTTTCGCCAGCGGTTCCCAATTAACCGTCATGACCGTCTCCTGCTCCCTTTTCGTTGTGATCGGCCGCCGCCAAGCGTCGAGCAGCAGCCACGTCCTGTTCCAACTGCCGACAAAGCTCCTCGGCCGAAGCGAACGACTGCACACCTCGCAAGCGCCGAATGAATTCTACCTCGATTTCGGCTCCTTCAAGTTCCTCCTCCACGTCGATCAAATGGACCTCGACCTTCCGCTCGTGCTCCCCGAATGTCGGATTGGGGCCGATGTGGATGGCGGCCGGAAACATGTCACCGCCTACCCAGGCTCGGCCGGCATACACTCCCACTGCCGGAACCAGCACGGGAATCGACGTGAGATTCGCCGTGGGAAAACCCAACGAGCGACCGCGGCCGGCACCACGGACCACGCGGCCGCAAATCCGGTAAGGTGCCACCATACGGTCGTTGGCCTTCGCGATTTCGCCGTGAGCAATCCACTCGCGAATGCGGCTGCTCGAGACAATCCCTCCCGCATCCTGGACCGGCGAGCAGATCACCAGTTCCATTTGATGGTCTCGGCACAGCCGCTCCAGCGTTTCCCGGTCTCCGGAACGGTTCTTGCCAAAACGGAAGTTGGGCCCTTCGACGACTCCTCGAGCTTGCAGCTTTTCCACCAGCACCGCACGGAAGAACCGCTCCGGTTCCAGTGCCAGCAAGTCCCGATCGGCTGGACACATCACTACCGAATCGACCCCCAATTCCGCCAGCAAGGCTGCTTTCCGAGCCGGCCACATCAGCGGCGTCGGAGCCCGATCGGCGGCCACGACCGCCAGTGGATGGGGATGAAACGTGAACACGACTGCCGGTCCACCCAAACGCCGGGACGACTCGACCAGCGCCTTCACGATAGCGGCGTGCCCGAGGTGGACGCCGTCGAAATTCCCGATGCTCACGGCCCCTCCGCGAGCCCGCTCATCAATGGCGTCCAGCGACTCGATCAACACACTTGACAGACTCACGCGATTTCCTGCTCTACCGGGACCCTGCCAAACCTGTGCCCGAATTCGCGACGGCGACGGACGGGGAGGCCTGTCCTGCGTTTGCGAGGTGATTGTAGGGGCAATGCCGGTCGGGGCCTATGGGTGGCGACGACAGACTCACGCCGATGGCAACTCGAGCCAGGCCTGGGGCAGACCTTCGACCAGGTCTCGAGCCGTCAGTGAGATCTCGCCGACTCGAGCGGCCTGCAAGTCGCCCGCTCGGCCGTGAACCCATACGCCCAACTGAGCCGCCTCGAAGGGGGCCAGCCCCTGTCCCAACAGCGCGGCGATCACCCCCGTCAGTACGTCGCCGGTTCCCCCCGTGGCCATTCCGGGATTGCCGGTCGTGTTGCCATAAGCCCGCTCACCATCGGTCACCAGCGTTTGGTGGCCCTTGAGAACCAACACGACATCATGCCGCCGCGCAAACTCGATCGCCATTTCTCGATCGCAGTCGGCTCCCCCGAGCAACCTGCGAAACTCGCCGGGGTGCGGCGTGAGCACGCGCGGACCCGCGTGCCGGGAAAGCCGAGCGGGAACGTGCGATAAGGCATTCAATGCGTCGGCATCGACGACCAGAGGAGTCGACCACCGCTGGTAACATTCCCGTACGAACTGCCGCACCGAATCCGACTGCCCCAGGCCCGGCCCGATGGCGGCCACGTCGACGCGCGCGGCCCAATCATCCAACACAGTCCACGCCGAGTCGCTCACTCGGCCCTCACCGTCCTCGGCCAGGGGAACCGTCAAGTAACCCGGCTCCAGGGATGCCACCACCGACCAGCAACTCGCCGGCACCGCCAAGTAGACCAGCCCGGCTCCGCTTCGTAGCGCCCCCATGCCGGCGAGCGCGGCCGCGCCGGTCATGCCGCGAGACCCGGCCACGATGAAGACCCGACCGAAGTCTCCCTTGTGCGCGTCTCTCTTGCGTCGGGGAAGACGAGGTAGCGCCGATTCCCTCATGGCGAAACCTCCGTCGACTGGCTGCGGTCGTGCCGCCGGCTGGCAACCAGACCCGCCACGTATCCGCCTTTGAAGCCCGCGTCAATGTTGACGACGGTCACGTTGGAGGCACAACTGTTGAGCATTCCCAACAGTGCGGCGACCCCTTCGAACGCGGCTCCATAGCCGACCGAAGTCGGTACGGCGACCACCGGGGCGGCCACATGGCCTCCCACCACGCTGGGAAGCGCACCCTCCATCCCGGCCACCACCACCACGGCATCGGCTCGCCGGAGCTGCGGTACCACCGCCAACAGTCGGTGCGGACCGGCGACTCCCACATCCTGGTAGAACTCCACGCCGACTCCCATCCACCGCAGCGTCTCCACGGCTTCTTCGGCGACCGGGCGGTCGGTGGTACCCGCCGTGACCACGGCCACCAAACCGGTTGTCCGCCCCGAACCGGACGGCTCCGACCGCCACGTTCGCGCAATTGCGTTGTGTTTTCCGTGAGGGAACTTCGAGCCCAACCGCCGAGCGGCCTCCGGGGCGACGCGCGTCACCAGCAGAGGGACGCCGCGCTCGTGAAATCGCTCAGCAATCTGCAACAAGGACTCCACCGATTTGCCTTCCCCATAAACGACCTCGGGAAAACCGCAACGGGAAGCCCGATCGGTATCGAGCGAAACCGATGACCAGGATTGCAGCGCTACTTCACGGAAACCCTCGAGAAAATCGGGGCGAGAAACACGGCCGTCCAGCCAGTCTTGAGCCAGTTTTCGCAGAGCAGCATCGTCCATGCCGCCATGGTAGCCGCCGATGGGCCCCCTGTTCAACTCGGCGCATTGTGCGGCGTGGCTTGTCCCGCCCCGTGGAACGAAGACATCGGCGGCTGGGCGGCGGGCCGGGCAAACAGGTACCCTTGCGCGTAGTCCGCGCCATGTTCCTTCATCCACCACCACTCATCCTCGGTCTCGATCCCCTCGACAACGGTAGCCACTTCCAGTTCTCTGGCCATCTCCAGCAACTTGGCCGCCACCAAGCCCTTGTACGGGTCCCGGTGGACATGCCGGATGAGCTGCATATCGAGCTTGATGTAGTCGGGCTGCAGGAACGTCAGCAGGTTCAGCGAATTGTATCCGGCTCCCAGATCGTCCAACGCGACCTTCGCGCCGGCAACCCGGCAGTGGTTCATGATCACCGCCAGAGCCCGAGGATTCTCAGTCTCTTCACTCTCCACCACTTCGAACACGATCCGGCTGGGAGCGATCCCCAACTCTTCGGCATAAGCGAACGTATCCTCGAAGCACTTCTCGGGACGGTTGAACGCCGCCGGGTTGAAGTTGATGAAGATCTCGCCCTTGAGCTGGTGAGCGGCGGTCGACCGGAGTGCCGTCTTTTGCGCCGCCAGATCGAGCGTGTAGAGCATCCCCGTGGCTCGAGCCGCCTGGTAGAGCCGGTCGGGCGGGATGATCTTTCCATCCTCCGTCAGGCCGCGCAACAAGCACTCATACCCCACGATCTCAGCCGGACGCTCGATTTGGACAATCGGTTGAAAGTAGGTCGTCAGCAGACCGGACTGTAGGATCTTCGTGAGCCACTGACTGTCGCCCCAAGCAATCAACTCATTGAGTGACTGAGCCTGCATCAACTGAGCCCGACTCGGCTCGTTGCCGTCCAGCGACATCCAGCATTTGGTAAGCTGTTGTTCGGTCGGACTGAGTGCGATTCCCAGTTGCACGATCAGGTGGTGCAAATCGTTTCCAGTCGTGGGAACCGCCATCACGAACGGATAGGGCTCGCTCGCGCCGATCCCGCACCGCCGCACGACTTCGCGCAACATCCGTTCGGTGCGCTCCAATGGCGTGGTCAAATACAGGGTGATATGCTCCGGAAGCACGCCCCACATTCCTCCCGTCGATGTCGTCACATTTTCGCTCACGGCCCTCTCGCCCCTCGTGTTCGGTGGTTCGGCACCATCGCTGGCGGATCGCGTCCGCCGAAGTATAGGTCACGTCCACCCATCCCCCCCGGACCATCGCCACGACTGGCATGCTGCTCGCCCCCAGTTCCCGTCGGACCGTTCCAATGATGGCGGTCGTGCGGAGGATCCCGGCGGCCGGTTGTCGAGCCGGGGGGGACCCGGCACAATGACGACGCGCGCGGGCGCCCCCGCATGGCCGCTCCGCCATCGCCGCTGGAACCCCATTTCCTCTCGCATTCCCCCCATTCCACAGGACTGCAACCATGACCGCATGTGTGCTCGCCTACTCGGGCGGACTCGATACTTCCGTGATCTTGGGTTGGCTCATCGAGCGAGGCTACGACGTCCACGCCGTCTACGTCGACTTGGGCCAACCGTGTGAAGACCGCGAGGCCATCCTGCAAAAGGCTCGCGACATCGGTGCCGCCTCGGCACGCATCCTCGATGTCCAGAACGAGTTGTGTCGCGATTTCGCGTTCCCCGTCCTTTCCTGGCAGGCCAAGTACGAAACGGTCTATCTGCTGGGAACCTCCATCGCCCGGCCGTTGATTACCAAAGTCTGTCTGGAAGTCGCCCACGAAGTGGGAGCCCGCGCCTACGCTCACGGTGCCACCGGCAAGGGCAACGATCAGTGCCGATTCCAGCTCGCCGCCGACGCACTCGACCCGACCATCGAAGTCATCGCCCCTTGGCGACTCGAGGAATTCCGCAAGCAGTTCCCCGGCCGGACCGAAATGATCGCCTATTGCCAGGAGCGCAACATTCCGGTGAAAGCGACGACGGCCAAGCCGTACAGCTCCGACGAGAACTGCCTCCACATCAGCTACGAAGCGGGCAAACTGGAGGAACTCGACGTCAACGGGCTCGAGCTGGTCGACTTTCAGATGACGGTGGCCCCTCAAGCGGCACCCGACACCGTGGAACCGGTGACCATCGCCTTCGAATCCGGCGTGCCCCGGCAAGTCGACGGCGAGTCCCTCTCGCCGATCGAGATCGTGAAGCGGCTCAACGAGATCGGCGGTCGCAACGGAATCGGCCGGATCGACATGGTGGAAAACCGGTTCGTCGGCATGAAAAGTCGCGGCGTCTATGAGGCGCCGGGAATGACGCTGCTGTACGAGGCGCGCATGCAGATCGAGCAACTGACGCTCAATCGGGATCTGCTGCACCTGCGCGATCGTCTGGCGCCGGAGGTCGCCGAGGCGGTCTACTATGGATTTTGGTATTCTCCCAAACTCGATGCCCTGATGGCGTTCATCCGGCAAGCTCAACAACCGGTAACCGGCGAAGTGACACTCGGCCTTTACAAGGGCAACATGCTGGTGCAACGGCGGAGCAGCCCCTGGAGCCTTTACGACGAGGGAATCGCCACGATGGAGGGGGGCGGCTCGTACAATCAAACCGACGCCGAGGGATTTCTTCGCATTCAGGGTCTTCCCCTGCGCGTGCAGGCCACGCGACAAAAGACCTGGTCGTGACGAGCGTGCCACGAAGTCCTTTTTCGCCCCGGCGATTTCGCCGACAAAACGCAACCGTTACAATGGGACCGATTGCCGGCCGCCGGTGAGCGTGGTGTCCCGGGCGATGGTCCCACACTCGGGCGAGCGCGATTCCACACTCTGTTCTTGCCACCCGCAACGGTCCCTGCCATGCCCAGGATCGACATCCCCGAACTCGAACACGCTCGCAACCACTGGACGCGCCCTCATCTGCTTGATTTGGAATCTCTCTCGCTGGAAGAACTCGTGCTGCTGCTCGATACGGCCGCCGTCTTCAAACGCGTGACGCAAGGGTGCACTCGCCGATTCCCGCTGCTGAAAAATCGCACGTGCGCCAACTTGTTCTTCGAAAACTCGACCCGCACCCGCACCAGCTTCGCTCTGGCGGCCGGGCGTCTGGGAGCCGACACGGTCGACTTCACCGCCGCCGGCAGCAGCCTCTCCAAAGGGGAAACCGTTACCGATACGGCTCGCAACATCGAGGCGATGAACGTCGACGCGATGGTGGTGCGGCACGCCACTCCGGGCACGCCGCAATTGCTGGCCCGCCATGTCGGATGCAGTGTGATCAACGCCGGCGACGGCCCGCACGAACATCCGACTCAGGGACTGCTCGATATCATGACCATCCGCGAACATCGCGGGAATCTGGCCGGTTTGCGAGTCGCGCTGGTCGGCGATATCGCTCATAGCCGCACCGCCCGCTCGAACATCTGGGGCTTGAAAAAACTGGGAGCCCACGTCATCGTCTGCGGCCCTTCCACACTCGTGTCACGGCGTTGGGAAGCCCTGGGCGTCGAGGTCAGCCACAACCTGGATGAGATCCTCCCAAACGTCGACGTGCTCAACCTGCTCCGCATCCAGTTCGAACGTCAGGCCGCCCGCCCGTTTCCGTCCGTGAGGGAATACGCGTTGCTGTATGCGATGAACCGCGAGCGGCTGGCTCGAGCCAAAGACAATATCGTGATCATGGCCCCCGGGCCGATCAACCGGGGCGTCGAGGTGACTCCCGATGTGGCCGACGGCCCCCATTCGGTCATCCTCGACCAGGTCACCAACGGACTCGCCGTCCGCATGGCCGTTCTCTGGCTGACGTTGTCGGCGCGAGAGCGAAGCGAACGACCGTAGACGAACAGGAAACCGATGAGTACACGACTGTTGATTCGCGGTGGCCGAGTCATCGATCCGAGCCAACGGAAGGACCGGATTACCGACCTGCTGGTCGAGGACGGACGGATCGCCGCCTGGGATCCCGGCCGCATCGAATCGGCCCAGGTTTTCAACGCGGAAGGGCTGATCATCGCCCCGGGACTGGTCGAACTCCATGCAGAGCTCCGCGAACCGGGATGGGAAGAGGATGAAACGATCGAGACCGGCCTGCGAGCCGCCGTGCGAGGCGGATTCACGTCGGTCGGCTGCCTCCCCAACACTGAGCCTCCCATCGATACGCCCGCCGGCATGCAGTTCGTCCAAGCCAAAGCCCGGCAAGCCAAGCTGGCCAAAGCCTACGTGATCGCCTGCATCAGCCAGAACCGCGAGGGTCAACAACTTGCGGAGATCGGTGGCCTGGCCGAAACCGGGGCCGTCGCGTTTTCCGACGCCGATCGGCCCGTGCAAAACGCGGCCCTGTTCCGCCGAGCTCTCCAGTACTGCCAGATGTTCGACCGCCCCGTCATCAACTTCCCCGACGTGCAAGAACTCTCCCGACGCGGCGTCATGCACGAAGGACTGGTGTCGACCGTCCTGGGACTCCCCGCCATTCCCTCCGCCGCCGAAGACGTAATGACCGGCCGCGACTTGCGACTGGCCGAAGCGACCGGTGGACGGCTCCACCTGGCCAACATCTCCAGCGGGGGAAGCGTCGAACTGATCCGGCGGTTCAAAGCTCGAGGCATTCCCGTCACTGCCAGCACGTCGATTGTCCATTGCGTCCTCACCGACGAAACGCTGCGCAGCTTCGAAACCCGGTTCAAAATTCACCCGCCCCTGCGTGACTCGACCGACGTGGAAAGCTGCGTTTCCGGACTCATCGATCAGACGATCGACGTCATTTCGTCGGGCCATGCTCCTCGAGCCGCCGAGAAGAAGATGCTCGAACTCGATCGAGCTCCGTTCGGCATGAGCGGTCTGGAAACCTGCCTCTCGCTGGCGGCGACCTATCTGGTCCGCACCGGCCGACTCGAATGGCTCTCACTGCTCGAGCGGCTCTCGACCGCACCGGCTCGCGTTCTGGACATCCCGGCCGGTTCGCTCCAGGAAGGTGCGGCCGCCGACATCGTCGCCATCGATCCGCAGGCCGAGTGGACGGTACAGCCGCAACAGTTCGCTTCCAAATGCAACAGCTCGCCGCTAGACGGAGAACGACTTTACGGACAAGTCGCGGTTACCTGGGTCGACGGCCAACCGGCATTCCGAAGCGATGAAGCTGCTGATCGATGGCTATAACCTGATGTACGCCGCCAATATCACCGGCGCCCCCGGCCAGGGAACCTCCCTGTTCCGCTCACGACTCGCTCTGCTGCGACAACTGGCCGATCGCCTGACGCCCCGTGAGCGAGCCGCCACCACCATCGTGTTCGATGCTCGGCAAGCACCGCCGGGACTCCCCAAACATGGCCGCTTCGAATCGATCGAAGTCCTCTTCGCCGACCGCCGCCAGCAAGCCGACGATTTGCTGATCCAGATCATCGAATCCTCATCGCACGCCCGCGACTTGACGGTCGTCAGCAGCGACCATCGCATCCAGCGAGCGGCTCGGCGCAAAGGAGCGACGGCCGTCGACAGCGACCAGTGGTGGAAAACTCTGCGCCCGGCCTCCCGGTCAGATCCGAGTGACGCAGGAAAACCGCTTCCACCGCTCGATGCGAACGACCTGCACACCTGGCTCGAATCGTTCGATGGAACCATCGAAGAACTCGAACAAGCCCTGAGGCGGGAACAGCCCCGCTCACCTGCGGAAACTCCGTTGGAAAACCCGTTTCCCCCCGGATATGCCGAGGATCTTTTGGAAGACGAAGACGACTGATCGCCGCCCCGGTGGTCCGCCTACATTTCGGCCAGCGGTCCCATCATGCCGAATGCCTGGTCGAACAGCCGATCGATGAGTGTGCGGGTGTCTTCCGCGATGATCAGCCGGTCACCGGGGCGAATGGCGTAGTCTCGTCCGGGATCGACCGAGCGCGTGGCCACGGAAAACGGAATCTCCAACTTCAGCGGCGCGGGTCGACCGGGCACCGGACGCTCGATGGTGATGTTCATCCGGGTAAACTGGGAAAGCACGCCCGTCTTCTTGAGTACGTCTTGCACCGTCAGCGGCTCGGCCAGTGGCAACTGCTTGGTGCGGGACTTCTGCGCCGTCCCTTCGCGAACCTCGACCAGAAAGGTGGGAACCGACGGATCGGGCTGGGGAGCCAATTCGGCAGTGGCCGGTCCACCGAAATGCAACGGCTGGCAGCCGGTCATCGAAACGGCGGTGGCCGCCGAGAAGAACACGAGGCACAAGCGTCGACGCGAAAGCATGATGGGATCTCCTTTGGCCCGTTCCGCCAACGCATCACCGACTGAAGCGGACCGGGCCGGACAACCCCCCTGCTGCCATTCGTCCTCCCTTATCGGCCCCGCACCATCCCGATCTTCAGAAAAATCCGCACAAACGAAAAAAATGTGCAAACTCTCGATCGCCGAGACTGCGGGTTCCCGTGGCAACTGCTGTTGAGATGCCGAGCTTTTCAAGACCGCAGCCGTACCGTCACGCGTGACTGTCTCGGCCGACGCCGATACTCTGCCGCGTTCTCTGAGGCCGATCAAGACTGGTTCGACAGAACCGGAAAACCGAAAAGGCGAATCTTCTGTCACACTGCCGGTGGTTTTCCTGTCTCTGCTAATGATGCCGGACAATTCGACGACTCGATCGCCGGCAGCCACGGCAAGACTATCCGAATCCCTGTTCATTCCCAGGAGGAACCAATCATGGTGACGTGGAACCGCATGACACGCATGGCCGTACTGGCACTGGCCAGTCTCACGCTGGTCGCCCCGTCCGGACTGGCCGACCAGCCGGACTCGACGACCACGCATCCCCATTTTCGTATCAAAGTGACGGGACAGGGCCGGCCGATCATCCTCATTCCCGGACTCACCTGCAACGGCTCGGTCTGGAAAGCAACCGTCGATCAGCTCAAAGACCGCTATCAGGTCCACGTCCTGTCACTGGCCGGATTCGGCGGCACGCCGGCCGTCGACGGCCCGCTGCTCCCGTCGGTCCGCTCCGAACTGGCCCGGTACATTCGGCAACAGAAGCTGGAAAAACCTGCCATCGTCGGTCATAGCCTGGGCGGCATGTTGGCACTCTGGCTGGCCGGTGAACACCCCGCGCTGGTCGGCAGTGTGATCGCCGTCGACGGCGTTCCCTTCCTCCCGGCGCTGCAGCAACCGGATGCCACGGTCGAGTCGACTCGCGAATCGGCTCAGCGGCTGGCCGGATTCTTCGCCACCCTGGATGCCGACACGTTCGCCAAACAAAATGAAATGACGCTGCCGATGATGGTCCGCGACGCCAAGACGGCGACTCGACTCGCTGAAATGGCGTCCAAATCCGACGCCAAGACCGTCGGTCAGGCCTTCGCCGAACTGATGACGAATGACCTGCGAAAGAAAGTCAGGGCGATCCAAGCACCGGTCCTCGTCATCGCTCCGGCCGAACCGGCCTTGCCCGGCCCGTCCGCCGATGTCGTCCAACAGCGGTATCGCGACCAATTCCAAGGAATCCGCCACTGCCGACTCGAGTTCTGGCCCAACGTCCGCCATTTCGTCATGTTCGATGCCCCTCAGAGATTCCACACCGTGGTCTCGCAGTTCCTCAGTGATCCGGCAAGCTACGTCGCCGAAGGCACGCAGGCGGGAGGAAGCGACAATGAGTAGCACCACCGATCCCCTCCACCTGGAAAACGACATCCTGGCCGCCACGGACGGTTCGCACGAGGCCTTCGCTCGGATCGTACGGGCAACCCAGAACATGGTCACGGGAATCGCTCTGGCTATCGTCGGCGACCGAGCCGCCAGCCATGACATCGCCCAAGAAACCTACTGGACCGTCTGGAACAAGTTGTCGACGTTGGCCAACCCGGCCAGCTTCCTTCCCTGGCTCCGTACCATCACTCGCAATCGAGCCCGCAACTGGCTCGACAGCACCAATCGGCGCCAGCGACACTTCCGCCAAACGGAGGAACTCGGGTTGGTGGCGGACACCGCCCCTTCTCCAGTCGAACAAATGGAGAACGACGAACAGCGGGCGAGACTCACGCGGCTACTGTCGGAACTGCCGGCGGAGACTCGAGAAATCCTGATCTTGTACTACCGCGAAGGCCAATCGACTCGGCAAGTCGCCGCGCTGCTCGACCTGTCGGAAGACGCCGTTCGCCAACGCCTCTCGCGAGCCCGCAAAAAACTGCGGCACCTGTGGGAAACCGAAGTGGGGCGCTGGGAGCGAGAGTCGCGGCCTCATGCCGGGTTCGCGCTGGCGGTCATGGGAGGTCTGGCGAGCAGCACGCCGGCGGTCGGACAGGCCGTCGCCGCCAAGACTCTGGCAAAAACGGCAGCCGCCACCCCACTATGGAAGACGGCACTGCTGTTCGTCTATTCGACCGTCATTCCCGCTCTGGTCAGCGTGGCCGCGGTGGTGCTGGGAATGCGGATGGAGTTGCGACGGGCTGTAACGGAGACGGAAAGACACCAGTTGCGACGAATCCGCACGTGGGCCATCGCTCTGGTCTGCCTGGCGGCTGGGATGATCAGCGGCGGAGCCGCTCTGCAAATCGTGGCTCTTCCGATCGCCGCGTATACCCTGCTGATCGCCGGGTTGGCCACTCTCTATCTGGTGTGGCTGCCTCGAGTCATCGCCGAGCGTCTTCGGCAGGAAGTGGCCGACGATCCGACTCGAGCCGCCCTGCATCGCCGCGAACATCGCTGGCGCTGGATCGGCCTGCTGGCCGGCGCCGTCGGCGGTGGACTCGGCCTGCTATTGGGACTGGGTCTGATCGGCTGAGGAAATTTGGAATCCGAAATCTCAAATCTCAAATCTCAAATCTCAAATCTGAAATTTGAAATCTGAGGTGTGAAGGCATGGCACGCCGCTCCGCTTTGCCAATAGCTTCTTAGAGGCTGTCACAAAACTCCAGGCCGCAAGCAACATATCCGAGCTTCGGCAGCGGTGCGGCGGGTTTTGTTACAGGCTCTTAGAAGCTGTCACAAAACTCCAGGCCGCAAGCAACACATCCGAGCTTCGGAGGTGGTACGGCAGGTTTTGTTACAGGCTCTAAGATTCCAGAGCAAGGCGTTCAGCGGTAGTCGCTAGGTGGGTTGTTTGACGTAGGCGGTCGATTCGCGCGACTTCGGCCCCGCCCCACGAACATGGCCGGTCATGTGCCCTGAGAACTCGGTGAGCACTCTCTTCTTCCGAGTTCACCGGCCGGAAACCTGGAACCGCCGCCGCAGCGAATAGAACATCGTGGCCGTGATCACGGAAAGCGCCACGCAGACGAACAGCACGTATCCCCAAAACACCTGCCAGTCGCCCGAACGGCTGGCATTGGCCAGTCGAGAAAAGCGTCCTTGAGCCAGATCGGGATCGAGAAACTGCGTTTGAAACGGCATGCCGAATACGGCGGCGAACGGGCTGGTTACGCTGGCTACTTCACTCACCGCCTCCCAAGCAGCACCGTGGAACACGGTACGAGTCAGCGTGCGCAGCGCAAGGGGTGCCAGGAACAGCACGATGATCACGAGATAAGAGATCATCAGACTGACCGATGTACGGCGACACAGCGTCGAACAAAACATGGCCGTCGTCGCCGTAAACGCGCATGTCAAGTAGACCACCACCACCGATGAAATCAACACCCAAACATTCGTGGCGTTCCAGTACTGCTGCTCGAGCACGCCGGCCAGGGCGACCGGCAACAGCACGAACGACGTCAACACCGTGGAGATACGCAGTCCCACCAACAACTTGCCCAGCAGGATTTCGCGAGGCGACAACGTGGTCGTCAGCAACAATTCCATCGTCTGCCGCTCGCGCTCGCTGGTGATGGCCCCCGCACAAAACACCGGTCCCACCAGCATGTTGAACAGCAACACATACGACACGTACCAGGGAAACCAGGCCGGCACGATGAACAGGCAGACGGCCATCAACGGCAACGCCAAAAACATGCTGACCTGGATCACCAGCCGCAGCATCAACGTTCCCTGACTGAAGATCTCGCTGCGGATCTCCTTGTCGTAGACGGGATTGGCGTTGTCGGCCATCAGCGTTTCGCGTTTGGGGGGAGCGAACAATCGATCGGGAAACTGGTCGCGCTGGATCACCAACCCCACCGCTTCCCGGTTCTCCTGCTCCAAGTCGACCACTTCCTTCCCTTCGCTACCGACGTCGGGCGGTCGCAGCAACCGGCGAGCCGTCATCGCCAACAGCATCACCGTGATCACGATCGCCGCCGCGGGGAAGAACGTCAGCGAAACGACCAAGCGGACCATGCCGTTGGAGGCTCCCATCTGCCAGAACAGCACGGCCAGCAGCGCAAGCGGCAAGATGACCAGGTACGAAACCACCAACGACGCAGCGGTCCGCTTGAACAAACTGCTGCAGGTCAAGCTGATGGCACCGAACACCATCACCGATCCGAGCAAGGAAACGTAAGCAGCCAACACTTCGTAAGGGTGCACGCCTCCCAGCGGCAAGCAGAGCATGGCGATCGGCAGCGACGCGACAATCAGAGCGGCCAGGTGGGTCAGGCTGGCCAGGAGTTTGCCCAACACGATGGCCGTCGGCCGCAAGGGACTGGCCAACAGCATCTCATACGTCTTCCGCTCTTTCTCACCCGTGATCGTACCGGCTGCGAAACTGGGCGTCATCATCCCTGCCAACAAGTACTGCCCGATGAAGAACAGATCAACCAGTTGCCGGGCCTCCTGAGGCGCCTGCGTGAGATCGAGTCGTTCCTGGGTCGGCCAGGCAGCCAGCACCACGAGTCCCAAAAGCGTCACATACAGGAACAGGAGCACGAAAGCGCGCCCCATTCGCAAGTTGACCAGCAGTTCCCGTTGCAAAACGGGGTTCTCGATCAAATACATTCCCGATTACCCGGCCCGATTCCCCAAGTGGTCCCGACCGCCCGAGTCACACGACACCCCCGGGCACGATCAAATCGCCCGGTCTCCAGTTCTCCCACTGGTTCGGATCCCGCAGGACTCTGCGATACAGTGTATCACGTTCGACCGGTTCGCAATCGGCCTCCCGAATCAACCGCTGAATCTGCTCGACCGTCAACTGCTGCGGCGTAGTGGCTCCGGCGTCGTGGTAGATCAACTCGTGTCGAACCGTCCCATCGAAGTCGTCGGCACCGTAGGCCAAAGCGGCCTGAGCCGTCCCGATCCCCAACATCACCCAATAGGCCTTGATGTGCGGGATATTGTCCAGCAGCAACCGGCTGACCGCGATGACTCGCAAATCCTCGATGGCGTTCGGCTTCTTCAAATGAGCCAGCCCCGTGTTTTCCGGATGGAACGCCAATGGCACGAACGTCTGGAATCCGCCCGTCTCATCTTGCAGCTCTCGCAACCGCAACAAGTGGTCGACTCGGTGAAACGCGTTTTCGATATGCCCGTACAACATCGTGCAATTGGTGCGCAGCCCCTGACGGTGCGCCGTGCGATGAACCTCGAGCCACTTTCCCGCGTCCGCCTTGTGCTCGCAAATCCGCCCCCGCACCTCCGGATGAAAAATCTCGGCGCCTCCTCCCGGCAGGCTTCCCAATCCCGCGTCGATCAGTTCGCGCAGGATCTCCTCCACCGAACGCTTCGTGAGAAACTCGAACCAGTTGATCTCCACCGCCGTCCAGCCCTTGATGTGCAACGTCGGTTGAGCGTCGTGAATCAAGCCGATCAGATCCCGGTACCACTCGAACGGCTTCTGATGGTGCAAGCCGCCGACGATGTGAATCTCGGTGCAGCCGTGATCGACGGCCTCCTGGGCTCGAGCCAGAATCTGCTCGTCCGACATCACGTAACCCCGTTCGTCGCGCAGGTCGGCTCGAAACGCGCAGAAGATGCAGCGGTAGACGCAGACATTCGTCGGGTTCAGATGCGTGTTGATGTTGTAAAAAGCCGTGCGCCCGTTCTTGCGTCGTCGCACCAGGTCGGCGAGCACCCCCACTTCATGCAGCGGTACGTCATCGCGGAAAAGAAACAACCCGTCCTCGCGATCCAGACGCTCTCCCGACTCGACTTTCCGCCGAATCCGCTCGAGTCCCGCACCGATTTCCGACTGCAATGCCACCATATCCGCGTCGATTCCTCACACGTGAGATTACACCACCAGATCGATCCATACCGCCAGCAGGAGCCCCATGCTGACCAGCGCGTTCACCTGAAAAAAAGCGATGTTGACTCGAGCCAGATCGTCGGGCCGGACAATCGCGTGTTCATAGATCAGCAATACCGCCACCATAGCAACCGCGCTGTAGTAAATCCAGCCAAGCGGAAGAGGCGTGCCGCCGGCGCGAGCTGCCTCCGGCAAGCCGGCCAGTACCAACACCATCAGAAAATGGCAGGCCGCGGCAATCCGCAAAGCTCCGGCGACTCCCCACCGAGCCGGCACGCTGAACAACCCGGCCTTGCGGTCGAACTCCGCATCCTGGCAGGCATAGATGATGTCGAAACCCGACACCCACAGCATCACCGCCAGCCCGACCCACACCGCCGGCATCAGATCTGCCGGATGGGCACTCACGACTTCTCCTCGCAATGCCACCCACGCTCCCAGCGGAGCCAACATCAGCGCGCCACCAAGCCACCAATGGGCCAAGGAGGTGAACCGCTTGGCGTAACTGTAACCGAACAGGTACGCGAGGAACGGAGTCGCCAGCCGCAGCGGCCAGGGATTGGGGAGAAACAACAGGGTCCCCGCCACAAAGGCGATTGACATCAACAGAGTAAAACCGGCAACACTGGCCACCGACAGCCTCCCCGCAGGCAGGTGTCTCCCCGCCGTGCGAGGATTCTCGGCGTCGATCCGCCGATCCGCCAACCGGTTGAAGGCCATGGCCGCGCTGCGCCCCGCCACCATGCAAACCAGAATCCCCGCCAATTGCCGCCAGGAGAATCCGACCGGCTGCCCGCCGGGAAGTGGAGTCGCCCATGCCAACGATGCCGCCAGCAAAGCGAACGGAAGAGCGAATACGGTATGGCTGAACCGGATCATCTCCAGCAACTGGCGCAGATGATCGAGCGGTCGGGCCAACGCGCGACTCATGAATTCTCCCTCCCCGTCGCCGACAGTTCGTCCTCGCCGACTCCCCATGCCGGCACCAGATCGCACTCGAGTCCCAATTGCAGGAGGATCCGAGCCACCACGAAGTCGAGCAAGTCTCCCAGTCGGCTGACGTTGTGGTACCATCCTGGAGCCGCCGGAAGGATCACGCCGCCCGCCAAGGTCACGTGCCGCATGTTGTCGATGGCCGCCAGCGAAAGAGGCGTCTCGCGAGTCATCAAGATCAACTTCCGCCGTTCCTTCAAATGGACTTCCGCCGCGCGGCGGATCACGTTTCCGGCCCCGCCGTGAGCCACTGCGCTGAGTGTGTCTCCCGAACAGGGGCAAATCACCATGCCACCGGTCACGAAGGAACCGCTGACCATGGGGGCTCCAAAATCGTGCAGGTCATAGTAGCGTAGACGACTCAAGTCGGCCGCTTCGTTCAAACGCAGTGTCCGTGGATCCCAGGTGGCTCCCAGAGGCAACGACCACCCCAATTCCTGCCTCCACACTTCGGCTCCCGCCTGGCTGATCGCCAAGTGGACCTCCCGGCCGGACAGCAACAGCACCTCCAGCAGCCGGCGGGCGTACGGAGCGCCGCTGGCGCCCGTGATTCCCACCACGATCGGACGGCTCGTCATGACGAGTCTCCTTTCTTGATTCCCACGTAAAGCGTGGCCACCCCGAACGTCAACGGATAAAACCGCACGTCTTCCAGACCGGCTTGCTCCATTCGCGCCGCCAATGCCGCCCCGCTGGGAAACTCTCCGACACTTTCGGGAAGGTAGGAGTAGGCATCCTGGTCGTTCCGAGCCAGCCACTGGCCGACTCGAGGCAGCACATGGCGAAAATACCACGAGTAGATCTGCCGAAACGGCGTGCGCGTCGGCCACGAGAATTCCAAGACGGCGACGCTGCCTCCCACCTGACACACTCGCGTCATTTCCCGCAGGCCCCGGTCGGTATCCGACACGTTGCGCAGTCCGAACGCCACACTGACCAGTTGGAAGGTATCGTCGGGAAAAGGCAGCGCCTGGGTGTCGGCTTCGGCGAAAAACAGGGGAGCCGTCGGTTTCGAACGGGCACGTCGCCGCAGAGCCACCTGCAGCATCTCATGGCAGAAGTCGGTCCCCACCACTTCGACCTCGCCGGCAGCCCGGCGGCGATAGGCGAACGCCAGATCGCCCGTCCCCGTGCAGACGTCCAGCACAGGAGCATCGCCTCGTGGAGGAACACGACGGACCGTCCGCCACCGCCAGTAGCGGTCGACTTGCAGGCTGAGCAGATGATTCATGCGGTCGTAACGCTCGGCGATCTGCCCGAACATCCGCCGCACTCGCGCCGCCGACTTGTCGACCATCGATCTCCTTCCCGTTCCCTCGTGCGCCCGTTCACTCACTCGCCACCGGCCCCTTCCCGGTGTGGAGTTTAAGCCGTCCACCCCGGACCGGCTACGCCCGTTCCCGGAACACGACCGCTCCCCTACTCTGTTCCGCATGAACACCCCCGTGATTCACACCTATTTCCTGCCGAGCCTGCTACCGGATGAGCCGTTGGGAGAGACGGCGGTGGTGATCGACGTGCTGCGAGCCACTACCACGGCCGCGGCCGCGCTTCACCACGGAGCGGCCGGCATCGTACCGGTGGAGACGATCGAGGAGGCTCGCGCACTCGCCAAGACGCTGTCTCCCCCGCCGCTATTGGGCGGCGAACGGGGAGGACTTCCCATCGAAGGATTCGACCTGGGCAACTCGCCCGCCGCCTACGATGAACGCGTCCGAGGCCGCTGGATCGTCTTCACCACCACCAACGGTACTCGAGCCATCCATGCCTGTCGGACGGCACGGCAAGTCGTGCTGGCCGCCTTCGCCAATTTGTCGGCAATCACCGACTGGCTCGCAGCACGCCGCCAAGTCGCCCTCGTCTGCTCGGGAACCGATGGCCAAATCACGCTGGAAGATGTCCTCTGCGCTGGAGCCCTCCTCGACCTTTGGAGCGACGGGGATCCGTCGAGTTGGCAGCTCGACGATGCCTCGCGGCTGGCTCACGATGCCTGGCAAGCTCATGCTCGCCATTGGACCGGTCAGACCTGGCTGGTCGACCAACTCCGGCTCAGTCGCGGTGGACGCAACTTGACCGGACTGGGACAGACCGCCGACATCGAACTGGCCGCCCAGATCGACCAGTACCCGGTCATTCCTCGTTGGCACTGGCCGGAGAACCGAATTGTGCTGGACGTCTGACGGTCGAACACCATACCACGCCGATCCACGCATGGCTACACTCGCGGTTCCCGCCCAATTACAATACCGGCTTGCCGAAAGGCACGAGCTATCTCCAGCCCCCGTGCCGATTCCCGAACAGCCGTTGTTTCGAGCTTCAGCCATTTGATCATGCACATTCTCGATTACATCGTCCTGGTGCTCTATTTCTTCACGCTGATCGGCGTCGGCTTCTATGCGGCGCGACGCGTCAAGAAGCAAGAAGACTATTTCATGGGCGGCCGTTCGTTCGGCAAACTGATCCAGACCTTCGCCGCTTTCGGAGCCGGCACCGGATCGGCCGACCCGGTCAACACGGCGCGCACCACCTTCACCAGCGGTCTCAGCGGCATGTGGAGCGTGATGACCTGGCTGTTCGTCACACCGTTCTATTGGATCACCGGTGTGTGGTACCGCCGCATGAGGCACCTGACGTTGGGCGACTGGTTCGTCGAGCGGTACCAGTCGCGAGCTCTCGGCGCCGCCTACACGGTCTTCGGACTGATGTTTTTCATCGTCTACGGCTCGATGATGTTCACGGCCATCGGCAAAGTGGCCGCCCCGCTGATCGGCGTGGACGAGGTGTCGCTGGGCGGTCGCCTGGTACCGCTGGAGTATGTGCTGGTGCCGATCATCGGCGTGGTCGTGCTGGTCTACGGGATGGCGGGCGGTCTGCGAGCCGCCTACTTGACCGACGTGATTCAGGGAATGTGCATCATCGCCCTGTCGGTACTGCTGATCCCGTTCGGGCTCAAGGCACTGGTCGACACCGATCCCCATGCCGATGCCTGGTGGGAAGGCTTTCGCATCATGCATGAGCGACTGTCGGAAGACATGTTCACGCTGGTGGGGAGTACCATCGCCAGCGATTTTCCGCTCCACCGCATCGTGGCCGTGGTGATCATGCTGCTGATCGGC
>JALSIV010000172.1 GCA_026989685.1 Pirellulaceae bacterium | reverse complement strand
CTTCCTGACGCGCCTCGCCGTCGCACCGCGCTTGACCACGCCCATCGAGTCGGCCAAAGCCCTTTTGGCCTGTCTCACGCTGCGCTGATCCCACCACGGCTTCGGCGGTTATTTACACCGGGACACGCATCGGCTCCAGCAACGGTTCACGTTCAGCGCCCCTTCCCGACGCGGCGTTGCCAGGCTTGGAAGCGAGCTGCCAATTGGGCGACGCGCTGCGGAAACCGTGAAGCCAGATCGGTTCGTTCCGTAGGGTCGCTGCGCAAATGGTACAGTTTCCAGGGCTGCCCGTGGCGGCGCGCGAGACCATGCACAAGAGTGCCGCGCACGCCGTGGCCACAAGGACGAGAAACCAGGCTCGGACAGTGGCGTACTCCCGGGAAGATAGGATGCGTCCGGCCGCTCCACGGCGCCGGTGTCGAATCCCTGGCACGCCGGTAGTCTACTCGATCGCCGGGCCGCGCCGGTAGGTTGGGGGGCAAAAACGCCCGCCCCCCTGCACCGCTCGGCGAACAACGTCGGTGCTCGTGGAACACGCAACGCGATGCACTTGACGGGTGCATGAACTCCACTTGACCGCTGCCTGAATTCCGGGTTGCCTTCGGTACTCCTTGGTGCCGTTCCGGACCGATTCCCAATATACCTTACCGAACCACGATCCACTCCCCTTCCCTCCATCTTTCACTCTTCATTCTGCACTTTGCATTTTTCATTTTTCATTTTTCACTTTTCATTCGCTTCCACACTAGCCACTCTGTCTGAGCCCACCACGCGGATAGGTTCGGATGTTGCCGGAGTACGTTTTCGCAGTGGTGGGAGATTGCGGCTTCCCAACTCCACTCGCCGGCTCCCAAAGCGTAGGAGAGAAACCGTCGCTGCATGAGTCGGAACCCGAGTTGTGAAAGACGTTCGTCGATTGCACGGCTGGAGGTTGCTTGATAGGCGATGTCGGCCGAGCGGGCGAACCACCGCTTCACGGATCGGCCGATGTTTCGGGCTCGTCTCAGCAGTGAATTGGGATTCCCTACGGTGAGAATCAGCCAACCATCCTTGCGCACTCCTCCGGCCAACTGTTCCACGAAGCTCAGCGGCTCGGGCTGGTAGCCGACGACGCCGAGCGAGAAGATGGCGTCCCAATGGTCCTCCGAGTGCCGCGGGTCGCCCACGATGAACTCGATCTGTCCTGCAGGGGTGGCCACGGCGGCCCGCCGGGTAGCCCGCTCGATCATCGCCACGGAGAGATCCACGCCGACGACTTTGGCGACACTGGTCGACTCGGCGAGCAGGCAGGAGACGTACCCATCGCCGCAGCCCGCATCGAGGACGCGAGCGTCGGGAGCAAGGCGGCCGCGCTGCGAAAGCCAGGAGACCGTCCAACGTGCTCGGCGCCGTTTCTCGTGATGCCACACGCTACGGGGCTGATCGGCGGAGTAGACTCGTTCATACGATGCCGACCTCGAGTTGAATTGCGCCCGCAGGCTCGCCATCGAAACGGTAGGTGTTTTAGAGCCTGTAACAAAACCTGCCGCGCCGCTTTCCGGCCTCGGGCATGTTGCTTGCGGCCTGGAGTTTTGTGACAGCCTCTTAGAGCCTGTAACAAAACCTGCCGTACCGCCTCCGAAACTCGGATATGTTGCTTGTGGCATGAGATTTTGTGATATGTCCTCAGGCATGGCGGATCAGCCTCCTGTAGAAGTGCGGGGAGCGGCGAGCGGTTGTGGCCGGCTTGCGGCCAGACCGTTGTGCGAGTTCACGTCGACGCCGGGACGCAGCGAGCGAATCAGCCCGTCGGCAAACTTCCAGGCGAGCAGCACGAGCACCAAGGTAGCGGTGAACATGAACGTCCAGCTCTTGAAGAGCGAACCGAAGTCGGAGCGAAACAAACGAAGCGTCATGATCACGAACACGATCATGGCGATGCCTCGAGGATGGCGGTCGACCCACTTGGCGGCCAGGCCCCAGGCCGCGCCTAGGAGTGCGGGGCCCACAAAGCCGAAGTTCAGCCAGGCTTCGCCGATGGCGGAAAAGCCGATCCCGCCTCCCGCGTCAAACAGATGCGGTCGCAGGAATTCGGCGTATTGTTCCGAGAGTGTTTGCGGCGGGAATTCGAGGAGAAACCGGGGCCACAGCAATTGCATCGGCAGGACCGTGTAACTCCAGCCCCACCACAGAGGCGACGGGCCGTCGGACAGGATCTCCACCGTCATCACCCAAGACTGGATCCCCTCGAACCTCGATAGGCCGACCTGCATCTCGGGATTCCACAGCGCCGGAAGCGTGCCGGTTTCCCAGAAGTAGCCGGTGACTTCTTTCCAGACTAGGCTGGCAGCTACAAAGACCGTTCCCAATGTAACCACCTGCCAGCGCCGCAAGGTGATGCGATAGCGCACGAGATAAAACAGCAGGGTGGCCGCTCCCCACATGCGCCCACCCGATACGAACGAAAAGAGGATGCTCCAGGCCACCAGCCAGCGAGCCTTCAGGCGGTCCGAGCAGCGAAGCAGATAGAGGAAATTGAACGCGTATGTCGCGGGAACGACCAGACTGAAGAGTTTGAAGAAGACGGAATGCCGAGCCAGGAAGAAGCGGTCGATTCGCGAGACGCTTCCGAAGGCCAGCATGTAGGAGGCCAGGCAGGCGAAATTGACCGCCAGTGCCACCCACAACGGTGGTAGCGAAAGCCGGTAACTCTTGTACAACGTGGGTTCACGTTGCGGCATGAGAGAGTAGGCGGCAAGAAAGCCGACCATGCACTCGATGTAGAGAATCAGGCCGCGTACCACGTGAGGCCGAAAGAGATCGTCGTTGAGATCCGCGAGGTACTCGCGACCGCCACGCAACTCGAGTTCCAGCAACAGGTCGATGGGAACGCAAAGGGCGAAATAGGCGGCGATCGCCAGAAAGACGTTGCGCATCGATCCAATATGGAAGCGACCGCTGAGCATCCATATGCCGGTTGCCAGCGCCAGCGGTATCGTCAGCAACGCAAGCAACAGGTCGGGATGATGGTGGGGCGAAGCGGCAAGTTCCATCAGGCGCATCTCCGCTGGACCGTTAGTTCGCGATAAACCGACTCGCAGGCCGAGATCATCGAATCGGCTGAGAAGTTCTGCCGGCAGTAGCCCCGCATTTTGGCCGCGGTTTGCAAGCGATCTTCGAGCGGTTGACGACAAAGACGGCCGATCGCCTGCACCAGTGACACCGGGTCGTGCTGATTGAAGAAACAGAACAACTCGCCGGACGGGTCGATTTCGCGGTGAGGGGGAATGTCCGAGCAGACGATCAGACACTCGGCGGACATGGCTTCGAGCACCGACACGGGAAGCCCTTCACCGTG
>JALSIV010000171.1 GCA_026989685.1 Pirellulaceae bacterium | reverse complement strand
GGGCAGGTGCGGCACGCGGTCGGCTTGGTCTGGAACTCGATCCGCTGGCGCGTCGTCCAGTCGGGTTTGCTGTCGGCCGGAATCGGAGCTACGGCCACCGGCGGTACTTTCAGTCTCCGCCCCAGGATGCCTCGAGCCAGAAAAACGCCTCGGTGAATGGGGGAGCTGCTGGCGTGATAGGCGAGCCCCGAAAGGAGCAACGGGTGCGTCAGCACACCGCCCGCCACATCGGCCCGAGGCACCGGCTGCCACACGAACTCCAGGTCGCTCGGCGCCTCGCCTCCGTACCACTGGGCCAGACGGCGGTTGGCGTACCAATGGTCCGACAACAACAACTGACGAAAGTCGCTCGAATCTTCCTCCCACGCGACTCGCTGCAAGAACTTTTCCAACGAAGTGCGCAGATCGGTAACCAACTGCTGGTCGAACCCGGGAAACTGCTGCCGGTCCTTGGTGATGTCTTCAAAACGATCCAGTCGCAACCAATAGTAGCAAAAGACACTCCATTTGGAGCGTGTCCGCGGATCGTCCAGCATCCGCTGAGCGGTTTGACGAATCTGGGCCTCCGTCGTCAGTTCACCTCGCTCGGCCAACTCCAACAGCCACGGATCGGGGATGGAGTCCCACAACACGAAGGAGAGTCGCGAGGCGACATCGAACGAGTCGTATCCGTCTTCGGCAGTTTCGCGATAAAGAAACCGAGGCGAAAGCAACGTGGCCAGTACGATCCGTTTCAGCGAGGTTTCCATGTCGTCGGAGCCATCGACGAAACGGTCCACATATTGCTTTCGCGTCTCTGGATCGAGCCGCCGGCGGAACGCCCGCCGTACGAAGCGATGACCGAACGCTCGGAGTTTTGCGGCGTTTTTCTTCTCGCCCAGAACACGAGGCGCCGCGTCGGCAACCTGCTCGGCAACCGCCAGTGCTGCCTGAGTGACCGCTCGCTGCCACCCTTCCCCCACCTGATTCCCACGCTCGTATCCATAACTGCGATCGTCGGGTGGAAACGGAGTCGAAGCGACCAGCACCGGTGGAGCGACTTCGGGGGTGAGGTATTCCGAGGCGACGATTTGCGGTTCCCGACCAGGGCGGCGCCACAGCAGGTGAATCGAGGCAGCGGGATCCTTGAACTTGAAGTACTCGATCCGCAGCGGATACCACCTTCCGCCGATCAGATAGACGGTCGCCCGGTGCTCGCGAGCATCGCCCGAACGGACCCATGCGTCGATCAAAGCATGGTGGCGATCGTTCAGCCATAAGCGAAAGCCGTTGTGGCTATGAATGATGATCTCATACTCGCCGGTGTCCGGTGCGAACAAACTGCCATGCCATTGGATCGAAAACTCGTCTTTGCCAATCTTCTCGCCGGGGCTCTCTTTTCCGAAATCGAAGTCGATCACCGGATCGGTGCGTTCGAAAATCTTCTTGTCATGACGGAGATGCCGGTGGTTGTGGTAGCTCGACCACAACCCGTGCTGCTCCACGGCGGCCAGCGAACGGCTGGGCGTTCCCAGGACTTCGGTTCCCAGATCGGCGACCGCCTGGCGGTATTGCCGCACCGTGAGTCGCGCCAGCTCGATGCGAGGTCGCGCCACCGCATCCGCAGGGCGCTCGAAAAACTTCTCCAATACAAACGCGGCAACGGCTCGAGCCTCCTTTCCCACACACGAATCCGGATCATCTTCCGGCATCGTCTCGGCGATCGCTTGGGTGAGACCGTCGAGCGTCTGTTCCCCCGAAAGCGGCGCGACGTCCTCCTCGGCGTTGCCCCGGCCGTCGGCTCCGTGGCAGCGAACGCAGCGCTGGCGGTAGATCTTTTCACCGGCTTTGAAAAGGGCTGCCCGGCGGGCCGATCCTCCGGCGGAAGAGGGGGGCGCCGCCGGAGCACGTGGGCCAATCCAACCGAGGGCGATGATCGCAATCGTCGTTGGAATGAGGTTTCGCATCGGCGGGTTCCCTGAAATTCGGAAGGCGCGTCGATCGAGCCGGTCGAGCCGTCCCGGGTGGGGGTGAGGCGGGTGCATGCCACAACGGGGTGCACCCAATGCCCGGGAAGCAAGCCACACGCCCGAGGTCGGACAGCAAGGCAGGGGGTTGTTACCAGGATCGCAATTATTTCCGATACATGGGTATTATTTGCAGATGTTGCCAATGGGGGCAAGTCGAGCGGATTCCCTTATCGCCGCATGTGCCGCTTCGCCGGGGATCGACAGTGGCAAGACGGAGCATTTCCGAGTAGGCTGTGATGAGTTGTCTAGTTGCCCGGTTCCCCACTTCGTCGGGAGGAGATCCGACAATCGATCCGCTGCATTTGGCCATCGCCCTGGTTCCCCTTGCCGTCTATTTCGTGTTGCTAGGGCTGATCAACGTGGCTCGTCGGCCGTTGCTGGCGACGGGGGCTCGCGACACGGCCGCCATCGGCCTGGCGATTTCCGGCCTGATCGTGGTCGGCCCGATGGAGCTGTTCTTTCCCGAAGCGGCGGCCAATGAAATGGGCGCCTATGTGTGGCTCTTTCTGATCGCCTTCTATTCCCTGGTACTCACGCTGATCGTGTTGTTGCTTCGACCACGACTATTGATCTATAACGTGCAACCCGATCAAT
The DNA here is from genome assembly GCA_026989685.1 of Pirellulaceae bacterium. Classification (GTDB taxonomy): domain Bacteria; phylum Planctomycetota; class Planctomycetia; order Pirellulales; family Pirellulaceae; genus S141-3. Next base: position 817 of record JALSIV010000171.1, on the reverse strand, counting down.
TTCGTCCGGCACTGGCCGAAGTGGTCTCCCGTCTGGACGACCAAGCGCGGTGGGCCGGAGATTGCCTGGTGATGCCTCAACTGGGAGTGCAACTCCACGTCGAACCGGTGGGCGTGATGCGGGTCGTGCAACTGATCGCCGTGGGACCTCGGCAAAACGACATGGGCTGGCGGCAGTTGGAAGCCGAATTGGCCAAGACACTCAAGACGCGGCATGGAACCGCCAATCCTCACGGCTATGTGTTCCTCGGTGTCGGGCTTTCCATGCTGGTGCTGGTCGTCTTCCAGGTGATGACCCACCATGTGGAAGTGGTCCAGGCGCTGCATGAGATGTTTCGCTGGTAGTCTTTCCTTGCGGCCGACTGGACCAGGTGGTAACCGATGAACCAAGGGCGTTGGCTGGTAGTGGCCGTACTGGTAATGGCTCTCGGCTTCGCTTCCGTGGCATGGTGGTACCACGCCAACCAGAGCCGATCGATCCTGAAGCACTGGGGCGCGGAAACGGCGATATTCATCGAGAAAGGGGAGCCGGTCGATTTATTTCGGCTCGAGCCGCTTCCCGCAGACGCCGAGCCGCTCCCAGGTTCACCGGTACGGACGATTGGCGGCGTGCGATACCGGGTCGGTCCATCGGTGCGCCTCTCCGGCACCCGCGGTTTCCTCCACGTCCGGCACGCCCTGGTCCAGCCGACGACGTATCGCTGGACCCAGCCCCCCCCGCAACGTCCGCAGTGGCAGTACCTGTTGCGCTTCGGGAACACGCAGAAGAACGCCGAGATCGTGATTGCGCCGCAACAGCAAGTGGTGGCGGATGCCAG
>JALSIV010000170.1 GCA_026989685.1 Pirellulaceae bacterium | reverse complement strand
GGCCTGGCTTTGAGCACCGCATCGATATCCGCGATCGCCTTGTCATACGCTTCTCGAGCCAGGTGAATCTGCGCTCGCATGCGGTGTCCCGCGACCTCCGTGTCGGGATCTGCTATCAATTCGTCGGCGTGCTTGATCGCCTGGTCATATTTTTTCTGGCTGATCAGAGCCTCCACCAACGTCACGCGCACTCCCAAATCCCCGGGTTCTTTCTTCAGCAGCCGCTCCATCTCCTTGATCGCCTCGTCGACCCGCTTGGTCGCCATCAGCAAACCCGCCCACAGACGCAGCGCCTCGAGGTTGTCCGGGTCGAGTTCCACGGCCCGCTTCACGTCGGCCAGCGCATCCTCGACCTTCTTGAACGTACGGCTGCGCACCAAGTGTGCTCGCGCCTTGCTGCGAGGATCTTCCAGACGCTTGAGTGCCTCGTCGGCCGCTTTTCGCGCTTGCTCGGCGTCTCCGCCAGGAAGGGCCAGCAGTCGGGCTTTGAGCAGGTAGGCTTCGCCGAATTCCGGGTCGGCCGCCAGGACCTTGTTCAGGTCGTCCAAAGCCATCTTCCGCAATGCCTGCGCCCGGCGGCCCTGTCGCGCTTGAGCGATCGCCTGCGCAATTCGCTCGGCCTTCTGGTATCGAGTCGCCGTCAGCAGTTCCCGAGCGAACTCGCGGCTGTCGGCATCCAGCCCCTTTTGGATCGCCGACTCGCATAAGCGAACGACCTCGTCGAGGTCGCGGATCGACTTGGCCTGCAACTTCAAATCGGTGGCCTTGTCGAGGTCGGCCTGACCGTCGTCAGCGGATACCACCGCCGCCATGGTGATCATCAACGCCAAACACCACCGCACAGACAACCAAGAGATCACGTCGGTTTCTCCTTGCAATCGACTCGAACGGCAGCCCATCGCGAACACCCGCGACAGACCATCCGTGCATTATGAACCTTGATCCCCCCGCCACCAACACCCCTTTGGCCATACCGGCTCAGATTCCGTAAGCCACGCGGCTTGCCATCATCTTGGCCGATCGGATTGCACCACCGGATTGGTCAGCGTCCCGATCCCGTCGACCTCGATGGAGATCTCGTCGCCGTCCCGCAGACTGAAATCGCTCGGCGGCACGATCCCGGTCCCGGTCAGCAGGAACACGCCCTGCGGAAACGAGTTCTCCCGTCCCAGCCAGCCGACCAGCTCGTCGAAGCTCCGAGCCATCCGGGCGACCGACGTCGCTCCCTCGTACACCAGGTCGCTCCCTCGATGGATCGTGAGTCTCACTCCGATATCCGCACGAGTCGGCATGGCGTGACTCAAGGTGATGCAAGGCCCCAGTGCACAGCAATCGGAGTAGACCTTGGCCTGCGGCAGATAGAGCGGGTTTTCGCCTTCGATATCGCGAGCGCTCATATCGTTGCCGATGGTGAAGCCGACCAGTTGAAGGCGGGAATTGAGCACCAGCGCGACTTCCGGCTCGGGAACACTCCATTTCGAGTCGTAGCGGACCCGCACCGGCTGCCCGGGCCCAGAGACACGATTCGGTGTCGCCTTGAAAAAAAGCTCGGGGCGGTCGGACCGATAGACCCGGTCGTAGCAATCGGCCGCCGCCTCCGATTCCTCCATCCGCGCCGCCTGACTGCGCACGTAGGTGACACCGGCAGCCCACACTTCCTGAGCGTCGATGGGAGCCAGCAACACGGCGTCCTCCCGCTTCACGGCCCGCTCGGGCATCTTCAGCTCGTCGACCAGCTCGGGCAGGTGATCCTGTTCGAGCAGGCAAGCCAATGTTCGGCAGCGGGAATCGGACGGGTCGAGCGGGAAGATCAGCTCGTCCTCCCACAGTCCCACCCGCTCGCTGCCATCCTCGATCGTGAAGCGAACCAATCGCATCGGCTTGTCGTTCCCGTGGTTTCTTGTTGCCGTCATTTCGTCGTTGCCGCCGAACACCTCTACGCAAAGTCGAGGTTTTCGGCGCCGCCCATCGGATCGACGACGGCACTCGCCTCCGCTGGTTTCGGGTCACCCGCCAGTTGCCGATACGCCGTGGCGAACAACACGAAGATCAGCGGCGTGGTGAACAGGGAACCGATACAGAGCGTCAGACCTCCAGCCATGTGAACCAATCCCACCACCAGCAGCAACACGAATCCCGACAAGATATTGCCTCGGGTGAGGCGTGCGGCATAGCCGAGAGCTTCTCCACCGCCGCACCTACGGTCGACGATCAGCAGGAAACCGGGCCACCAAGCGCATGCCATCCAAATGCCGGGGACAATGCAAAAAATCAACCCGATTTCCACCAGGATCGTGAACAGCAGGTAATAGCCGAAATATCCGACCAAGACGTCACTCCCGGAAAACAATCGGCTGATTCTCACAGGCAATCCACGCCCCGCATCCAACGCCATCCGCGTCATGCCGATCGCCAAGTAACAGGTGAACAACCCGATCATCAAGCCGCCGACCAGGGTGATCAACATGGTGATGCTTCCTGCGACCATGTCCGCCGTCTCGCCATCGCCGGTGCTGACGGCAACCGCCATTCCCAGAAACATCAAGGCCCACATCGCCATCACCGCCCCCAGAGTCATTCCGATCATGATGGCGGTCGCCCCGACAAAGGCCCCCAAGTGGCGGCTCCAAGTCGCCCACGATTCGCTCCAGACTCGGCCGATATCCAGTCTGCCGGCAGCTTGCGTGTATTCGACATCTTCGGCAGACGGTTTGGCGGGAGACCTCGGCGCAGCGTAGGGATCGACGGTGCGTTCTCGAGCGGGTACGGGAATGATTTCGCCGCAACTGGGACAACGAGCCTTCTTCCCCGCCGCATAGTCGGGAACTTGCAACATCTTGCGGCAAGAAGGGCAGGCAAGATCGATCGGCATGGTCTCTCCTCGGTCAATGCACCATCACTGTCAATGCACAATCACACGAAAATGGCGGAAGGCGTTCACGGTCGAAGGGCACCGGCACTACGGCCGTCCGCTTGCCGCAGCGTAGGCGCGGTAGATCTCAGCGATCGCGCCTTCCTTTTCGTCTCCAGTGTGGAGCACGACGCGATAGCGCAGTGTAAACGAGTCTCCGGATTTGAGCCGATACGAGCCATCGACGGATTGGTCCCGGAGAAAATCGTGCCAACCGAACGGGTTGGCCGCGAACAGGCCGTAGGTCCGCACATGCCAGTAGGTGGGAAAACGGAAACTGGACGGGTGATTCAGTATGGCCAAACCGACGACCTGTCCACCGGCGGGGCCGTAGTAGTCCACCCACTCGGCCTGCTTGCCCCACGCCGCCTTGTTCTTGTCTCCTCGGCTGTTGACGATCGTTCCCCCGTCCGGCAACTCGGATCGCATGGAACCGGCAACGCGAACGCCGAACGAGCCTTCTTTGGTATCCCCGAATACGACGTCCCCGTCGCTGGCAGTGACCACGATCTCCACGTCGAT
>JALSIV010000169.1 GCA_026989685.1 Pirellulaceae bacterium | reverse complement strand
GAACGACAAGCAGAGCGGCCGGGGAAAGGAGAAGCAAAACGATTCGAAACGGGGACGCAGCGAATCGGGCAAGTCTTCCTCCGGCGAGAAATCGTCCAACCAGAACGGCAATCCCTCAGACCAAAAGAGCCAACAAGGCCAACAAGGGCAACAAGGGCAACAGGGCCAACAAGGTCAGCAGGGCCAGCAGGGCCAGCAGGGCCAGCAAGGCCAACAATCTTCCGATGAGAATCCGGCGCGAAAGAAACTGCGCGAAGCGGAAGAGCGGATGCGGGAAGCGCAGAAACGCCTGGAGGAGGCCAAGCGAGAAGAATCGATCGAGAAGCAGCGGGAGGCGGAGGAGAAGCTGCGGGAGGCGATTGCCGATCTGGAGGAGATTCTGCGTCAGATGCGCGAGGAGGAGATCGAGCGGATGCTGGCGCTCCTGGAAGGGCGTTTCAAGCGGATGCTTCAGATGCAGTTGCGCGTCTACGAGGGAACGCAGCGGCTCGGCAAGATCGACAAGTCCAAACGGACGCGGGCGGTCGACATCGAGTCGAATAAGCTGTCGTTCCAGGAGAAGAAGATCGTGCTGGAAGCCGACCGGACGCTCAATCTGCTGCTGGAAGAGGGCTCATCGGTCGCCTTCCCGGAGGTCGTCGAGCAGATGCGGGACGACATGGAGCAGGTGGGCGAGCGGCTGGCCAAGACGCGCGTCGACCAGGTGACGCAGGGTCTGGAGGAGGACATCATCGAGACGTTGAAGGAGCTCATCGAGGCACTTCAGAAGGCCCAGCAGGATCAGGAGAACAAGAAGAACCAGCAGCGTCCGCCGTCCAACTCGCAGCCGCAGGACCAACCGCTTGTCGACATCCTGGCGGAGCTCAAGATGATCCGTTCGCTGCAACTGCGCGTCAATCGGCGCACCAAGCGTTACTCGCGCATGTTGACCGAACCGGACAAGCCGCTGGCGCAGGCCGAGGATGCCGACCTGCAGAATGCACTTCACCGTCTGGCCGAACGTGAATCGAAGATCCAGCGCATTACGCGCGACATCGTACTGGGGAAGAACCAATGAACGGACGAAGCCGAATGGACTGCCGAACGAGTCGCGTCGCCGCCTGGTCGGCCCTGTTGATCATCACGGCCTGGTTGGCGCCGCTGCACGGCGACGAGCTGGACCATGGTGCAAGCTGGAAAGCACCGACGGCGGGGGAATGGCGTCGGCAGGTGGTTGAATGGCTGAACCAGCAAAAGAAGCTCGATCGGGTGAAGCGGGAGCGGATCGTCACGTTGTGGCCGGAGGAGGAGGGTCCGGTCGCGCCGCCGGTCCTCCTGCAGCGGGTGTGCGACACGGCCGCGGTGATCGACCCGCGTGCCGCCGAGCTGGTACGGCTTTGTCAAGGCCCGCCGCCGAGCCATGTCCTGCGGCCTCAGCCGGTCACGCATGACGAGAAGCTCGCCCCCTGGCTGCGTCACAACCTGCGACTCCTCTACGGAAGTTGGCTCGCCCGGAATCACTATTACGACGAGGCCTTGGCGGAGCTGGCCGACTTGCGTCCCGAACAGGTCGCCGACCCGGCCACACTGCTTTTCTACCAGGCGGCCGGCTACCACCGGATGCTCGACAAGGAGAAATGTCTGGCCGCCGTGTCGCGGCTGCTGGAACGCGAACCGGAATTGCCACGGCGCTACCGCATGCTGGCACAACTGATCGCGGCCGATCTGAAACCGCTCAAAAAAGACTCCCTCGATGAAATCGCTCGCCTGATGGATGAAATCGAGCGGCGACTGAGCCTCTATCAGGCCGGCAAGAAAACGCGGGACCAGGAAGACGAAGTCATCGCCAAACTCGACAAACTGATCAAGAAGCTGGAAGAACAGCAGCAACAGCAGCAGCAGAACGCCGGTGGCGGCAGCTCTCGGTCAAGCAACCCGGCGCAAGACAGCGGTGCGTTCGGCGGCCACGGGCCGGGACGAGTCGACAAGAAGTTCATCGGCAACAAGAGCGGGTGGGGGAATCTCCCGCCCAAGGAACGCGAGGCCGCCTTGCAGCAGATTACCAAAGACCTGCCGGCCCACTATCGTGAAGTGATCGAGGGCTATTTCCGCAAGTTGGCCAACAGCGGCAAGTGACGAGAGGCAGCAAAGGGTGTGAAATGATCGCGTTTCTTTCCATGGCCATGGCCGTCGCGCTGAGCGATCCGCCCGTGGTCGACGTGGCGACGATCGACCACGGCAAACACCACGGCGTGCTCGAACGACTCGACGCCGCATCGCTCTCGCTGCGCACCGCAGACGGTGCCACGAAACTACCACTCGCCCAGGTCGCCCAGATCACCTTGAAGGGCAAATCGCCGTCGGAGTCCCAACCGACTTCGTGGATCGAATGCATCGATGGCACCCGCATGCCGGCCGCCTCCTTCCAGTTGCGGGAAGGCAAGGCACACTGGGAACTCCTGGACGGTTCGAGCATCACCACATCGGCTCGCGCGGTGCGTGCGGTTCGCTTCTACCGGCCGGCGGCGGCCACCGATCGTGCCTGGCGGGATTACGTATCGCAACGGCGGCCGACCGACCTCATCGTCATCCGGAAAACATCCGAATCGCTCGACATGCTGGAAGGAGTGGTTCGCGCCGTCACCGACGAGTCGGTCGAGTTCGAATTCGATGGGCAGAAGATTCCGGTCAAACGAACGAAGCTGGAAGGCATCGTCCTGTCGGCGGCGCGGGCGGCCGAGCGACCACTGAAATGCATGGCCACCGATCAGCACGGCGGCGAGTGGCACGTGGCGGAACTCACGATCGAGAATGGCCGAGTGGTGCTCACGACTCAGAGCGGCGTGAAGTGGCGGGGCGATCCGAGTTTCTTTTCCCGCTTCGACTTCAGTTCGCTCGGCACGGTCTCCCTGGCCGATCTCGCACCGCTTCAAGAAGACTGGCACTATATCTTCCCCCTGCCCACCGACCGTGAGGATCTGATCGGGCTGCTCAAACAGCGATACGCCCCGCGCAAAGGAACGTGTCCGGCCACCAACGGACACAGCAGTGGCACCGGCGGCCCAAGTCTCGTACTGACCAGCGGGACGGAGGTCACCTATCGGCTGCCGGAACCGTTCGAGTCGCTTCGCGCCCAGGCGGTGATCGCTCCCAGCGCCGGACGCTCCGGTCATGTCCGACTGGTCATCTCGAGCGACGGGAAACCACTCTTCTCCGAAGCGATCACTGCCGGTGATCCGCCGACCGCCGTGGAAGTACCGCTCCAGGGAGTCCGCCGGCTGACGATCCGCGTCGAGTTCGGCCGGAACCTGCATTTGGGCGACGAGCTTCACTTGTGCCATGCGGTGCTCGTCAAACCGTCTTCCAAGGGGAATCGCACCGATCGAAACAAACCGGCATCGACCGGGGAGAAACCATGATCAGAGCATCGAACGACGCCGTTTGCTATTGTTGTCG
>JALSIV010000168.1 GCA_026989685.1 Pirellulaceae bacterium | reverse complement strand
GGCCATGTCGTCGGCCCCGATCATGAGCGGAATGAGGAAATTGCCGAACGCGCCGGCCAGAATGGGGATGATCACGAAGAAGATCATCACCGTGGCGTGCATGGTGAACAGCATCGTGTAGAACTCGGGCGAGATCTGGCCCCCCTCGGAGGCGAACAACATCCGGCCGATGATCGGCATGTTGCTCCAGGGCCAGGCCAGTTGCCAGCGGATTCCCAGCGCCAGCAGACCGCCGACCAGGAACCACAGCAGGGTGGAAAAAAGGAACTGGATGCCGATCACCTTGTGGTCGCGTGAAAAGACATACGTGGAGAGGAACTCCCCGAGTCCCATCTGCGGCTTGGCGTGCGCGACGGCGGTGTCGTGCGCCCCGATCGTCATATCGCTCATTCTTCCTCTTCCTCTTCACGACGGATCGTGGTGGTCTCTTGTTCCAGAAACGTGTCAACGAGCCACTGTTGGTATTGAGCCGGCGTGTCGACGACCAGCCGCCCTCGCATCTTGTAGTGTCCCCAGCCGCACAGTTCGGCGCAGACAATGTCGTAGGTGCCGGTCTTGATCGGTTTGAACCAGATGGTCTGCGTCATTCCGGGAACCACATCCTGTTTGATCCGCAGGTTGGGCAGGAAGAAGCTGTGTAGCACATCTTGACTTTCGATCTGCAACACCACTTCTTCGTTGACGGGAACGTGCAGTTCGTTGACCGTGTAGATGTCGTCGGCCGTCTGCAGAATGCCGTCCTTGCCCGGATACTGGATGCGCCACTCGAATTGGCGTCCGGTCACCAGGGCCAGCGGTGGTTTGGGGATGTCGTCGGCGGTGCCCAACTGGCCGTCGGGACCCGGCAGCATGGGGCGCCTCATCTTGGAGTTGGCCCAGGCGTCCATCTGAAAGATGGCGATGAACAGCAGCGTTCCGGCGGGCAAGATGGACCAGACGACCTCGAGGGCATGATTGCCGTGGGTGTACTTGACCGATTCGGTGTTCTTCGCCGCGTCATACTTCCACATGAAGGCGAACAGCGCCAGACCGGTCGCCACGAAGATCACTCCGGTCAGGCCGAGGATCAGGTAGAACAAGCCGTCGACGATGCGCCCGTTGTAGGCGGAGACATCCTCGGGCAGCCAGTGGCCGGCCAACATCCCCGTCTGCGATACGATGGGGGCGACCATCACGGCGGTTCCCAGGATGGGAACGAGCAGAAACAGTAGACTCCAGAACCGACCCACGGCCGAATCTCCTATGGAAGTTAGAGGCGTTCACGGGGAACCGCTGGTTTGTAGTTCCGCGGCAGTGCGATGGCGTCGTAGGGCAAGCTGCGGACGTAGGCGATCAGATGCCAGATCTGATCGTTCGTCAATTCCTGCGAAGCGGCCGGCATCGGCGTTCCCGCAATTCCGTTCTTGATCCGCCAAAACAGATCGACCGGCCGCCGCCCGCCGCGGTAGACTCCTTGCCGGAGATTCCGGGGCAGGATGTTGCGAGGCGGCAAGGCGCCCAGTGCCAGGAACTCGGCCAGAGCGTCCTCGTCTCCCGGTTGCAGTTCCTTGGTCCACTCGTCGTAGTCGTTCGTCTGACCGTCCCCCAGCGCCAAATCCCCGTGGCATTTGGAGCAGCTCGCCAGCGATGTGAAGAACAACCGCTTGCCTTCGGCGATCGACTCGGCCGTGTTCCAGTTCTCCGGCGGTGGCGGCACCTCGGTGATATTCTCGTTGGCTTCCAGCCACGGGGCCACCGTATCGGCGGCGATGGCCAACACCACATCGAGTTGCTCCTGGAAAGCCTCGGGATCCTTCGTCTTCAGACTCAAGTCGATCAGGCGTTCGCCTACGTCCAGGTTCTCCGAAATCTCGTAGATCAGCGCCCGCTCGATCTGGCCGCGAATGGACAGATACATCACGTACTGCACCAGAGCTTCCCGCTCGTCTTCGGTCAACACCTTGAAGGACGGCATGGCGGTTCCCGCCACACCCTCGCGCAAAATGCGGTGCAGATCGTCCTTGGTCGGCGGCAACGTGGTGGGCGTGCTCTTGAATTTGAACAAGCCGCGGCGGTAGTCGCGCGGGTAGGGATTGAGAAACGGAGCGGTCGGCCCCAGTCCGTCGCCGGTGATCCCGTGGCAATGGACGCAGTGCTGACGGTAGAGCCCGTGTTCGGTCCCCGCCTGGGTGCTCCCCACCGCTCCGGCCGCTCGACGCAATTGGTCCAACTGCAGGTGGGAACCGAGATCGACATTCGGCAGCACCGGCAGTCGGGGATCGTCCGGCGTTCCCATCAGAGCCGTGAGAATATCGGCGATGTCTTCCAGTTGAACGCGAACTTCCGCTTTGTGCAGGTCCCGATTGCTCTTTACCAGCTTGGCTCGAGTGTACAGTAGGTTCGGCTTGAATTCGGCTTGGGGTGCATCGCACCCCGCAAAAGCCAGCAAGCCGAGTAAGCTCAAGCCGATCCCGTACCGGCATGCCATCTGATCCGTTCGCCTGCTCATGTCGTTAACTTGCCGAAACTTGATTGCCAATGTTGCCAGGGTCGAATGCCTTGTTAGCGAATCCGCCTGTGTCATCGAGTTTGCCGAAGGTGTGAGCGGATTCCGCGGTCAGCCACGTTTTCCTGCCAAAGGGGTGCGCGGACGTCGACCGGCCATGTCGCCCGAGTCCTACTTGAAGATTGCGTCACTCAGCACGAATTCCCAGTTCTGCTCTTGGTCGGGGTCGAACCGCACCTTCTTGATCCGTCCCTTGCTCAGTTTCACCGACTGGCCGTTCAGCGTCACATTGCCGCTGACAAAACCGGCCTTTTCCTGCCAGATGCGGAACTCGAGTTCCACACCGGCCGGCACATACGCGATTTCAAATTCGCCGTTCTCGTCGGTAACCGCGAAAAACGGATTGTCTCGAGGCAGAATGTAGGCACTCATCCACGGATGGATGCTGCACGCCACCGACACGGGGACGTTCGATTCTCCGCCGGGTTTCCAAGTCGCCTTCCCGCCGTTGGCGGGAACCGTGACGTTGGTGGACGCGACCTTGGGGGTCGGCGGATCGATTTTCACGTTGTGGCCGACGGGATCGCTGTTGACGATTTCGAGTGTCTGCGTCGAGCGGATGGCATAGACGTGAAACAGGAAGCGGCAGGCCTTCTGGTCGAATGCCTTGTCACCGGTCAGCACGGCTTCGCGCGTTTGCAGATACGATTCGTGCTCCCATTTCGGGTCGCCACTGGGAATCTTCGAGGAGACGAACACGAGGACGTTCTTGATTCCGTTGTTGGCGGAATTGACGACCAACTCCTGGCTGAAGACCGGTTTTCCCCCGGGGCGGCAGACGGAGACATCCTTGTCGACTCGCAAAGCCTTGGGGGCCGGTATGGTGCCGGAGAAGCGAAAGCGGCCTCGCAAGGTGGCGAAACCGGTCGGCTCGGCGGCTTCTTTTTCCGAGTCGCTTCCCTCGGC
>JALSIV010000167.1 GCA_026989685.1 Pirellulaceae bacterium | reverse complement strand
ATGCGGCGGCGGATCTGGCGGCGGACATGTTCCGCTGGTCTGCGAAACCTGTATTTCGTGGCAAAGGGGATCTGGCCAATCAGATTCAACGCGCAGCGCTCTCGGTTTCGAACAACATCGCTGAAGGCTTCGAACGAGGAACGACGAACGAACTGTTGACGTTTCTCTATTACGCTCGGGGATCGGCAGGCGAGGTCCGATCAATGCTGTGCGTAATGGAGCGGATGGAGGAGTTTGGGAATCTCAAATATCAAATATCAGATTTGAAATCCCGCTGCGAATCGATATCTCGCCAGATTCGAGGGTGGACCAACAGTTTGCAGAACAGCGAGATCAAGGGCCAGCGGCATTTAAATGATCGATTGAAACAGCAGTATGTCCGGAAACAGCGGCGGCAAGAGTTCCTGGACAGACAGGGAGCGTTTCGACGGGAATTGGAGGAACGGATCAAGCGGGAGGCTGAGAGCCGGAATATACGGGAAGATCAGCAGGAGGACGGAATTTGAGATTTGAGATTTGAGATTTGAGATTTGAGATCTGAGATTTGAGATCTGAGATTTGAGATTTGAGATTTGAGATCTGAGATTTGAGATCTGAGATACTCCCGCCGCGGCACGAACAACTCCGGAGGTTCCTGGTAGAGGATTTCCACCAGGAAGCCCGCCCGTGCCGCACGCCTTGTCCCAGCTCTCCAAGCAAGCGGGAGGCCGTCGGAGAAGGCTCTGCGGCGCGCTCACCCACCGATCTGATACATGGCTCGGTCGGGACGCAGCATGTAGGGTTCGTCCGTGCCATGGCCCCGTTTCTTGGCGGCCACGCAAGCCCGCATCATCTCGGCCAGCGCATCGTCGTCGGCTCCCGATCGCAACAAGGATCGGAGGTCCCACCCCTGCTGGGAAAAAAGGCAATTGCGAAGTTGCCCTTCGGCCGTGATCCGCAATCGATTGCACTGCTCGCAAAACGGTTCGGTCACCGAACAGATCAGTCCGATCCGCGTCCCGTCAGCCAATTCGAAATCGGCGGCCGGCTGCGCCGGATCGGGCCGCGAGCGGGAACGCAACGGACCGAACTTCTGTTCGATCCGTTTCCGTATTTCGGCGCCGGTCAACACGGCTTTTTCGTTCCACTGCCGGTCCGCGTCGATCGGCATGAACTCGATGAAGCGGACTTCCACTCGGCGGTCCCGCGCGAACTCCACCAGCGGCACGATTTCGTCTTCGGTCAGGCCGCGGATGGCCAGGGCATTGAGCCGAATTCGTGTGAATCCGGCTCGCAAAGCCGCATCCAGTCCTCGCAGCACGCGCGCCAGCTCATCCCGGCGCGTCCACTGCCGAAACACATCGGGGCGCACGGTATCCAGGCTGACGTTGAGTCGATCCAACCCGGCCCGCTTGAGTTCTTCCGCGTGCTCTTCCAGCAGAAGACCATTGGTCGTCAGGGCGATCTCATCCAATCCGTCGATTTGGGCCAGCCGGGCAACCAGTTCGGACACGTCGCGCCGCACCAAAGGCTCTCCCCCCGTGATCCGTGCCTTGTCGACCCCCAGCCGGACGGCGACGCGCGTCACTCGTTCAATCTCCTCGAACGTGAGGATCTCCGCACGAGGCAAGAACTCGACCTGCTCCGGCATACAGTAACGGCAGCGGAGATTGCACCGGTCGGTCACGCCGATCCGCAAACTGGTGTGGATTCTGCCGAACCGGTCGACCATCGCTTTTGACATGTCGATGCCCTTTTCGCTTAGGAAGTCGCCCCTTCGGCCGGACGGTTGATGCCGGGCAGCGCCCAATCGGACGTGCCGTCGGCCCAGTTCTCTCTTTTCCAGATCGGAACCACTTTTTTCAACTCATCGATCAGCCACTTTCCCGCTTCGAAGGCAGCCGCACGGTGGGGCGAACTCACGGCAACCGCCACGCTCGCCTCCGGCGGTATCAGGTGTCCCAGTCGATGAACGACGGCGACTGCTGTGAGCGCCCAGCGGGACACGGCGGCTTGAGCCAGTTCCTCCAGTTTGGCTCGAGCCATCGGCTCGTACGCCTCGTAGTCCAGCGAATCGGTGGCGCGGCCGGCTGTTTGCCGACGTGTCGTCCCCAAGAACAGCACGACGGCGCCGGCGTCGACCGATGTGACTTGAGTCACCACGCGAGCCGGGTCGATCGGGTCGGTGGTCAATTGTACGGTTGTTTTCTTCTCCATCGATTGCTCTGCTGCAGAGACCGCCGTCATCGGGCTATCCCCCGCTGACCGGCAAGATCAGGGCGATTTCCGCCTCGGAAGTCAGCGGATGCTCGTCGGAAACATAGTCGTGTGAGACGGCAAACATGGCGTAGGGCAACAGCGGCTCGAGCTGAGGGTACCGCTCAGCCAGCCGGCGCCGCAGGGCGCCCACCGTGGCCGGTGGTTCGAGCCGGACCGCGATCACGTCTTCTCCCGCCCGGTCGCGTGCTTCGGCGAACAGGCGAACCGACAAATCAATGGTGGTGGTGTTCATGTCACTGTCAGAGGCTCGCTGACCCGCAACAGGGGATTGTCGTCGAAATGCATGGCCTGATAGGCCCAGGCCAGAATCTTCAGCGGGTGGACCGTTGCCTTGTTGCCCCCCTGCTCCATCTGTAGTTTACACGCGCTGCACTCCGTCGTCCCCCCTTGGATGCCGTGAGCTCGCACCGAGTCGATCAATTTCCAGCCGATCCGCAGGCTACTGCGGTAATGCTCTCGTTTGACCCCGTACATCCCCGCCATGCCCGAACATCCCCCCGGGGCATCGACCACTCGCAATCCCGGAATCAACCGCAATAGCTGCACTCCGGGAACTCCGTCCCGCAGTGCCTTCAAATGGCACGGGGCATGGTAGACGAGCTGCATGTTGACCGGCCGGAAGTCGAGCTCCAGTCTTCCCTGCAGGTGCTCCTGCCACAACAGAGAACCGGCATCCAAGGTGTTCTCGGCCACCAATCGCGCCTCTTCGTCATCACCCAGCAAGGCGGGATACTCGTGAGTCAAACAGAGCGCTGCGCTCGGTTCGGTGGTCACGATGCGATAGCCCAGCCGGACCAACTCGGCCAACTGACTCACGTTCCGGGCCGCTTCTCGACGGCTGGCGTCGGCGCCGCCAGCTACCAACAACGGCATGCCGGCCGGCTGTTGGCCCCCGGGGACCAAGACGGAAAAGCCGTTGTGGCGCAGGACGGCCACCGTAGCCTGCGCGAGTTCCGTGTCGAACCAGTTGGCGTAGACATCCACGAAATAGGCGACTTTCCGTTTGGCCCCCCGATCCACCATCCCCAGCCGCTGCCGCTGAGCCGTCTTGAGAAACGGAATGGGACTGAGACGCGGAAGTTTGCGGCCGGCGGCGATTCCGGTGAATCGCTCGAGCAGCCAGCGAGCCTGGGGGTTGCGCAGGACGAAGTTGGCCAGTCCCACCCATCGCTGGCCCCATTGAGCGAACCGTTCGG
>JALSIV010000166.1 GCA_026989685.1 Pirellulaceae bacterium | reverse complement strand
TTCGGCCGTCAGACCAAAGAGCCGCATAGGGTTGGAAGGTCCAGGCGAAACGAACGCCGGTCAGCCATTGGACGTGTTCGGTCAATTGCACGATCACTAGATCAACCGACTCCTCACTCATCCATTCCAGTAGTCGTTGTTGGCGGCCCCGACATGCCTCCACGTCGATTCCCAACGGTTCCATGGTTCGACTCCCGATTGCGGTAAGGCCCAAAGTTGTGATCTGATCGATCGCCGGCATCGGCCCCAATGTTCCAGGAGTGATGCCGGCGAAACCAGTCGGTTGGCAGCGCGGACGTAGTATAGTTGTTGGTGAAGAGGGTTTGCAGTGGGGAATCGGTTGTGGTGGCTCAAGCTCAGAACCGCTACAATGGGCGCCGCTTTGCCGGGAGGCCGAGCCGGACACGGGCGCCGCGGGAGGGGGAATGAGTGCGAGAACGATTGCCATTGGAGACATCCACGGGTGCGTCCGTGCGCTGGATGGTGTGCTCGATGCTGTCGCCCCAACGACCGAGGACACATTGATCGTGCTGGGGGATGTCGTCGATCGTGGTCCGCGGTCGCGGGAGGTGATCGATCGGCTGCTAGCATTGCAACGGCAATGTCGCCTGATTGCCCTCAGGGGCAACCATGAAGAGATGATGCTCGATGCGCTCGACGGTCGAATCGATGCCCGAGTTTGGCTGCAATTCGGGGGACGAGCCACGATCACCAGCTACGGAGGCTCGCTGGAGGGTGTCCCGGAGTCTCACCGCCGCTTTCTCAAGGAGATGCGACTTTTCCATGAAACCGAGACGCATTTCTTCATTCACGCCAACTACGTGGCGACATTGCCTCTCGATCAACAGCCGCTGCAAGTCGCCTTATGGGAACACTTGACGGCGATGGTGCCGCCGCCGCATGTTTCGGGGAAGTGTGCCGTGGTGGGGCACACGCCGCAGTATGACGGCGAGGTATTGGACCTGGACCACCTGATCTGCCTCGATACCTACTGCGTGGGCGGGCGTTGGTTGACCGCCATGTCGTTTCCGGACAAGCAGATCTGGCAGGTCGACGGAGAAGGAAGGCTGCGCGATGCGGGGAGGGACGAGCCGAACGGCGGAAAGGGGCTTACTCCGTAGCATCTGCGCGAGATGTGGCGAAAATAGCGACAATCGGGCAGAAAAGGCTCGCCTTGAGAGCTGGATTGCGTAGAATAACCGAGGATGAGAGAACCGGGCAGATGCGGTTCCTGCCGGAGGTAGCAGGCATTTTCCGTTTCTCACAAGTGGATTGTAGAGCCTGTGACAAAAACCGCCGCTTCGCTTTCCGGCCTCGGGCGTGTTGCTTGCGGCATGGAGTTTTGTGACAGCCTCTTAGACATCGGGTTGTAGGAGTCGTACCAATGGGGTCATTACAGGGTAAGTTCTTGGTTGCAAGTTCCCGGTTACTCGATCCCAACTTCTATCGCACGGTCGTTTTCCTGATCCAGCACGATTCCGATGGCGCCCTGGGCGTGGTGCTTACCCGCCCCATGTCCAACACGGTCGGATCATTGTGGGAGCAGATCTGCGGTGAACCGTGCGGCAGTCGCGAGCGGGTCTACTGGGGCGGGCCGGTCAGCGGCCCGGTGTTGATGCTCCACACCGATGTCGCCGCATCGCAGGACGAGATTCTACCCGGTCTCTATCTGGCGGCCGACCGAGTGCAACTCGAGTCGGTGCTCAACCAGGAGGAACACCGCTTCCGCGTGTTCGTCGGCTATTCGGGATGGGGACCGGGGCAACTCGAGGCTGAGCTGGCCGAAGGGAGCTGGCTGGTGGCACCGGGAGATCTCGAGTCGGTCTTTTCCGAAACCGACGAATTATGGGAACGAATGACCGAGATGATCGGCGGCGCCGCTTTGGCTCCGCTGCTAGCATCGGTCCCCGTGCCCAAGGATCCGAGCTGGAATTAGCATGGCCGTCGCTCGCCGGATCCAGGCGGAGGCGAGGAGCTCGCGGAGGCATGTTCTCCCGCCTTCCGTTGCTTCTTTGTCCCTCAAGGTCTCTCTGAGATCGAATGCCCTTGCTGGACGCTTCTCACCCAGCACGCACCACACACGCACGGCGTCTGTCCACACGTGCCGTCGATGTCCCGGAACTTCCGAGGCGCGATGGACTGCAGTACCAGGAGTTTCATCTTTCGATAGCCGGGATCGTTCTTGCTGTGCCACGGTGACGGCTGGACTCGGCCCCATCCGCCGGCGGTCTCGGCCAGTGGTGCCATCAGGACGCGACTCTCGGAGGGCTCGGCCACATTGACCAGTGCCGCGTAAGGCTGCCCGGCCCATGAGTCTCCCAATTGTTGCCGGATATACTCGCGCAGCCGGGACTCTCCCGCCGGATCGGCTTTCCGCCACTCGACCTTGTTCCACGAATAGTCGCCGTAACACTGAGCGTTCAGATCGAGCCAGTTGACGACTCGTTCCAGACTTGTTCGGTCGACCGGCCGGTGATGCTCGTCCCCGCACAGCAGCAGTCGTGCCAGCTTGCCGGCATGAGCATAGTAGTCCTTCGGCCGGCTGTAATCGGTCTCCTGATTCCTCAGCGCCAGGGCGACCAGGTCGGTTCGCGACGTGAGTGATTCGTAGCTGCGACTGGCCAGCAAACGCTTCACATCGGGCCTGCGGTTCGGCAGCGAACCCAACAGATCGATGCCGGCTTCGGTCTTGTCCAATCCGTGGCACTCGATGCAGTAGCGATCCAGAACGGGCTGAACGGTGCGGGCGAAGCTAAGACCACCCGGGTAATCGGGGCCTGCCGGCGGTGTCAGTTCGTGCACCACCAGGCGCGCGGGAGGAGTTTCGACCGTGGGAACTCGATTCGATGGGGCATGGCAGCCGACACAACTGACTCGTTCGCCCTCGTGCACATACGTGAACGATCTCATGCTCATCAAGGCCATTCCATTCTCATCGAGCAACTGGAACAGCAGCGATTGTCCGGCGGGAACGCGAAAGGCGACGGAACCATCGTCGGAAACGGGCACCGTTCCCAGGACTTTCTTGGCCGTTTCGAACAGTACCTTGCTGCGAGGGGGAACGGCCTGAGTCGTCTGGGGATCGACTCGGACGACGCGGATTCGCTTGACACTACCAGGTGGGAGGCCATGGTTTCCCCGGTACACATTTTGAACGACGAGAACGCCGGTCGGGCTGTCGGTGCGTGTCTCCTGCGGTCGATGTTGTGCGTGTCTCGCAAGGACCGGTGGAACGGGGCGCGGTTGAATGGGGATGGGAGAGAAGCAGGACATCGATTCATCCCGGTAGATCAATTCGCGACCACCAAGTGTATCGATCAAATAGATGGCGAAATCGTTGGGTTGCGATCGCTTGCCCTGCTTGACGTGGGGTGAAGGGGAATAGGCGACGAGGAACAGGTCTTCACTGAGTGGCCAGGGAGTCGCAAAAGCGGAATCGGGCCAACCTTCGGTTTCGGGG
>JALSIV010000165.1 GCA_026989685.1 Pirellulaceae bacterium | reverse complement strand
GACGATATTGACAGCGACATCGCCGGTGGCTGGTTGGACGTTCATCGCCGCGAGAGTCGCTACGACCTCCTGTCGAAAGCGACGTCCCTCGCGGCTAATGAGCGTTCTGTACCCGACGCGACGCCAATAGTGGTTGATCGACGGCGGGTAGGGCAGCTCGAGACACAGCATCACGAGCGTCTCCAAGGAGGCGTGTTGGAGGGCGCTTGTTGAGGCCGACCGGTGGCGGTTTCGCGTTTCGAATAACCTTTGATTTCGTTCGTGATGTCCCCGGTGTCGTTGCGTTTCTTGCAGCGGACGTGGATGAGCAGGGGCAGATCGTGCAGCTCGATCGAGTCCCTGGGTGCCATCACGCCGACCGCCCGACAGATGGCCGACAATTCGGCCCGCGCGATCTGCACGGCCGTCGCGTTCGGGTTGTCCAAATTCAAACGGGCCCACAAGAAGCGGTTCTTGTACGGTCCCTCGATGATCTGGAACGCGAGCTGGAGGTAGTGGCCCGTGCCGGCCTTGGTCGGCTTCATCTCCGAGTCGGTGATGACGGCCAGGTACTTGCCGGCCGGGATCGGTTCGAAATCGGTCGTCGGTTCAACATCGTTTGCGTTGAAATTGCCGAGTTCAGCCATTGTTGGTTTCTCCTGTCGATTGGTGGTTGGAAAGTGCATCGACGAAGGTGGCCCATGACAGCGGCAACTCGTCGGCGATGCCGTAACGGTTCTTGGCGATGCAGGAGGGCCCGCCGGTGCAGCGGAGAATGCGCTCTCCGCCACCAGCGCCGATCGGCGCGGCGATGGCCCGTTTGCGGCCGAATCCGGCGTCCTCGCTCTGCGTGCGGAACTTCCGCGTCGCGAAGAGCACGGCGTCCGACCATTCGCACACCAGCGCCGCGGCATGCTTATGCAGACGGGGCGAGTAACGGTCGTAGGCGCTCGACTCAGGATCCTCGAACTTCTCGACCTTGGAATGCGCAATGCAGATAACGACCATGCCGCGGTCGGTTCGCAATCGTCCGAGGCCGTCGAGAATCTCGCGCCAATAGGTCAGGGCGTGCGTGTAGCCCTTGGCGTAACCGCCGTCGACCTTTTCGATCGAGGCCACGTTGTACTGCCGGCAGAGCTGGTCCCAGATCAGCCGCTCGAGCCAGTCGAGCGAATCGATCACGACGGTCTGATAGTCGTGTTGTTCGGAATGAAGCTCCGATAGGGCGGCCGTAACGTCGTCGAACGTCGTGGCGAGTGGGAATCGGTCGCAGTCGATCTCCGCCAAGCCGTCTTCGGTCTGAACGAAGATCGGCGCCGGTGCTTGCGATGCGAAGGTGCTCTTGCCGACGCCTTCCGTTCCGTAGACGACCAGTCGGGGCGGCATCGGCTGTTTGCCGCGCTGGATTTGTTCGAGCAGTCCCATGACGATTTCATCTCCTTTCAGGAAAAAACGCCGCACCGGTGGGCACAGGGAGTCCGAGCCGGGCGGTTCGCATGCCGGCTACGCCATCCCCCGGTGCGGCTGGATCTTCGAGAGCTGATATGTTTCGTCTCCAGAAGCACAAAGGGGGGACACGGCCGCGGATGGGGACAAGCGTCAATGCTTTTCATTCGAAACAGGCGATTCGTCCGACAGCGGCTTCGGCTCGCTGACGGCGTTTTTTCGCCGCCTCGTAAGAGATCCCCAGTTCCGAGGCGCACTGCCGGATGCCCTTGCCGTCGAGACGCGTGCCGACCAGCAGGTGCAAGTCGACCTCCGCGATCCGTCCCGCCGCGACATGTTCGCGAAGCCGGTCGATCTCCGACTGACGCGACTCGACGAACTCCATTTCGAGGAATCCGGCCCACTCTTCTCCGCCGGTGATTTCATCCAGTTGTCTGGAGGAAACAGAAACTTCCGTTTTCTGCCGCTTCCAGATGCGCTGATACTCGTCGTAGAGGCGGTGTACCGTATCGTTGAAGATCTTCTGCGCGAGCCGATCGCCACGCCGTGTCACGTCGATTCGGCGCACAACTTGGAGAAACGTCCACATGAGGTTCTGCCAACGCTCGCTCTCGTCCGCGTCCCAGGCGCGGCGCCGAAAGTGGATCGTCTCCAACCCTGGCCAGAATGTGACCAGTAGAATCGTCCACAGGCGCGGGTCTTCCGTGGCGGCGTAATCCGCCAGGAGGGGTCGCAGGATCTCGTCCTTTCGCGGGTCTCTGGATGATCCGTTGTGCATGAATGCGACGACCTCCGCCCAGGTCGAGAAGTGGGCAGGGAATCGGCCTTCTGCTTGGAGCCGTTCCAAGAGGCGCTGATAATCGGCGCCTTGCAATTCGCGCTGGAGCTGCTGTCGATCCCGGTCTCGCTGTTTCGATTCTTGCGACATGACGCATGACCTTTCCGGCCGGGCGTCATGCGCCTCTTGCAGGCCAATCGGGGCGTCGAGCGCCTCGTTGGTAGTGATGAAATTCAACTGCCTTGGTTGCGGGGTTCGGTCGGAGTGATTTCCCGACCGGGTGAAGGCTCCAGTTCGTTCAGAGTCCGGCAGTGGCGACAGACGCTGCTCGCCGGCAGCCCGACGAGGTACTCGTGCCCCCTGGCGAAGCGGATATGAATCCGTCCGCGCTGGAGAACGCCGAGCAGTTTTTCACACTTCGTACACCGCCACTCTCGTTTCATTTCCAAACCTCTTTCCTCTCGTGATGCGAAGAAAACCACCGAGAGGCCCGCCCCGTTTGGAGAACGTTTGGCGGCCGCGAAGTCTTCTCGGTCGCCGGGGACGTGCCTTCACAACGAAGGCGTGACAAGAGGCGTCACAATCGCGACAAGAGCCGTCGCAGAGAGATTTTTTCGTCAACTCGCCGAGATTCTCTGCCTTTCCCGGCAGAGGCGGGGTGGTGACGAGACGTGCAATCTCCGTGCAGAGTCGTTGGACCGATGTCGGGTCAACGTAGAAAAGGAGAGCACTGCGCCAACCGCAGTGACTGGCTGCTTCGAAGCGAGCCATCGACTTCCGAGCGGACAATCAGGGTGAAGTGCCCTGGCCGGCGGAATCGTGAACTGGTGCCGCAAACCTATGTCAGGCGTTCGCGGCTTTGAAAGCTTCCGTTAAGACCTGCGAGATCACATCGGCATTCTTGTGGATGTCGGCCGGCAAAAGGCGAATCCGATAGCGTCCCCAACGGTCGTCGTAATCCATGACGTCAAGCCCCGCTGCTTCGAGTTTCTCTTGCGTCTCATTGGACTTGGGCAGTCGCGGCTCAAGCCGGAGAAATGCCTTTTTCGGGCGAAACACAACGAAATTGCACGGCTGACCGTTTTTCGCCAAACCGATGTAGAACTTGTTGTACTTCAACTCAAGTTCGGCATCGAGCGATTGCACTGTGCCGAGCAATTGATCACACATGGCAACTGTTTTCTCAGAACCGCGTTTAATCCAATACGAGCGGTCGGTCGTTTCCTGAATCTCCTCGTCATCGCCGACAAGGCCAAGCGTCATTTGGTCAAGTACTTTGGTGAAGACCAACCCAACGTTGTCATTGAGCTTGAGCGCACTCATCTGAATGGCTACCAACGGTATCATGCCGTTGAACAGGCTGATCACATTGAGGAATCGAGCCGTGATGGTCTCCGCGACGATGACGGCCGTGTGCTCGTATTGCGGGTAACGCTTTCTTTCGATGTCCCAGTATTCGATCGTTCGAATGATATGGCTCTCATCGGTAGCACCAAGTTGAACCTCGACTTCATACCGATGACTCGATTCAGCATCCTGGAGCAACAGGTCTAATCGGCCCGCTCGCGGTTGAATGCGTTCCTTGTCTTTAAGGACAACATCGCCGAGACCGAGAAGCGAAGGGTCTTCGGCAATGCGATCTTGTACCCATCGTTCATTCAGCTCTGGGTGTCCCTTAAGTACGATCGTTTCAAATTTTGCGTAGGTTGGCATCTCTGTTCTCCGGCGTTTGCCAGTCGCGTTCGAAAAGGCGTCCGGCGTATGCAGGCAAATCCTGACGGCTCCGCAGGCTGCGCGACAACCTGCTGTAGTTTTCATGGCATGACATATCCATCTTCTTGGAATGTCGGTCCCAGGGCAACCACTACGTCAACCAGGTTACTTGCTTGCCAGGCTGGTAGCACAATACCTCTCCGAGTTTGATTCCGTTGCGGAGGTGGTGCCAAAGAGGCTTATGTTCCGTCTCGATCGCCTTCAAAGCCCGGCGGATGGCCGCCGAAACCGCTTGGCGAGCCCGCTCGCGATCGTCGGTCGCCTTGCGTTTGCGGCCACCGAGCCCGGTGGCGCGAGAGATCTCGGCGACCAGCGCGTCGAACTCTTCCCTCAACCGACCGGCGCGGCCAATATCGTTGTTCGCCTCGGCCTGTTCGATTTCCCTGCGAAGTTCGTCGGTTCGCTTCCGGTACTCGTCCAGGGCGTCCTGATCGAGCATCTCGCCGGCGGAGCCCGCGGCGGTTTCCTTGCCACGATCGGCGACGCCTTGGCGCAGAACGAGGGCGTGGACATGGCGCCCCGGCTCGCGCAGCAAGTAGCAGATGTGCAGCATGCCCACCGAATGCGGCACGCTGGTAGGCCGCCCGCCATAAACGACCAGCCACGTTTTTCCCTGCCGGCGAAATATGTGGTGATCCTCGGGATATTCGGTCGCCAGTCCATCGGGCGGACTGCCTACGATCGCCGGCCAGTCCAGTGCCAGCGATCCAGATTCGGCGGCCGGCGCGAGCGAAGCCAAAATGACGCCGGTGCTATCGGCGATGCGTCGGCCTTCGGGTGAAAGCGACACGCCAAAGGGCGTCAGCAGAACGACCTTCTGGGAAGCGGGCGAGCGCTGAAGCCTCTGGCAACGCGCGAGGAATTGTTGCTCGTCTTCGTTCGGCGTCGACAAGAACACGTCGACCGTTCCCAGACCGTCGATCGCTTTCTGGCCGAGTGGTACGAGCCCGTCATGCGAAGCGGCATGACTTCCGTCGATGCCGTTTTCGCATCGCATCCGGTCGACCAATCGACCAACCGAAATCTCGTATTGCCGAACGTCGGCTTCCTCGAGGCGAACCGAATCGACGTAGTCGTCATCGTCGGCGACTCCGATCCACCCGCGAGTAGTGGATCGCACGACCAGATCCGGCCCCGGCGGCAGATTCTGCGGCCGCGGGACCTCAGTCGCCCTGGTCGTCTCCCGCAGAATTCCCTCGGCCTTGAGCAGTCGCAACTGTTGTTCAGGAAAATGCTCCAATTCCCTGGATCGCAAGATCGGATGCTTCATCTGGTCGAGCCGTGCCAGCACGAAGCGGAGTAGCGTTGCGCTCACGAAGGATTCCCCACCATCTCAAGTATCGAAACACGTCTTCTGCATGCGTTGCTCGTTTGAACTTGATACGGTTCGTTCCCGCAAGCTCGACGCGTTTGCCCCGTCGATCATCCGGAAAGCAGATCTTGAACACGACCCGCCGTATCGTGGCTCCCCGCAGACGCGGCCGAAGGTGGTTGACCATCAACGTCTCCATCGCGTCTCTGGAACGGATCAGAAATGACGGGTTGTGGCGTTGCGGTAGACTGAATTGCACTTCGACCAGCGATGCCGAATGTCCCTCGTCCACCGGCATGTCGAAGTCGTCGTCCGCGATCCGGGACAGGTCGAGCAGATCGGCGGTCGCCGGGTCCTGGAAGAACGTGCCGTCGCCGAGGCAACACTCCGCGAAACGGTCGCGAAGCACCATCTCTTCCGTGGAAAACCGCGTCTCGATCTCCACCTGTCCCGTTTCCACGTTATAGCTGATGAAGTCCTGTTGGGCGGGCCGCAGAATCAGTGGCGAGACGTGGTGGCGCTCCGGTGTCTGGTCGAATACGAGCTCCGCTCTGGTGCGCCGCTCGTGATAGACGACGAAGTTGGCATACGCCCCCTCGCGGTACTGCCTCACGAGCACACGATCGCTCTTCTTGGCCTCGCGAAAGGTGTCTTCCAAAGACGATTGGAATCGCTCGGCGGCTTCGGGCAGGTCACGGATGTCCCGAGGCGAGGGCCCGCGATAGATCGAGAACCGCTCGGCCTGCCAGAGCGCATTGCGGTCGTAGGCCAGGTTGAAAGCCTCCTCGTTCTCCGTCCGCACTTTCAGACTCAGACACTCGACCGGAAGCTCCCCATTGGGATCAGGGTCGTAGTCGAAATCGCGGCAGGCTGCCAGCAGATCCTCGTGGCCCCGCTCTGTGCATAAGTCGTAGGCCCGGTAAAGCCCCTCGAGCAGTTCGTCCTTCCCGCTCCCGTTTCCGCCAACCAGATATTGCTTGAATCGGGGAACGTCGAGCGTGGCCACATCCGCGATGTTCGCTTGCCCGTTCCAACTTCCAACGTACTGGCGAATCAGCGACTCTCTCCCGACGAACTTGTCCAGGAACCGATCCGCGTTGAATACTCGATGTCCGGCCAACTGTCCTACCTCCCGCACCGTCATGTGCCTTCATAAAACCGCATCACACCAACCACCTTTCCTTGAATCCGAAATGCTCCATTCTTCACCTCGATCGGTTTCATCGCCTTGTTCGCCGGCTCCAGACGCACGCCGCCCCGGATTCGGCGCAGTCGCTTGAGCGTCGCTTCGTCCTCGATCAATGCCACGACGATGTCCCCGTTGTCTGCCGTTTCCTGGCTCCGGACGATGACGTAGTCGCCGTCCAGGATGCCGGCCTCGATCATGCTGTCGCCCACCACGCGCAGGGCGAACGCGTCCCGGCCGCCAAGCAGGTCCTTGCGCACGGCCACAAAACCGCGATCGTGTTGGATCGCCTCGATCGGCCGCCCCGCCGCAATCTGTCCCAATATCGCCACTTCTCGGCAGTCTCGCGCGCGGCGATGGGCCTTCCGCTTGACCACCACGAGCGATCTCGCACCGAGCCCGCTGCGGCGCAGGTAGCCTTTCTCTTCGATCGCTTTGAGCAGCGCGAACACGCTCGAGCTCTTGATCCCGAATGCCCGGCCGATCTCGCGTACCGTCGGCGGCATGTCGTTTTCCGCGATGAACGCCTCGATCCACTCGAAGACTTCCCGCTGTCGCGGGGTCAGGTCTTTCGACTTCGGTCTGGCCATTTCCACTCCTTTTGCCGCTTCGTATCGGCGACTGCGAGCCTTGCACGACATGCCGAGATTATCACTAACGATCGTTAGGTATCAAGCGGCCGGTCCTGATTTTTTTGCGCGTCCCCGAAACCTGCTGAAAACGGCCTTTTGGAAGAGGACAGCTCTTCTTCCCGCCCGTCGACGAGGCCGAACATGCTCGTACCCCAGCCAATTAGACCCATGGAGAAATTGTCGCCCGACCAGCGGCTTGCCGAACTGGCCCGAATCCTGGCCCGTGGCCTGCTGCGTCTGAGAGAAAAGGAGCGGGACGCCGAATTCTGTCGGAAAACGGCTCCAAATTCCGCCCGAGAGCCTTGAGCTTTCCCGCACGTCGAGGCTCACTGTCACACCCTGTTTGTGAGTCTCGAAATGTTGGAAAGCTGAAAGGAGAAACCGGATGGTGGCAAAACGAGATGCGACAGCCGGCGCGAACGGCCGCGAGGATGCCAAACACAAGAGTGTGCTCAGACAGATCGACGAGCTGAACCGCATGTCGATGGATCAATTGAGAAAACGCTGGGGCGATCTCTTCGGAACCGACCCGGGGCATTTTGGCCGCAGCTATTTGATTCGCCGACTCGCCTACCGCATTCAGGAATTGGTCTACGGCGGCCTTTCCCGCGAAGCCCGGCAGACGTTGGCGGCAATCGCCGACGGCGCGAACGGTCGCGCACACAAGGCGCCGGGAAAGCGGCAGACGAAGAACCTGAAACCGGGAACGCGGCTGCTGCGGGTATGGCGCGGCGAGCGATACGAGGTCATCGTCCAAGAGGACGGATTCCTGTACGACGGCAAAAAGTACCGGAGCCTCAGTGGTGTGGCACGCGCCATTACCGGTACGCAAACCAGCGGCAACAGGTTTTTCGGGCTGGCCACCACGCCGAGAAAGGACAGGAAGTCGGCATGAGCGAACGTCGATCCAAAATCCGCTGCGCCGTCTACACGCGAAAGAGCCACGAGGAAGGGCTCGACCAGGAGTTCAACTCGCTCGACGCCCAGCGACAGTCGTGCGAAGCCTACATCGAGTCGCAACGCCACGAAGGCTGGTCATGCCTCCCCGGTCGTTACGACGACGGCGGTTTTTCCGGTGGCAACATGGACCGGCCGGCGCTGGGCCGTCTCATCGACGACATCCAGGCGGGGCAGATCGATTGCGTGGTCGTCTACAAGGTGGACCGGCTCAGCCGCAGTCTGCTCGACTTCGCACGCCTCATCGCTCTGTTCGACGAGCACGACGTGTCGTTCGTCTCGGTCACGCAACAGTTCAACACGACCACGTCGATGGGACGGTTGACGCTGAATATCCTGCTGTCCTTCGCCCAGTTCGAGCGCGAGATCATCGGCGAGCGCATCCGGGACAAGAAGCTGGCCACGGCCCGGCAAGGCAAGTACATCGGCGGCCAGCCGAAACTCGGGCTCGACATCGTCGACCGGCGATACGTAGTCAATCGCAAGGAGGCCGAACTGGTCCGGCGCATCTTCGAGATGTTCCTCCAGCTTCAGTCGTGTCGCAAAGTGGCCGACGCGCTCAATGCCGAGGGGATCGTCACCAAGACGTACACGACCAAGACGGGAAAGACGTTCGGCGGCAAATCGTGGAAGCGGCGCACGGTCTACGATCTGTTGACCGACCAGAAGTACATCGGCAAGATCGTCCACAAGGGCGTGGCATACGACGCGGAACATCCGGCGATCGTCGACGCTGCCGTTTTCGAGAAGGTCCAGGAAGTTCTGCGGGCGAACAAGACGTACACCCACAAGCAGCAGGCCAAGCGCTTCGCCCTGCTTCGCCGGATGTTGACGTGCGGCGAATGCGGCGGCCGGATCATGCCGTCCTGGTGCCGGAACCACGGCCGCGAGTATCGTTATTATGCGTGCTCGAAGAAGGTCAAAACCGGATACGGCAAGTGCCCGTTGCCGACATTGCCCGCCGGCGAGATCGAGAAACTGGTCGTCGGCCACCTTCGGGCGCTGTTTCGGCATCCCGACGTGATCGCCCGAACCTACCGCGAGATCCAACGGCTCGCGGAGTGCGGCCCGAGCGAGGACGTGCTGGAACGGTTGGAACATCTGCGGGGTCGGCAAGAACAGACGCAAAGGGCGATCCGCGCGATCCTCGACCTTGGCCAGCACGACGGCGGGTTCATGGCCGAGGAACTGAAGCGGCTGAGCGGCGAGCTAAAGTCGCTCGAACGCGAGATCCGGCAGCTTCAGCACTGCTCCGTTGACGGTGGAACGATTGAGCTGAACCAGGTGACCGACGCTCTCCAGCGCATCGATCCGATCTGGGAAGTGCTGCATCCCGAGGAGCAGCGGCGCGTGCTCGAACTGTTGGTCGAGAAGATCACGGTGTCGAAGGACCGAATCGAGATCCGTTTTCGCAGCAACGGCATCGAGCGGATTGTCGAGGAACTCGGGCCGGTCGGAACGTCGTCGGCCGGTGGCCCCGTGTCAGGCCACGAACCGAGTGATGACCACCGCCCGCCGACCGTCCGCCACGACGGCGATGCGATCGTGATCCGCATCCCGGTCCGCTTCTGCCGTCGCAACGGCCAGCAGGTGGTGATGGCACCAGGCGGTGCCGCCGACAATGGGCGGGAAAACGGCGAGCGGAACGACGCCCTCGTCACGGCGATCGGCAAGGCCTACCGCTGGCAGGAACAGCTCGAATCGCGCGAGTATAGTGGGCTCGAAGACCTGGCGGCCGCCAACGGCGTCGACCGGACGTACGTGGGCCGGATTCTGCGGCTGACTTCGCTGGCGCCGGAAATTGTCGAGGCGATTCTTGAGGGGAATGAGCCGGAGGGGATGAGTTTGGCGAAGCTGCGAGCGGAGTTGCCGATGGTGTGGCGGGACCAGCGGTGGAGCTAGGTTTCCGGCCCGCGTGTCTCCGTTTCCCCGAAAAGAGACTTCTGCTAACGATCTGTCACTATGGTAGGCGGAATGGTACGTCAAAGAGCTACCGTCCGAGCCTCCTCCGCCTGGCGCCCTCGTCATGCCACTTTGCCTCGTCCTCGTAGCTGCGAGCAACTCCGTCGAACATAGCAGCTGTCAGCGGATATTCCGATCGGCAGTTGTTAGCGATCGTGCGATATTGTCTGGCAAGTTCCCCTTCTAGCTCGCCACCGGTCGCGGGCCCTCGTGTCGTTACTCCGCGATTGCTGATTACCCCACAATGGTAACCGCTAAACAGTTCCTCCGATCCAATTCGCTCCATAGCGGACAAGACGACACGGCTGTTTGTGTCAAGGTTCTCTGGGATTGGGCAATTCGAGAGCAGCCTTCCGATCTGAATGTCGCACACCGCAAGGCGATTTCCGTCCTTAGCTAACTGTCGGACGCAGTCGATCCACGCATTTAACCCTTCTTCATCAGTGATTCCGTTGTCCTTTGTTCCGGGAATCCTTCGAAACTGCGCGAACAGATCGTGTGCAAGGCGGGCGACATTCTGTTCACGCTCTGAGGCTGTGTCTTCGTCAGCGACATCATCTTCGGCTCGGAACTGAACCGCGAGCAAATCATAGAACAACTGAGGGTCGTCACTCAATGCTTGAAGCAACGTCTGCGGCTGAACCGGGGAGAATTGATTGAGCAGCGGGAGGTAGCCCCACTCAATCCGGGCTAACCGCTCCTTTTCAACGCCGTCTGATTGCTGAAGTTGGCTGATTAGTTCCTGTACGGCGTAGCAATCGTTCCGTCGCGCGTCCTCTTCGCTTTGGCATGACATCCCTTTCTCAAGCAACGTCAGGATGCGTTCGTCATCGATGGTGAATTCGCCGCGCATAGACGAGTAAGCAAGATTGGCCGCCGCAAAGGGACGTCCTGCTGCAAGAAGTTCTTCCGTGACGAAGTCGAAGTCTTCCATGGATGGCTCACGCAGGCGGGCGTTACACCGCTGCCAGTACAATACCTCTGCCTCTTCTGAAATAGCGCCAATCCAATCCCACGTTGCCCTTTCAAACCGGAAACAGCAAGCGAGTGTTGCCGCTTGTTCGGCTGTCCAATCACGTATGGAGAGCTGCCGAACGAACTCCCAGCCCTCTGACCAAGAGCGAGCATTGCAATACGCCAATGCGCAAGTACGACGCAAATCACATTCATCCTCCAGTGATGCAGGAATCTCCAGATCTATTGGCGACACAATCCTGTGTTCACCGAGTGCCCATCCGATCGCTTGCGGATTCTCGGTCCTAACTAACAAATCGTGGACGCCAACGATCCCCTTAGCTTCTACAACCTCAACCAGTGCCGCGCGGCGTCGCTCAGCCACCGCGAGGTCATGTTCCTGATAATCCCGCTCGTCAACGTCCGGCAGTTGAACGTGCTGTTGAAACAGCCAACAATACCGCAGTACCGGATCCGATGGTTCTATGCGGTCACGAATCCCTGCCAGCCTGTCACGCACCGATTGGGAGAAGGCCCAATGCGCTTCAGGGAAACGCCCATGACGAAATGTGATCTGTCGCAGCGCATCCCAAAGCTCAAAGCACTCATCCATAGATGAGCGTTCAGTTGTTGCCACTTGTTCGAGTCGCTCGATTGTTCTGTCGACATGCGCTCCACCGAGACGAAGCATCCCCTCAACGACCGTTGCCCATGCAGCGACATCGGTACCAGCAAGGCGAAGAACCATATCACCAAACTGCGAGGCGTAGTCCATCATTTGCGCCGACGCTCTGTCTCGTGTCCAGCCATGCGCCCAAGGTCGCCACCGTGGCATATGAGTGCCCGTCGATGTTCCACCAACTGAACTAGGCAGCAAATCGGATACCAAGTGCCAACCAACTTGCGGCACCTGGCGAACAAGTTCTTCGAGCGCTTCAATCCTGCTCTCGACGGCGGCATTGGTGTGGGGTAACCAAAGCAAAAAAATCTCCCGCAGGCTGTTCATTGGGGTGTTGCCGGATTGTACGTTCGTCGCCTGAGCAGCAAGTTGGCCAAGAATGCGGGCCACTCGCCCAATGTACTCCGGTGACCATGCCAGACTCTCGAGCGCCCACAGAAGATCACAATGCAAAGATGAGCTAAACACGTCTTGTGAATTGCCTTCGAATAGCTTCACAGTTTTGGGTGAATCAGAGGCAAGGTCGGCTTCAATCCGCCCAAGAAAGAACTCGGGATCACATTCTGCCAACAAAGCTAGGTTTCTTCCTAGCGATGCCCAACGTTTCCACGAGGCATGCCGCGGCAGAACAGCCTCCAGTACATTGCGTACTGCAGAGCCGAAATCGATATCGGTACTCGGCTGTACTTCTGTGGGATAACACGACATGAGCACAAGCGTTTCGACGATGGACCGCCGCAACTCAGTTGACAAAGAGGGAACCTTTCCGTAGAGGTTAGCCATCCAGCGTTTGCCGGGATCCATCTCCAGGGCGGGGTTGTCCTCATCAAGAATGAGAATCGCGATATCTTCAAATCTCTTGAGTTGCTGCGCATTCAGCGATCCTCCAAGTAAATACCACGCGTCTTCACGTGACCTGATCAAAACGCTGTTTCTGAACCGAATGAATAGTGGTTCCTCACCTGCGCTCCAACGCGCAATCGCCTCGTCTACTTCCGTGAGTGAAAGGCCGAATTGCTCGATGCACCAGAGATCAAGCGGGGGTGAAGGAGTGATTCCAAGCGGGTCGTTTGCGGGCGGCGGTTCAGGAGAAACATGCGTCCAGCCGCCGAACAGCGCGAAGGGTGCGAGCATGGTGCGAAATTCGTCTTGCGCCCATTTTGGGAAATCGCGAGCAGGGTGACACGTAATAAGTCGTTTGAGGATCGCTGAACTGCCACAGCAACCTGAAGCGTACGATTGGGCGCGTGCTTCATCGAAGCCACAGTCGAGAAGGGTCTGGTATAGGTCGTGCCGATCTTGACGCGGCAATGGGATTTCTCTTGCTCGAATCGTTATGGCGCGCGATCCAGTTACCAGAACGTGGTGTCCATTGCCCACAGCATCCGCCACATCGGTCGCCGACAGCACTAGGCTACTGGCGGCAACTAGGATGAGCGGTTCCCGACTGTTTGCAAGGTGCCGCCAGGCCTCGATCTCGGTAACAACTAAGAATCGGCCGATGTCACCAACGTCAACATTACCACTTGCGACCAGAGCTGAGAGAAAGTCAATGCCGCCGTCCCACCCCTCAGAGCGAAGAAATGCCGATGAAGCGGGTTGCTGAAGGAATTGTCGAATCGACTCGATTGCGGATTCGCGTGAGGTCAAGAATAGCGTCGGCTGCAACGAGTGGTCAGCGATATTTGCAAGCGCCTGCCAATGCCTGTCGAGGTCAATCACGCCGGAAGGACGTCTTCCCATAAGTGTCGATAGCCAGACATCGACAGCTGGTGCCTGGTCGAGCCAGTGCTCCAGATCGTTCGCGTCGAGGACGATTACGTCTTTCCAGTCGCTCGTTCTTTTCTTCTCCTCCGCCCATTCGTCCTTCTTGTTCCAGGTACGGAGTGTGACGAACACAAAGACTCGGTCCCGCTGCTGCTCAGATGGCGTCTTCTCTGTCCGCTTCCTGAAATCGGCATCTGCTTTGGTCTTCTTGTCTTTGGTTACACCCGCTTCCCAGATGCTTGTGCCCTCGGGCACGAACTCGTTTCCTCCAGTCACTTCAACAAGGCCATCAAGGCCAGGCCGCTGCACCTGTTCGCCAGCCGGGAAATTGACGATTCTGATATGATCCCTAGGGACGGTTGCCCGAACGAGCTTGCGGAGAAGACTTGGTAGCTGATGCCGGGCATCCTGTGTGTCGGCCCATTGCGTCAGGTAAACTGCCCGTGTCCATGACATACTCGTGATCCTTAAAGGGGAGATTTCATCGCAACGCAATATGACGACGGTTGCGACGTGGTCGCATCTTGAAATCCGCCCCCCAAACCGCCCAAAACCGCCCTTTCCGCAATCTGCTGTTTCCCAACGACTTCCATCGCGTGACGCGTTTGGACCGCGTCACGTGGTTTTGAGACTCTGAGACGATTTTAGCCGATCTGGGCCGGTTTTGGCGACCTACCGCGTCACGCGATTTGGCCGACGCGGGCGACGCCAATCGTCGCAAATCCCGCGATACGTGTACGAAACGAGCAAGGCCCGCTGGTGGCGACCGGCGGGCCTTGTCTGGTTTGAGACGGGTTGCGGCAAGGCCGCAAGTGGAGGCGGCGGGAATCGAACCCGCGTCCCGCGATGTGTCCGTGAGAGCTTCTACGTGTGTAGTCGGTTGTTTGCATCTCGTTGCCATGCGGCCCGAACCGACACGGTCCGCCGACAACCAGCCGAGAACGAGTTTTAGTCGCTTGCGTGCTCGGCATGGCAAGCGACGAGTCGGGATGGCAAGCGACTTCCGGTTCCCCCGACAAGATCCGAAAGTCGCCGCTACGTTTTCTTACGCAGCGAGTGCGAGATCTTTCTCGGCACGTAAAGTTTGTAGTCAGCTTTTTACGTGGCCCGCTGACCAACCACGACACGCCACTCTCACTTCCCAGCATCCGGTCGAATCCAATTCGCCCCCCAGTAAAGCGAAACCGCAGGCGAATGCCCGCGTCCGTTCCAGTCGCCGTACCCATCCGAAACACCATACTTCAGATGGTCGTTGACCGCTTCATTATATCGGCTGGGCAAGCCCCCCGCCATCACTCCCGTCGAGCCACAGGGATCACGGGGGCGGTTCGAACAAGCCCTAACTCCACATTGCCGACCAAAGTAGCACGGCTACCCCGAGCGGAAAACACCACGCTGCAAACCACCAGATCCGGCCCTGTTCCACCCAGCGCACCAACCAAGCCAGCGCGGCGAGGCCTACGACAAACGATACCGCGATCCCCGCTGCCAACACTGGCCATGCTGTCTGGGGCGACGTTCCCTTGGCCATCATCGACGCCACTTTCAAGACGGCCGCGCCCGCGATTGCCGGCACGGCCAACAGGAACGAAAACGTGGCCGCGTCCTTGGGAGACAGGCCTCGCCAAATCCCCGCATAGATCGTCGATCCGCTTCGCGACAGTCCCGGCAACACGGCTGCCGCTTGAAACACGCCGATCCACACTGAATCGGATCGAGTGGCCTCGTGGTCGGCCCCGTCGCCCACCGTGAGGCGCCGCAGTCCCAACAGCAGCCCACCGGTGACCAGCAACATCGCCCCAGCAATCGCGGGACTTTCCAGTAACTCCTCGAACCACAACTCGATCGGCACCCCGACCACGACCGCCGGAAGCGTGCCCCACACCAGCAGTCCGATCAATCGCCGGTCGGTCGTGAGGATTCTCACAATCCGCCTGGCATAGAACATCAGGATCGCCAGCAAGGTCCCCACGTGCAGCGCAATCGTCACCTCGGCGACGTCCAGCGTCTCGGCGTCGATTCCCAAACAGGCTGCACCGATGACCAAATGGCCGCTGGAGCTGACCGGCAGAAATTCGGTCAGACCCTGCACCACCGCCAATATCAAGACTTGCCAGAGTTCCAATGCCGCCTCCCGCTGGTCCCCGTTCGCCCCGTCGCATCCCCCCTTCATCCCCGAGGGCGGATTTGCCATACTATCCAACTTGAATCGCACTCCGGAGGCTTCCCCGGCGGAGTCTTCCCTCGACTGAAGAATCCCGGCGTCCGACGTCCAACCCTACGATATTTTTCTTCGGCCGTCTCCCCTTGCAGCGGGGAGGCTGGCTGGCGGTGTCGATCTGGCCCGCGCACAGGTGCAAGGAGCAACCGATGTATCGCAATCTCAATACCCAAACTCTGGGAATCACCGGCCGCCAGAGCGAGTTGATCGAACTGGCTTTGAGCAACGGATTCAAAGGTGTCAGTGTCGACATGATCGACCTGGCAGCGCGTGCCGCCAATTACGGCGTGCAACACGTTTGCCGGTTCCACAAGAGTGCCAAGATCCACATCGGGACTTTTGAGCTCCCGGACGCGTGGAAGGGAACGGATGAGCAGTTTCAAGCGTTTCTCGCCACCGACCTGCCTCGCTACCGCGAGTTGGCTCGGGAAATCGAAGCCCACCGAGCCGTGATGACGGTCGAGCCGGGGAGTGATTCACTTCCCTATCACGAGAATTTCGAAATCCACCGCCAACGGTTGGCCGCCATCGCCGAGCAACTGGCCGAAGACGACATTCGATTGGGGCTCGGCCTGCGAGCGGCTCGAGCCGCCCGGCAGGAACTGGCCTACCAGTTCATCTACCAAGTGGATGACTTGCTGACGCTAATCAAAATGGTCGGGGCTCCCAATGTCGGCCTGTGGTATGACGCCTGGAATTGGAAGGTGGGAGGTGGCACGTTCGACCAGTTTCGCGAGTTCCCAGTCGAAGAGCTGGTGGCCGTCGATCTGGCGGATGCTCCCGCGGAAGTCGATCTCGCCGAAATCACCGAAGAGCAGCGGTTGCTGCCGGGAGAAGGCGGAGTGATCGACTGTCAGGCCATCGTCAACACGCTGCGCGACGCCGACTACGATGGCCCGGTCACTCCGGCTCCTCACCGAGCCGCCTTGGCGGGAATGACGCGAGGCGAAGTGGTTTACGCCGCGTCCCGTTCGCTTGAACTCCTTTGGCAAGGTGCCGGACTCTCGCGGCCGGTCGTCCCCATTGCCGCAGCCGCCGTCGATGAAACCGCCGAAGCCGCGACACGGGAACCGGAAGCTGCCGAGGAGACCGTAGCCGAGGCGGCAACCGAGACCGCCGGCGAAGGCAATCCGAGCGCGTAGAGGCGTCGGATGCCTCAGCAGATGGACACTCTTCGGCCGCTGCCTTGGTGAATCCTCTCGCCCGTTCGGCAACGGTAAGTGCTCGCCATCTATGCGTTCCGAATGTAACGACTCTGCGTGTTGTCGGAGTTGCTCGAGGCGATATGGCGATACCGGTTCTCCCGTTCCGGTTTGAGCGAGTGTACGGTTTGCTCGCGCGCTGGTCGCGAGAGCCACCGAAAACGCTCCGGTTTGGAGCAACCCGCGATTCGTGATGTTCCGATGTTGACTCGTGCACCGAGTCTCCGGCGACCCGATGGATGGGCGCCGTCCCCGTCACATCACGGATGACCTATGAACGGCTCTGCCACGACCGTCTCGACGGACTCCTTCCCATCGCCGAGTTTCCCGCCGATCGTTTGCGCCATCCGGCAGTTGACGTGGGGACTGCTGCTGTTGGGGCTCGTCGGTTCCACCGGCAACGCGGCAGAATCCCTGGTCAACCCGGCCGCCGGATGTTCGACCACGGTCTATACCGCACTGCTCGTGCCGCCTCGCCCAGGCAACCTGGCACCTCAGTCCGAACCATCGCCGCCGTCCGAGCGGCCGCGAGCTCTGCCTCCTTTGCCATCCGAGCCAGAAGCCCGGCATCAGCGTTTCGCGCTGCCGGTTCCCAAGCCTCGTCGACTGCCACCGGTCGTCCCTACGGCGACTCGTACCGTCCCACCGAGCGTGCCTCGGCAGGCCGACTCCCCACCGCTCTCAGGGAATGCGCGCACGAGCACGCCCTCGGCGCCCGTTTCCACCGGTGTACCGTCGACGGGTGCCGAGCGAGGGGCGTCGGCGTCGCTGCCGGCACCTTCGCGCACCGAGCCTCACGGTCTGGCTTTGCCATCGCCTCCCGAGCCGAAGCCTCGCTGGCAGCGTTTCGAACCGCAGATACGAGCCACCATCCGCCGCGGCTATGAGATGGCATCACGGGGTGCGTCGTTTTCCGCACGTGCCGAGTTCCTCCAAGCACTCCGCATGATGACTCAGGTGTTGGATACGGCCGAGTCGACCCAGCGCCACAGTGCCGCCCTGGCTCGAGCCATGCGGGCCATGCGGGAAGCCGAAGATTTCATTCCGCGGCGCGCCGGTCGGATGGAACAGCCCGATTTGCGCCGGATTGTGACCGGGCATCGAGCGGCAGTATTGGCTCCCGATGAAGCGAGTCGGTTGACGCCGTTAGCCGCCATGCAACGCTACTTCACGTTGGCTCGCGCGCAGCTGGCCGTCGCCGTGGCCGACGTTCCTCTTTCCGCGGAAGCCCTGTTTGCTCTGGGGAAGATGCAGCCTTTGATGAACGACGACGGCGAGGCGACCGCGGCGCTCAAGGCGGCTCGGTCACTCGTGTTCTTCCAGGTTGCCCTGCAAGCGGAACCGGGGCACGCTCGAGCAGCCAATGAACTGGGAGTGACGCTGGCCAAGATCGGACGCTGGGAAGAGGCTCGCGAAGTACTGCGCCAGGCTGTGGCCACGGCGCCGAGTCGCGAGATCTGGCACAACTTGGCGGCCGTTCATGCGAAGTTGGGAGAGACTCGACTGGCCGAGTTGGCCAAAGCCGAAGCGGCTCGAGCCCACCCGGATCGCAACATCGCTCCCACCATGACCAAGCCGCTGGTGCAGTGGGTCGACGATTCGGTCTTCCGTACGGCGCGTCCCGCTCCGGCAAAACGCAAATAGGCCCACCGGCACACGAGCCGCGTGTGGATAGGAAACCAAACCGAGACAGCAGGAGACGCAGTCCATGAGCATGAGTTTTCTTAGAGGCTGTCACAAAACTCCATGCCGCAAGCAACATGTACGTGGCAGGACAGCGGCACGGCGGGTTTTGTTACAGGCTCTTACTGTCGCCGCTCGCCGCAGTCGCCTGTGCCTCGTGGTGGCGCTGCTGGTCGTGCTGGTGCTGGTGTTGGAGCAGGCAGGTCGAGACCGCCCGCAGCAGCCGCCACCGGTGGCTCCCGACGTTTCTCCGACCGGGACGAGGTTGCCGTGGGTGCCGAGTGCGCGGGAATCCGGTGGGCATACCCAGGTTGTGTTGCGTAACATGTCGGGGCGGGCCGTGGTCTATCAGCTCTGCCAGGAACGTGTTCAAGCGACACCGTCGGACGGTGTGGAAGCGGTAACGCCGCAGCAAGAGCCCCTGCTTGCGCCCGTCCATGGTATGCGATGGGGCGTTGTCCGCGACGAATGGGGGGCGCCCCGGCGATCCCATTGGTCGGAAGAGCAGCCGATTCCGTGGGAGGTGTTCGCTCAAGGCGAGTACATCGGCCCTGCTCGTACCGCTCACGTTCCCGAGTATCGTTTGCGAGTCGACGATCAATTGGAATTCATCTACCGACTGACGCGTTTGGAAAGCCCGACTCCCTATGAACTCAACGTGGGGGACCAGGTGCGCATCGAATCGTCGATCGACCCCACGCTCAACCGCGATTTGATTGTGCAGCCCGACGGCACCATCACGGTACTGTTGCTGGGACAGATTCGCGCCGCGCGGCGAACCGTGGAAGAGCTGCGGGAAGCGCTCGAGGAGCAATACAAGAAATACTATAACGTGCCGGCGATTACGGTGACACCGCTGCAAGTCAACACCAAGCTCAATGACTTGCGGAACGCGGTCGACCGCCGATTCGGATCGGGTGGGCAGGTTCAGGAGGTGCGCATTTCCCCCGACGGCACCATTCAACTTCCGGCCGTCGGATCGGTT
>JALSIV010000164.1 GCA_026989685.1 Pirellulaceae bacterium | reverse complement strand
AAGTTCGCCATTCGGCGACAAGCCCTCCCCTGATCTTCGCCGAGTCGCGAACAACTCGATACCGGGATCGGCACGCATGGCGTCTACGCG
Organism: Pirellulaceae bacterium; assembly: GCA_026989685.1. Classification (GTDB taxonomy): domain Bacteria; phylum Planctomycetota; class Planctomycetia; order Pirellulales; family Pirellulaceae; genus S141-3. Next base: position 3,399 of record JALSIV010000164.1, on the reverse strand, counting down.
CTGCCATGTGAAAATTCTGGAAGTCCTTGCGGCACAACAACGTGCGCCGTTCGACACTGTTCCCGCGTGGAAAATCCCATTCCGTTTGGCATCCGGAATGCAATTCGGACGTTGCATATCGCAAGGAGCGGTCTTCGCGAATGCCCGACGGACGGACACGGAAAGAGGCTCAAACAACCATAACCGGCATACGACGTGGAAGAGGCCCCCGCGTCATCCGGTTGGTTTGGTGCCTCGCTTTTCGGTCAGTTGAACAACGTCGGACCGTTTTTGTTTTTGGAGCGTGTTCTTTAGTGTTTCCTGTTTCTCGATCAAGGAGAAAACCATGTCGAATGTGGTTTTTCGGTGGATGATTTCGAGTCTTACGGTGTGTTTCTTCGTGGTGCCGACGTGCACGGTGCGGGCGCAATCCGTCTTGGCGCCGGCCAGGCAATCGGCGGCAACGAAACGTCAGCAGCAGTGGCTGGCGGCCACGCCGTACGAGCGACAGAGATTGGCCGAGAAGATCGGCGAGGATGGTGCCAGAACGTTTGCGAAGCAAAAAGGCTGGGACATCATATCGGACGGCCTGGAGAAAGTGGTGCCGCAGGGACCGGACCAGGTGTGTCGTGGTGCGGATGGCACGGTCCATGTCATCGAGGCAAAAGGAGGTTCAAGCCGGCTCGGGTGGGCATACGGACATCCTCAAGGTAGTGCCGACTGGGCCGTCGAATCGGCAAAGAGGGTTCTGCGAAGCCCGAGTGCCGGCCCCGTGGAAAAGCGGGCAGCCCAAGCGGTGCTTGAATCCGCTGCTCAGAGCAAGCTGCAGGTTCATGTGGTGCGAACAAAACACTGCCTCGGTGAGCCGATGGTTGCCGTATTGGAGCAGACGACAAGAACGTCGCCAGGCGCACGTCGAGCAGCAGCCGATGCCATCAAAGATCTGGCTCGCGCCGCACAGCACTCAGCAGGCTCCATGTCGCACGATGCCGGCCGTGCTGCTCGGATCGCAGCAGAAACCACTGACGACGTAGCGAGAAGCAGTGCCAGGGCCGGCAATACAGTCCTTCAAAGAGCGGCCAAGGGAGCGGTTGTTGTCGGAGCTGCGGTCGATGTCGGATTGCGTGTCAAGGACGGCGTTGGGATCGAACAGCAGTACCGAGCAGGAGAAATCTCTCAACAGCAGCGCGAAGTATTGCACGCGAGGAATGCCGCTGGAATGGCCGGGGGCTGGGGCGGCGCGGCCGCAGGGGCGTGGATTGCCGCACAGGCGGCTGCCCCAATCGCAGCAGCCACTGGTCCTGCGGCGCCCTACGTCGAGGGAGGAGCGGCCTTCGCCGGGAGTGTGGCCGGCTACATCGGCGGCGAGAAGGCAGCCGCGGCAGCGGTTGAATTCGGAGTCCGGAAGGTTCACGCGGCCGGAACGACGATAGCGGATGCCGCGGCGAGTGGCGCCAGAACAGTTCGCGATGCTGCCGGTTCTGTTCGCGACTCGGTTCGCAGTGCTTGGAACTGGGCTTGGGGACAGTGAATTGGCGGTTTCGATTCGAGCGTTACGTATCGCAAGGAGCGATCTTTGCCAATGCCCGACGGACGGACACGGAAAGACACAAGAACAACCAGAAGAGAAGAGCAGCCTTCATGACTTATATCATCGCCTACGACATTGCGTCGCCTCGCCGCCTGCGGCGCGTGGCCAAAGTGCTTGAACGGTACGCGTTGCGGTGTCAAAAGTCGGTCTTCGTGGCCGATCTGTCCGCCGACCAGGTTCAGGCGGTCCTGGAGGAGGCGCGCCGCGAAATGGACGAATCAGCCGACCTTCTTCAAGCGTGGCGGCTGTCATCGCAAGGGCCGGTCGATCGTTGGAACTATGGTTCCGTCGTCCCGGCGGAAACGGCATGCATCGTGGTGGGGAGCACCGCACTGGCGAGCCCCAACACGGCGAACGAACCGCCCCGGGGGCGGTAAGTGTGAAACATCGTGTTCCGCTTTTGTAAAGCGGAACTGGTTTGTTCGTATCTTCCCAGAGTTGGAGGTACAAGAAAATGAAGTGGTTCCTTTCGATCATTGCGATCCTGGTCATCTGTATGGTGCCGAGCCGCTGGTTCGGTTGCCACCGCGACCCCTATCCGCCGGTCGAGGAGCCGCCGCGGTCGACGGCGCCGCCGCGCGTCCCACCCCCTCCACCGATCCGCTCGGGGAACCAGTCCAATGCCAAGTTCGACGCGGCTGTCGACCGTCGTCTGGCATGGGCGACGAAGGAAGTTCACGGGCAAATCGTCCGTACGCTGTCCGAGGTGGAGGAGATCTTTCACCAGGCGAAGAAAGGCGTGTCGGGGTTTGTCGATGACGCGCTGGGATACCGAAGCAAGTTCTACCTACTGTGGGACTACACGCCCGAGTGGGGTCCCCACCGATACCGCTGGAATTGTATTCCGGTGCCTCGACTCCCGTGGAACGACTGGCCCTTCCGTAAGACCGGCGACCGTCACATCAACTACGTGCGAGAGCGCTGGCAGCACCACGTCTTCAGCAAAGAAGACTTCGTTAATAAGCTGCAACACATTCTGGACCGGCATTTCAAACAAGTGCAAGACATTGAGAATCAGATGCTGGTTATGATCCGGGCGGACGCCGAGTTGGCACAGATGCCGACGAGTCGGATTCAGCCGGAGGAGTTGCGTCGGCGCTTCCGAGAAGCCATTAAGAAGTCGGCCCGTGCGAACGAGAAGCACACAGTAAGTTGCGTTGGTCGGGAACTGGTGTCGCTTCTGATCTGGAAGGTTCTCTCGCAAGCCGCTGCTCGCCTGGGCGTTTCGAGTGCTCTGCTCGCGTCGGGTGCGGCGGGAGCCCCGGAAACGGCCGGATCCTCGCTGATCTTGGTGCTCATCGTGGACCGGATCGTCTGCGAGATTTGGGACTACTGGACCAACCCTCGGGGGACGTTGTATCGACAGATCGTCCATCAGCTCGACGAACTGCAGGACGCCATCATCGAGGGAACGGAGGAACACCCCGGAATGCGCCAAATGCTGCGAGAGATGGCGGGACAGCGCATGGTGGCATGGCGGCGAGCCATTCGCGAGGCGTTTGAACAATGAATGAGGGATCAGCGGATCGTTGCCGTTTTTGAGGTCAGAGAAAGAGGAGATTGGGAGAATGAACACATACCGACAATCGATGAGCTTGCGGAAGGTGCTGGTCGCGGCTTTGATCGCCCTGGCGTGCCTTTGCGGCACAAGTCGCCGGTCCTTGGCGGTGCCGGGAAAGAAGGCGATTCGGGAAGCGGTCGAATACGTGATGCGGAAGATGGGGCGGAAAGTGACCCGCCGGGGGCTGCAACAGGCTGAGGCCCGGCTGGCCCGGCTGGCCGAGCACTACGGAGACGATGCAGTCAAGGCCTTTCGAAAGTCGGGACCG
>JALSIV010000163.1 GCA_026989685.1 Pirellulaceae bacterium | reverse complement strand
CCCCCCAGCCTCCAGCCTCCAGCCTCCAGCCTGCAGCCTCCAGCCTCCAGCCTCCAGCCTCCAGCCTGCAACCATGCCGGCGCAATCCGCGTTCGGCCTTCATTTCCCATTTCCCATTTCCCATTTCCCATTTCCCATTTCCCATTTTTCATTTTCCATTTTCCATTGTTCATTGTTCATTGCTTTGGAGCGCCGCGGCAAACCATCAACCGGAACAACACCGACGCCCGGCCCCCCAGAAGGCGGTCGGCGATTCCGACCGCTCCCCTCCTCGGTCGATCAGGCCGTTGCTCCTACAATGACGGCAGCCGAACAGCACTGGCTACGCTACAACAGCCTGCCACTAAGAGGCTGTCACAAGACTCCATGCCGCAAGCAACACACGCGAGGCCGGATAACGGCGCGGCGGGTTTTGTTACAGGCTCTCAAGACTTCCGGTCGTATGTAACACACGCGAGGCCTCGCAGCGGTACGGCACTATTGTTACAGGCGTTAGAGATTCACGTTTCCACGGATGCCAAGGATGCCCTCGTCGTCTACCGGTCAGAACCGCCACTCCCATTCGTCGGCACCTCGCGCACTCGTCACCGGCGGTGCCGGATTCATCGGATCTCATCTGGTCGATTCGCTGCTGGCTGACGGCTACCACGTGACCGTGGTGGACGATTATTCCACGGGACGGCGTGAAAATCTCGAATCGCTGGGCAACCGCGACCGCCTGACCTTGATCGAAGGATCGGTGGGAGACGCCGACTTGGTACGGAGTCTGGTCAGCCAGCCGGACGAGGTGTACCACTTGGCCGCCGCCGTCGGCGTTGCCCTCATCGCTCGCCAACCCATCGCCACCATCGAACGAAACATCTATCCGACGGAACTCCTGCTGGCCGAACTGGCTCGGGAATGGTCCGAAGGACACTCCGTAAAACTCTTCCTGGCCAGCACCAGTGAAGTGTATGGAAAGAATCCGAAACCTGTCTGGAATGAAGAGGATGATCTGGTCTTCGGCCCGACAACCCGGCCTCGCTGGTCTTACGGAGCCTCGAAAGCCATCGACGAGTTCCTTACGCTGGCCTATTGGCGCGAGCGGCGTCTGCCGATCGTCATCGCTCGGTTCTTCAACGTCGTAGGACCTCGCCAGACGGGAGCCTACGGCATGGTCCTACCACGGTTCGTCGGGGCCGCCGTGCGCGGCGAGCCGCTGCTGGTTCACGACGACGGCAAACAACAACGCTGCTTCGCTCACGTCCGCGATGTCGTGCGCGCCGTTCGGCAACTCATGCAAACCGACTCCGCAACGGGGCGAGTCTTCAACATCGGCAGCGACCGGCCGGTGACAATTGGGGAATTGGCTCAGATGGTATGCCGCATCGCGGGAAGCCGCTCCTCTATCGAATACTGTAGTTATGCTCAAGCCTACGACGACGATTTCGAAGACGTCCGCCGACGCGTCCCCGATCTGACGCGCTTGAAGCAGACCATCGACTATCAACCCGATTACGACCTGGAATCGATCATTGAGGAGTTGGTGGAGAGAATGAAAAATGAAAAATGAAAAATGAAAAATGGAAAATGGGGAGTCGGGCGGAGTGTGCCGCTGGACTGGTGCCCCGTCCCATCGGTCCTATCGGTCCTATCCGTCCCATCGGTCCTATCCGTCCTATCCGTCCCATCCCCGTCACGATGCCACTCTGATGCCCGATACGCCCCAACACCGAAATCGCCACGTGATTCGGCTGCATGGCCCCTGGATCGAAACTGCACCCCAAAAGGGCCGGCGGTGGCGTGTTCCTCTGACACTGGACACTTGGTTCAGTCAGGAGCCCCCCACCTCTACCCATCTCCGCCTTTCGCGCAAGTTTGGCCGTCCGGGCAACTTGGATGGGAGCGAGCGGATTTGGCTGGTGTGGCATGCAGCCGATTTCCCCGTCTCCGTGCGGCTCAATGACAACCCGCTCGAGCCCGCTCCGCCACGGACGCCGAGCACCTACGAGGTCACCCATTGGCTCGAACCTCGCAATGAACTGCAAATCACCATCATGCTCGAACCCCAAGCCGCATTTCCCACCGGTCCTACCTGGCTGGTTCGCTCGGTTACACTCGAAATCGAAGAGACTCGCGTTTGACGCGTTGCCATTCCGTGATCTCCGCTTGAGGCCCCACCATGTCGATCATCTCGGATCGTCGGCGTTACGTGCTCGCTCTGCTTGCTCTGCTAATCGTGATCGGCTGCCGCGATGCGGCGCCCCCTCCGCCGCCGCGCGACTCGCCCGCGAGCAATCCCCGGCGAGACAATGGCGAATCGGGAAATGAGCCAGCCGGCGAAGCCGAATCTCCAAAGGACTCGACACCGGCACCGGCGGGAGAGTCGTCCCTGAAGGAAGTACCGCGACTACTGTCTTCCCAGCGGATTCGCCAAGGGTGGCTGATGCTGTTTGACGGTCGGACGCTGGTCGGCTGGCAACGTGTGGGCAAAGCGACGTGGCGGGTCGAAGACGGGATGATTGTGGGCGACGGCGAGCGGAGCGGATTCTTGCGAACCACCACACCCTTTTGCGACTACGAACTGGAACTGGAATTCCGGGCGCCCGACTCGACCAACAGCGGCATTTTTCTGCACACGGAAGCCCGGCCTCGTTCCCCGGCAACCGCCTGCTATGAACTCAATATCGCCCCCGCCGACAATCCGTTCCCTACGGGTAGTTTCGTACGGCGGTTGCGAGTCGACGAAGAAGCTCGCAAAAGCGCTCTGGCGAAGGTCAACGATGGTTGGCACCGCTATCACGTCCTGGTGCGCGGCGCGACGGTGACCGTCGATCTCAACGGCGTACGTGTGCTCGAGTACACCGATCCCTCTCCTTTGCAACGAGGCTACATCGCTCTTCAGCAGAATACGGGGCCGATCTCCTTTCGCAACGTCTTCCTGCGTCCACTGGGCCTGTCCCCCATCTTCAACGGCGAAAACCTCGCGGGTTGGCGGCCCCACCCGGATCTCCAGGGGACGTTCGGCGTGACCGACGACGGCGAGTTGCATGTGCAAGGTGGCCGAGGACAACTGGAATCCGAGGCGACGTTTGCCGACTTCGTGCTGCAACTCGAGGCCAAGACCGGCGGCGCCGACATGAACTCCGGAGTGTTCTTTCGCTGCATACCGGGCGACGTGATGATGGGCTACGAGAGTCAGATTCACAACGGCTTTGTCGACGGAGACCGAACTCGGCCGACAGACTGCGGAACGGGCGGCATTTTTCGACGGCAAAATGCTCGCATCGTGGCCGCCGACGACAAGCAGTGGTTCGGCAAGACGATCATCGCCGACGGGCGCCATTTCGCCGTGTGGGTCAATGGCCTGCAAGTCACCGATTGGACCGACTCGCGCGAACCCGACCCGAACCCGCGCCGCGGATTCCGAGCCGAAGCCGGTTCGATCATGTTGCAGGCTCACGATCCCACCACGGACGTGTTGTTCCGCAACCTGCGAGCGCGAGAGATGGCCATGCGAGTTG
>JALSIV010000162.1 GCA_026989685.1 Pirellulaceae bacterium | reverse complement strand
CAGTCTCCCGCCTGCTCCGCGACCGCGACACGAGCGGCGACGGGGTGCTGGATGAGCGTCTTTACGCGCTGCAGGACGGCAACTGGAACGCGACGAGTGTCTGCGATGAAAACGGCGACGTGCAGGAGCGGTACGCGTACACCGCCTACGGCGAGCCGCTGTTTTTGTCGGCAGGCTTTGTAGAGCAGTCGGGGAGCAGTGTCGGGTGGGAGGTGCTCTTTACGGGGCAGAGGTGGGATGGGGGGAGTGGGCTGTTTCTGTTTCGGATGCGGGTGTATCTTTCCAACGTCGGACGTTTCGCAACCCGTGATCCTTTTGGCTACGCGAACGGGTATAGTGTCTACGTAGCAGCTTGCGTTCCAAGTTCGATGGACCCATTTGGTGAACAGGTGCGTCCCGCTCCCGTGTATCGTCTGGCTCCGTCACGGCCCCCGTTGCGACCTTACAATCCAAGCAGCTTTCAACCTCGACGATCGTATAATGTGCCCAGGATTTCGAGCGGTGGACCATATCTCGATTCGCGTGCTCGATGGAATACGGACAACCCATACACGGAGGGGCCGTATTACGGATGGTATCAATTTGAACACGCACATTTCAAGCGACAGAGGGAGCAGTGGCGTGCCACGAGCGCTGCACATCGTGATGTGCTGCGAGCCTCGGTTCAGCAGGCGCGAAAGCGAGGCGTTCCGGAAACACTCATGCGGGAACGGGGTGCAACGCAACTCCTGCGAGCGTATGACGCGCCTTCAATTTCGGCCTCAACGAAACACCCTTGGAATTCGCTCGACAAGCAGGTTCCAGAGATGTGCATCCGCCTAAGACGCGCGCCAATGCGCAGGAGATGGTGCCGGCATCTCTATAGCACCTACAAGGATGCTCAAGAAGAGTTTCCCAAGAAATCATGCAAGAAGGCAACGACATGCGTCGACATCGTCAGAGCGATTCAACACCTGCTAACGGAAATCTACTTTCGGGGTGTGTATATCGACGAGCGGTGTGACAACGTGATACCAACCGGAAGGAATCATCCAGTGGAGTTTGTGAAAAAGCACCGTACGCTCAATAACTGCTTGAATAGAGCTGAGAGAGCATGCACGCCTGGCGAAATGGCCGAGTACCTTGGGCAGTTCACGATGTCGATCTATTAGGAGTGGGGCATGAGCCGCGCTGCAGAATTGAGACAGGAGATCCGTGAGGCCTGGTCACACATGGTCCCGCCCGTGTTACCGCCGCCACTCAGGGACGATTGGATCGAATACCCTGACACATATCGTGCCGTAAACGGCAAATCTTGGGAGTCGATCAATCTGGGGCCAAGTGGCGATTTGCACGAACAGTGGAACGATTGTTGGATCGAAAGTGTGCGTCCCCGACATGCGAGAGTCTACTACTATGCCGTTTTCCTGGACTATTTCGTCAAGTACTACGAGGAATACCAGCGAGACACGGAATTGCAAGAGTTTCCCGACGGAGACATCCCGTTCATGTGTGCTGTGTGTTTTACAGCCGAACGGCTACTCGATGATGGTGACTGGAAAGCCATGACACGTCGGCAATTGCGTGTGACGCTGGCCGTTCTAGAGTTCGCGCGTGCTCACTGGCCGGCATACGGTTTTCCGGACGAAGCGGCGCGGGACGATGACGGTCGCGAATTCAACCGGAAGTTGAGGCAGTCGCTGGAGAGTTCGATCGTGCGTGTGCGCCGACTGTTGCTGCGAGACCGTGCGGAATCGACGCTGGCGGAGTGACTCAACCGGAAGCGCATTTCGAGTTGTGTGCGAGGAGCTGTCGCCCCTTGCATACCTATGTGTCGCAGAGCAATGCGAGAGCGTTGCCCGTGACAAAGTGCATTGTCCGCTCACCGTACAGCTTTACCAAGTGCTTGGCATGAACCGCGCAACGCAATTGAGAAAGGAGATCCGCGACGCCTGGTCGCACATGGAGATTCCCGTGTTGCCGCCACCGGTGACCACCGAGTGTTTCGAGTTCCCTTTCACAATGTTCGTTGGCGCGGGCGATGACAGCGTGCTGGCAAGGACTGGTTTTGCGGACTATCGCTATACTCATGACGCCCAAACGGCGAGCTGCACGAAAAGTGGACCGAGTGCTGGCTGAAAAATGTACCTTCACCGATTGCAAGAGTCTACTATTATGCTTCGTTCCTGGATTACGTCGTCAAGTACTATGAGGAGTATCAGCGGGACGCGGTACTGCGGGAGGTGCCCTACGCGGATTTTCCGTTTATGTGTGCGATATCTTTTTCAGAACACTTGCTGAACAACGGTGACTGGAGGTCCATGACGCGACGGCAATTGCGCGTGACGTTGGCCGTTCTGGAGTTCGCTCGTGCCCACTGGCCAGCGTATGGTTTTCTGCAAGAAGGGGCGTGGGACGATGAGGATCGCAAATTCAATCGGAACTTGAAGCAGTCGCTGGAAAGTTCGATCGTACGACTGAAACGGATCGTGCAGAGCCTTGATGCCGAATCCGCTGCTGCAGAGTGAGCGATTTCACTGTGGCTTGGTTGTGCCGATCGGGATTGCATGATACCGGAATCGCCGTTTCAGCCGAGAAGCTCCGTTCACGCACGGGTACTCCATTGTGAATGACAGGGTCAGTTTAGCCGAGCGAACGTGGGCCGATTTATGTGAGCAAGGTGGAGTTGGCTCTCGGAATAGCACTCTTGCGGTTTCCGGTAACACTCGAGAAGCTTTCGCGGGTCATGATCGACCAAGTCTGAGATCTTGTGTCTCGCCTTTGGAAGAGCATCGATGGTTGGGTAAGGCTCATGGATCGATGTCCAGGCCGAAGGACTCCACCGTGCTACGCCACGTCTAGGTCGTTATCGAGGTCAGCAGGGTCGCTGCCTGTTGCTTCCGCATACAACACATCAGGGCAAAAGTCGACACCGTTGGGCCACACGAGAGTTCCCGCCTCCCGGTCAACGTCGACCTTGGAAAAGAAACCAACATCTTGCAACGGCTCAAACACGCCCCCACGGCCTTGGATCCGATGCCGCAGATCCAACGCCGCCACGGTGCCGTCGGAGAAACGGACCTCGACTGTGTAGCCCTTCAAGTGGCGAACGTCGACGACACGCGGAATCACTGCGATGGTCCTTATTCGAGCGGATCAATGAAATTGGGTTGTTCGTTATTCCGCAGGCGTTGCCAATTGTCAAGCAGCTCTTCGCGGTGGCTCGCCGCCCATTCCAACACCATTCCCAAGGCACGCCGCGGAAAACGCCCGCGCAACACTGTCAGCGGGTCGATTCCCACCGAAACTTCCCTACCTGCATAGACGGAATGAAAATGCGGCGGGTTGTGGTCATCATAGTACATCCGGATCGAGATCCCGAAAAAACGGCTGACTTCAGGCATCGGCTTTTTCCGCAAAGGACTGCACAACGCACACCGGCCATATTGGCTCGCGGGTGATCAAGCGGCCGGAGCCACGAGCACGCTCGCGAGCCTACCGCATATACTCCCTTAGATCTCCGCTCACGTCGTCCAGCAGCTTGCGACGGGTTTCATGGATCAAGAATCGAATCAGCGGTCATCTTCGGGGGCTCCCAGGAACTCCGATGGAGTGCAGATTAACGGCCGTCCGAATCGTGTCCATTCACGGGCTCGTTGGGCACCATGCCCCTGCCCGATCCTTCTCTGTTCCCGCGGCCGTGCATCAAGTCATGCCGCAACCAGCATTTCATTGTAACAGATTGTCGTAGGGCCGTATCGTCCGCACTTTGCAAGCGCCGGTCCAGCAACAGGTTATGCTTATGGGGCCGAACCGAGCGAGATACCTGGGCAACGCCAGTCCTCGCTGTCTGAACTGGAAATCTAGCCCCGTTGCGAGTCCTTGAGTGGGCCTCCACTCTTCGTCTCTCCAAACGGCCGTTGCCGTTTTGAGCTATGCGGAAGGTTCTGCGCAGCGTTCGGCGAGCTTTCGGCAACGAGCCCTGGCCGGGAGCCCAAGCCGGCTACGTGGACAACGCAACTGTACACGTTCGGGTCGTGCTTGGTCGCATCAGCGTGTGGTGCGCGGATCTCGCACCGCCTGCGGTGGCCACTCTACCACGCCTCCCGCCGGCGGCCTAACGGGCGCAGTCCTTGTCAGGGCATCACCAGCGTCGTCTTTTCCACGGCCACGACGGGGCGGCGTTCCAGTTCGCTGGTGGCTTCGACGCGGATGCCGGCCTCGGTCTCCGGACCCTTGGCGGTCACTTCGATCCGGATCTCCTTGAGCGACTCATTGGGGCGGAGTTCTTTGATCGGTTCCAGCGTCAGGGTTCGTCCGTCACTGCTGGTGTCGACCACCGCCAGTTGCGACTGAACGGCTTCCACCGTCACGGTCGGTGACAGTTGGATCTTGATTTGGACTTGCCGATCGGAAGTCGACCGCCGGTTGGCCACCTGGATCACGTAGGTCGTGCGCTGGCCGATGCGTACCGGGTCACGCACATCGTGGACTTTGATTTCCAGTCTGCCGGCATTGGGACTGGGTGGCGGCGCGGTGGTGCCTCCGGCGGCAAGGATCACGATCGTCGTTTGATCCTGGGCGCGCACATTGTTGTCGGCCAAAGCGATTGCTCGCACCTCGGCCTGGGCCGCCGCCGACTTGCAACGGAATTCCAGTTTGCGCTCCATCGACTGTCCTGGTTCGAGTCGCTGCTGGTTCCACACCAGTTGTCCCGCCTCGACCGTATGGCCCCCGCTGGCTCGAGTCGGTTCAAGTGCCACGTCATAGCCGACCGCCAGCCGGATGTTGGTCACGGCCACCGAGCCTTGATTGCGCACCGTCACCGTGTAGTTGGCGAGTTCTCCCACGTGGCGCTGGGTGTCGCCGATGATCGTCACTTCCAAGGGAGAGGCGCCCGCCGGAAGCGGACGGCTGGGAGGCGGAGTGGCGGCCCCGCTCGGTGTCGGCGGTGCTGCCGGGGCTTCCGCCGCCTGCAACGCGGCTTCAAGCGCGACCGACTGCCCGTTACTCGAAGTGATATCGACTCGTTGCCGAAGCGTTCCGGCTTGCACAACGCGGTACCGCACACTCAGTCCGTTGGTCTGTCCCGCGGGCAGCAGTCCCAGCGATCGGCGGATGGGCGAAGCGACTCCTTCGGTTTGTTGCAAGCCTTCATCGAACTGAATGGTGACCGTCACCTCGTTCATCGGTTGGCTCGAGTCGTTTTGTACTTCGAGCGTGTACTCGACGATGTCACCGACGTGCGCGGTTTGCGGAGACTGGAGCCAGCGGGCTTTGAGTCCACCAGCGGGGATGACTCGAGTGTCGACCGAGGCCTCCATCCGTGCCACGTCGGTGCTGGTGGCCACGGCTGTCCAACGCACGTCCCCCGGCGCGGTGGCGCGGCAGGTGGCTTCGACCACCAACGTGGCTCGCGGGGCCAACTCGCCCAGGTTCCATTGAAGCTGCCGGCCGAACACCTGCGCTTCCGGCTTGCTGCTGAGAAACTCCAGCCCTTCGGGAAGTTGAACGCTCAAAGCCACCTGCCGCGCGGCCACGTCGCCGGGGTTGTTCACTTCCATCCGGTATGTGGCTACGCCGCCGACAGGCAGGGTGGTCGGGCCGGTCGCTCGGATGTTGAGTCCCGGGGCGCTCCAGTGAACGGTGGTGGCTCCTTGCCCCAGCGGCAAGGTGCGCCCACCCGCTTCGGGGCGCAGGACCTCTATGGACACGGCCACGGTGTCCGGACCGGGCGTTGTCTGTCGAACGGTGACGGTGGCCATACCTTGCGCGTCGGTGGTAGCTTCGGCGGTTGCCTGGCGGGTGTCGGCGAATTCGGCATTTCCCGGAGGCAGCCGATAGCGGACTTTCCAGCCGCGAATGGGCGTGCCGTCTTTGCGTGTGACTCGAGTCGCCAGTCGGATCGGCTCGCCGGCGCGTGCGGTGGCGGGAGCGGGAAACTGCCACTGGGCGTCCACCCAGAAGATCACCGCCGTCTTGCGTCGCTGCTCCCAGTTTTCCGCATTGGGAGCCACGACCGTGACGTGGGTGGTTCCCGAGGTGGGTGAAGTGACCGAGATCCAGCTTTGGCCGCGGCGCACGGTGACATCGTCCGTTTTCTTGGCAGTCCCCCGCGTCAAGAGCAGTTCGGTACAGACGGTGCGTGTCAGTGCGTAGTCGGCTTCGAGTTTGTCGGATCGCCGATGAAACCAGTCGGTCGAGCTTTCGTTGGAGCTGACGAATTGGCCGACGCTGTCTGGCGCGATGGTCCACTGGATCGGTTGGTCGGTCATCAGAAACCCGTCGTTGGAGCAGAAGCCGGCCAGCAGCACGACTTCCGTACCGACGGGAGCCGAGATCTTGCCTGGCATCAATACGAGATACCCTTTCTTGCCTCGAGGCGTCCGCGGGCCGTGCAATAGCGTGCGTTTGCGGGTCGCCGAGGCGGGCTTGGGCGGAGGCGGCTGGTTGCAATCGGGGATGGCCGGCGGCGCCGGATAAGCCGGCTCGGGAACACACACCACTTCGTTGGGAGGGACCACCGTGGTGTAGTTGCCCGCCGGGAGGAACAACCGTTCTCCGCTGGGGTCGATCCGCGGGAGGCGCACCTGGCTGCAACCGACCAGGGCCAGCAGCAGACCGAGTCCCGCCACCGTTGCACCGACCGTCCGAGAGACTTGCGTTGAGGGGGTTGTGTCCATCCGTCTCGCCTCGCTATCGTCGCGCACTTTTCTTCCGTCTAGCAACCGTACCACGCGTTTTGGCAACATGTGGCGTTTTTTCAACGTCTGGCGTTGCGGAAAGGCATCCCCCCTGGCCGGAGTTTGCCGGTCATGCCGATCTTAGCGGCAGTCGGCGGCCGCCTCTTTATCCGCGGCCACGCCCCGGGTATACTCAGAGATAAGGCCGAGGAGTCGAAGCGAGTGCTTCCCCGGTTCCCACGCGGGTGTAACTCAGTTGGCAGAGTGACAGCTTCCCAAGCTGTATGTCGCGGGTTCGAATCCCGTCACCCGCTCTCTGAGGCTGTCGCAAAACTCCATGCTGCAAGCAACATGTCCGCGGCCGGAAAGCGGCGGGGCGGGTTCTGTTACAGGCTCGAAGAGGATCGACCGAGTGTCCAACCATTCGCTTTCGCGCTGCGAGATCGTTCCCTTGCCCGATCAGCAGGTTCGATTTCAAATCGACGGCCGCGAGGTGACCTGCTGGCACGGCTCTCATTCGGCGCCTCGCCCCTTCTTTTTCCCTCTGCTCGGTCCCGGCGACACCTGGCTGACGCGGATGGGGCATCCCGGCGCGCCGAACCACGACCATCATCGCAGCGTCTGGTTCGCTCATCACCATGTCTCCGGTATCGACTTCTGGAGCGACAACACGTCGTCACGAGTCCGCCAGCAGCGTTGGCTGGCTTTCGCAGACGGCGACGAGGAGTGTCGTTTCGCTTTCGAACTGGACTGGCTCGACGCCGGCCACGACCCCCAGCCACTGATGAAGCAGACATTGCTGGGCGCCGTCATTCCCGACGAGGACCAGCAGTGGTTGCTGGAATTCCAGGCCGAGTTCACTCCGACCAGCCAGATGCTCGAGCTGGGCAAGACCAACTTCGGCTTCCTGGCCGTCCGCGTCGCGCGCACGATTTCCGCCGTCTTCGGCGGCGGGCAGCTTCGCGACAGCGAGGGCCGCGTCGGCGAGCGGGCGATTTTCGGCCGGCGGGCACGCTGGATGGACTACAGCGGACCGGCTCGCAGCGGGCAGACCGGACAGGCTCGCACAGTCGGCATCTGCATCATGGACCACCCGGACAATCGGACGCATCCGTGTCATTGGCATGTGCGCGACGACGGCTGGATGGGCGCGTCGGTCTGTTTCGCCGAACCGATCATGATTGAACCGACCCGGCCGCTCTCCCTGCGGTACCAGCTCTGGATCCACGACGGGCCGTGCGACCCGGCGGCCATCGAACGGCGGTTTGTCTCTTTCGCCGGCCGCCACCGGCTCGAGCTGACGAAGCGACCTCGGCCGCATGAGCACTTCGGAATCACGCGCGCCGATCGGTGATTCCGCGGCCGGGCGACCGTGTCGACGGCACGGCGAAGACTCTCCTCATCAGGTGGTCGCAGGGGGAAGGCGGACTGCCCGCATGGTAGTCGACTCGGCGCGGAGTTTCCAGGCTCGGTCCGTCGAGCTATGCTCGTGGTTTCGGTTCGAACCATTTGTAGATGGCGGGCAGCACGACCAGCGTCAGCAGACTGGATGTGAGCACGCCACCGATCACCACCGTGGCCAATGGTCGCTGCACTTCGGCGCCGGCGCTGGTGGAAACGGCCATGGGGATGAACCCCAGCGCGTCCGTGGTGGCCGTCATCAGCACCGGCCGAAGTCGATCCATGGCTCCCTGTTCGACCGCTCGAATGACATCCATCCCTCGCGCGCGCAGATGCCGGATATGTTCGACCAGCACGACGCCGTTCATGACGGCGATTCCGAACAGGGCGATGAATCCGATTCCTGCCGAGATGGAGAAAGGCATTCCGCGGACCCAAAGCGCCAGAATTCCACCGGTCGTGGCGATCGGCACGTTGAGAAAGATCAGCAGTGCCAGCCGTCCCGAGTCGAACGTGATGTAGAGCAGCGAGGCGATCAGGAACAGGGCCAGTGGTACGGCGATGGCCAGGCGTCGCGAAGCATCCTGCAGGTTCTTGAACTGTCCGCCCCAGGCAATGCGGTAGTTGGGAGGCAACGTCACTTCTCGTTCCACGGCTTCTTTCGCCGCGGCAACGAAACTCGACAAGTCGCGTCCCCGCACGTTGACTTGCACCAGAAACCTCCGTCGGATTTCGTCGCGGCTGATCTGAGCGACTCCCGGTGCGACTTCGATATCGACCAGTTGTTCCAGCGGGATCTGACGGCCGGTGGGGTCGGCTACTTTGATTCGTTTGAGGGATTCGAGATGGTCCCGCCAGTGAGGCGCCAGACGGACTTGCAGAGGGAACCGGCGCTGGCCTTCGAGAACCTGCCCGACTTGCTTCCCACCGATCACGGTGATGGCGTCGAGTACGTCGGCGACGTTGATGCCGTAGCGGGCGATCTGATCGCGGCGGATGCGCATCTGAATATAGGGCAATCCCCCGGTCTGCTCGGCTTGAACGTCGGCAGCACCGGGGATGCTTCGCACCACGGCGGCGACCTTGTTGCCGATTTCCTTGAGTTTCTCCAGGTCGTCGCCGTAGACGCTGATGCCGATGTCGAGCCGCACACCGGCGATCAACTCTTGGACCCGCAACTCGATCGGCTGCGTGAAGCTGAAGTTGTTGGCGGGAATCTGCTTTTCCAGTACCTTCTTCATCGCCGCCACCAGTTCGTCTTTGGAGCGGTAACGCCACTCGTCGGGCGGCTTGAGCATCACGAAGATGTCGCTCGCCTCGATCCCCATCGGATCGGTCGCGATTTCGGCTCGTCCCGTTTTGGAAATCACCGTCTTGACTTCATTGGGGAACTTCTGCAGGAGCGTTTTCTCGATGGCCGAGGTCATCTCGATCGATCGTTCGAGCGATACGCTGGGGAGTCGGATGGCCTGAATGGCCATGTCGCCTTCGTCGAGTTTGGGCACGAATTCGGCACCGAAACTCGAGGCAATCACGAGTCCGATCGCGAACGCGCCGATCGCTCCGCAGAGCACGACCCGCGGATGAGCGATCGCTTTCTCCAGCAGAGGCTGGTAGCCCCGCTTGCACCAGCGAACCAGCAGAGCGTCCTTTTCGCTGAATTTCCTGGCGAGGAACAGGCAGGCCAGGACGGGCATCACGGTGAGCGAGAGGATCAATGCTCCCACCAGTGCCGACATGAACGTGAACGCCATCGGCCCGAACATCTTTCCTTCGATACCGCGGAGAGAGAGCACGGGGATGAACACGATGATCACAATGGCACCGGCGAACAGGATCGGGCGTCCCACTTCGTGCGCGGCCTTGCGGAACACTTCGACACCGGCCCGCTCCAGATCCGGGTTCTGTTTCTTGGCTTGAGCCACGTGGCGGATGGCGTTTTCCACCATCACGACGGAGCCATCCACGATGATACCGAAGTCGAGTGCCCCCAGGCTCATCAAGTTGGCCGATACGCCGAAGTACTTCATCGAGACAAACGTCACCAGCGCGGACAAGGGGATGGCCGAGGCGACGATCAAGCCGGCTCGCAGATCTCCCACCAGCAGGAACAGCATGATCACCACCAGAATGGCGCCGCCGCTGATGTTCTCGGCCACGGTATCGATGGCTCGGCGAACCAGCTCCGTGCGATCATAGAACGTGTCGATGTAGACGCCTTCGGGGAGTGTTTTCGAGATCTCCGCGACCTTCTTCTTCACATCGTCGACCACGGTCCGCGAGTTCTCGCCCATCAGCATCATCACGATGCCGACCACGGCTTCTCCTCGGCCGTCGCGAGTGACATATCCTTGGCGGAGCATGGGTGCGAAACGGACATCGGCGACATCATGGATATGGATGGGCGTACCGTCTTCCCGGGTTTCCAGCACGATCCGGCCGATGTCGGCCAGCGACTGCACCAGCCCCTCGCCTCGGATCAATTGCTGTTCTTCGTGGTGGACGATATAGCCACCCCCCGCGTTGGCGTTGTTTTGCTCCAATGCCTCGAAGACGCGTTTGAGGGGGATGTTGTAGTTGAGCAGCGCATCGGGGTTGATCTGGACTTCGTACGTCTTCAGTTCGCCGCCGAATGTGTTGACTTCGATCACGCCCGGCACGCTGCGGAGTTGAAAAGCCACCTGCCAATCGAGGATGGTTCTCAGCTCCTGCAGACTGTAGCGGTAGCCCGGTTTGGCGCGCAGTTCGAATTGGTAGATCTCCCCCATGCCCGTGGCGATCGGTCCCATCGTGGGCGTTCCCATTCCCGGCGGGATCTGTTCCCGAGCTTCCGTGAGGCGTTCCCCGACCAGTTGCCGCGCCCAGTAGATATCGGTCCCTTCCTCGAAGACGACCGTGACGTTGGAGAGTCCGAACCGCGTCACGCTGCGAATCTCTTCGACGCGCGGTATGCCGCTCATCGCCGTCTCGACCGGAAAGGTGACGAACTGCTCCATTTCCACCGGCCCCAGAGCCGGGGACGAGGTGAGGATTTGCACCTGCACGTTGGTCAGATCGGGAACCGCATCGACCGGCAACTGGATCATCGAGTGAACACCGATGGCGATCACCAAGAGTGCCAGCAGCAGGATGGCGAAGCGGTTATTCAGCGAAGCATCGATGACCTTGTGGATCATGGGAAGTCATCCTGAAAAGGGAGTGCCGTGCCGGCCGTCAGTGGCTGTGAGAGATCTGGCCCTTTTGCAATTCCGACTTGAGCGAAAACGCGCCGCGGACGGCTACGGGCTCGCCCTTCTTCAGTCCGCTTCGAATCTGTATCCGGCCGTCGTTCCGTTCTCCCACCGAGACCCATCGACGCTCGAACGCGTCCCCCTGGCGATGCACGAACACGGCATCGCGCCCGTCGATTTCGATCACTGCGGATGCCGGTACCCAGAGCGCTTCGCCCAGCGACTCGCCCGGTAGAGCGACTTCCACGAACATGCCTGCTTTCAAGTGGCGCCGCGGATTGGGAACCCTGGCCAATAAACGCAACGTCCGAGTCTCGGGGTCGAGAATGTCCCCGCGGTAGAATATCTCGGCCGTGTGTTCATGCTCGGCTGTGGGAGCGCGGAAGCGGAGGGTCTTGCCGATGTGGTTCAGTTTTTCCAGGTCCTTCTGGTAGATGTCGACCTGCAGCCACAGCACCGACAAGTCGGCGATGGTGAACATCTCCGTGTCTCGCCCCACGCGTTCGGCCAATACCACGTTCTTGCCGATCACCGTGCCGGGGAACGGAGCTCGGATTTCATAGTGGGAGATCTCCTCGCCTTCCTTCTCCGGGTCGATCGTATGGAGTTGATCCTGGCGGTAACCCAGAATGAACAGTTGGGACTGGGCGACCGCCACTGCCTGTTCGGCCTGCTGCAGTTCCTGCCGGGCCATCAGTGCTTCCTGCCACACGGTGAACTTGAGTTGCTCCTGGAGTGCCAGGAACGTGGCCTCGTCGGCCTCGAGTGCCGCCTTGGCCGTGATCAGTTGTTTGCCGGCCACGACGTTTTGGGCGGCCAGCGAACTGAGTCGCTCATAGTCGGCTTTCGACTTGTGCAACCGGGCATACGCCGACAGCAGTTGCTGACGGTTTTCCCCCATCGGCTTGTCGCCGAACATCTGATCGATCTTGGTGATGGGGGTGCCGGCGTGCAGAGCATCAATCAGCGCTTGCGTGTTCGTGCTGATCTTCTCCTTCCACTCGCTGTTGACCCGAGCGATTTCCGCCTTGAGACGAGCTCGCACCAGCTCCAGCTTGGCAGCGCCCACTTCCGGACTGTCGATCACGGCCAGCACCGATCCCGCCTCGACGTCGTCGCCGAAATCGACGCCGACCGTGTGGACTCGGCCCTCCACCAGCGAATAGATGTGAGCCAGGCGATCCTGGTTGAGCACCACTTTTCCGGTGAACCAGGAAAGACTGGTCAGCTCGCCGAACTGAACCGGCTCGACCTCGAGACCTGCAACTTCCCACTTCTCCCTGGGAAGTCGGACCACGCCCTCTTCTCCTTTGTGGTCGCCGTGTTCGTCACCACCATGTTCGCCATGTTCGTCGTCTTCGATTCGCCCGGCGGCCAGGTTCCATCCTCGAGCCTGCAAGAACCACACCGCCGATGCGCCGATGGCCATTCCCGCCACGAGCACTCCGGCCATCCACGCTCGTTTCATGCCTGATCGCCGATTTGATGGAGCATTCTGTTCGTTCACGATACTGCCTCAATCTGTGGCTGCCAGTGACGCTGCGTGTTCATGACGGTTGGGCTTCCTTTTGCTTGCGGAACTTCTTCAGTGCGTCGGCGAAGCGCCGCATGGTTTTGGAGATCACGCCCCGATCGAGTCGCACGTCGATCAGTTGGAAACGGCCGCGAGTCGCAGCGGCCCGCTGGATCGCCGCATCGAACTCGCGGCGCGTTCGCACGACCGTTCCCTCGCCGCCTAGAGCTCCGGCGATCCGAGCAAAGTCCCAGCAACCTAGTTCGGTAAGATGCGATTCGGGCTGGAACGTGCGCAGCATTTCCCAACAGGCGTTGTTGAGGACGATCACGATCGGATCCCAGCCGTAGCGATTGCAGTTTCCCAGCTCCCAGCCGGTCATCTGAAACGCGCCGTCCCCCAGCAGCACCACCGGGCGGCGGCCCGAAGCGACCTGGATGCCCAGTGCGGCGGGCACGCCGAATCCCATGGTAGCATAGTAACCGGGCGCCGCGAGTTCCGTGTTTTCGATCTCCATGGCCGTGAACAGGCAGTCGCCCGTGTCGGCCACCAGTGGCATGGGTTCGCTGCGCCGAAAGAGCTGGTTGAGTCCGGCCGACACGTCGTCGGGAGTCATCGGCCTGTCATCGGCGATGAAACCATGGACCGGCCGGGAGATGCAGGGGATCGGTTTGGCCGCGGCCGGCTCGGCGACTTCCAGCATCTTGTCGACCAGAGCGTCGATGGGAATCTGGGGATAGACGTGGTAACTCAGTGTCACCTGCCGGTCGATCACTTGAATACACTTGCGAAGATCGATCCGTTTCTTGGAGGTGCCGAAGTTGGTGTCCGAGAGGATGACGCCCAGCAGCAACAGCGCGTCGGAGTTTTCCACCAGATCGGTGACTTGCGGATCGCCGGCCGCGCCGATGTAGGTTCCCACCAGAGAAGCATCGGAGTCGACCAGCAAACCACGTCCCATGAAACTCGTGACGACCGGCATCCCCAGTTTCTTGGCCAGGCGAGCCACCTTGTCTTCCAGGCCGTACCGCCGCACTTCGACGCCGACCAGCAGGACCGGAGAGGAGGCCCCGGCAATCCGTTCCAAGATCTCTTCGACGCATGCCGCCAGCGCATCGGGATCGTGCGTGGGATCGGGCCGCGCCTCGGGGGCCGGCAGGCATTCCCGGAATACCTGGTCCCGCGGAATCTCCAAATAGACCGGCCGCGATTCGGTGAGGCAACTGGAGAGGACTCGAGCCACTTCCTCGGGTGCGGTCTTGGGATCGCTCAATCGCGCTCGGTCGCAGGTCACTTCGGCGTACATCTGGAACTGCGAATCGAGCCGTTTGGCTTGGTGGTGCAGCAGCAGATCGATGTGACTCTCTCCCACTCCGGGGCCTCCCGACAGCACGATCACGGGTGACTTTTCCGCATAGGCGGCAGCGATCGGATTGACCATGTTGAGTGCCCCGGCGCCGTAAGTCACCACGGCCACCGATGGGCCGCCGCGAATCCTGGCCGCGCCATCGGCGGCAAATCCCACTCCCGGTTCGTGACTCAGCGTGTAACACGGTAGGATTTCCGACTGTTCGATGACCTTGAAGAACGGCAGCACAAAGTCGCCGGGAATGCCGAACATCTCGTGAGCCCCTGCGCGCTGCACCGCCCGCAACACCATCTCGCCTAGTTGCACAATGGATCTCCCCATGAAAGTCGACCACAATGAGACGCCGTAGGACCGGCTGGTCTGCCCTCCCCGCTGACCATGCCTGGGAAACCGATCAACTATGCTCTACCTTAGGCGGAACCGGAGGTTTCGGCCATCGGAGTCATCCCGCCCGCCGGGGCGCAGCGGCCGGGCCCCCTGCAAAATGCCATTCCAACGCCATTCCTTGTTGCTTTTGCCTTGAGGAGTCGAACGATGAAACGACAGCAGATGTTCCTGGCAGCCACGGTCTTGCTGATGGTCGCCGCGAGTCCGGTACCGGTTCGAGCTCAGGGCGAACAAGAGGACGGTTTCGTCTCGCTGTTCAATGGCAAAGATCTCAGAGGATGGCGGGTCCCCGAAGGAGACAACGGCCACTGGAAGGTCGTGGACGGAGTCATCGACTACGACGCCGAATCGGAGGCCAAGGGCGACAAGAATCTGTGGACCGAAAAGGAATACGGCGACTTCATTCTGAAGGTCGATTGGCGCATCAAGCGTACCAGCGGCCTGTACAACGTTCCCATCGTGCTCAAGAACGGCAGCTATCTGACGGATGCGAAGGGACGCCGCGTCACGATCAAAATGCCCAACGCCGATTCCGGGATTTTTCTGCGGGGATTTCCTCGAGCTCAAGTCAACATCTGGTGCTGGCCGATCGGCTCGGGGGAAGTCTACGGTTACCGCAATCCCAAAGATGCTCCCGCGGCCATCCGCGCCGGAGTGACGCCCCAAGTCAATGCCGACCGACCGGTGGGCCAGTGGAACCGGTTTGTGATTATCATGATCCAGGACCGGTTGACCGTCATCCTCAATGACAAAATGGTGCTGGAGAACGCTCGACTTCCCGGCGTACCTGATCGCGGTCCCATCGGACTCCAGCATCATGGTGGACGGCGCAAAGACGGCAAGCTGTCACCCGCTTCCAGTCTCATGCAGTTCCGCAACATCTGGATCAAGGAATTGGATTAGCGGCGTGCTTGGCCGGTCGTTTTGCGCGAGCGCTGATTTCGCGCGGAAGCATTGCGCTAGCAGAGCGATTCGGCGTATGGGGAACGCCCCGGTTTCTCACGCGTGCTGATTCCACGCAGCGGCGCTGAGCCGGCAGAGCGGTGTCGAGGCGGGACGTTGCCCCGCGCTCGCCGAATCCCGCCAAGTGGCGCCGCCTAACGGCCATGTCGGCGTCTGCCGGCTGCTGCTGCCAGACATCGGTCTTCTCGGCCTCTGTGCAAGCCGTGCGCGCGCGTGCCGTGTGCAAGCGCGCGTTCTGGAAAAACCTGAAGAATCCGGGAGAAAATCCATCAAAATGAGACAAAAAGGGCTTGTTATCCATTTTGCTTGGATGTAGGTTCTGGCGAGTAGCAAGTGCAGTGTCGAACGCGCTGTGGTAGCGGGAGCCAATCCCCGTACGACAAGCCCCTCAGGACAATAGATGGCGAGGGCCGGCGATGAGCGGAAGAGCGTTGAGCGGTCGATTGGGCACAGGTGGGATCGGAAGGCTGGCCGCGTGGGGGGCACTGTGGATGGTGCCCTGGCTGGCTGCCGGCCGGCTGTGGGCGCAAGATCCGGTTGAGTTTTTCAAGAAGAACTGCCAGAGCTGCCACACGATTGGCGGCGGTGACTTGACCGGTCCCGACTTGAAGGACGTGACCAAGCGTCGTGAGCGGGACTGGATCTTGCGGTTCCTTCTCGACCCCAAGGGGATGATCGACGGTGGAGACGCGATCGCCACCGATCTGATGGCGCGATACAAGAACGTGGTGATGCCCAACGTTCCGGGCATGAATCGCGATTTGGCGGAGAAGTTGATCGACTTGATCGAGAAGGAATCGGCGCTGGAGAAGTCTCAGTTTGCCGGCGTGCAGATTTCGACTCGGCCGTTCACAGCGGCCGACCGCGAGTTGGGTCGGCGGTTGTTCTACGGTCTTCAGCGACTGGAAGCTCGCGGTCCCGCCTGCATCACCTGTCACGACGTTGCCGGAGCACCCGGTTTCGGCGGTGGGCATCTGGGGCCCGACTTGACTCAAGTCTACGCTCGCCTGGGTGGCCGGAAACCTCTTTCGGCCTGGCTGGTTTCACCGAGCACGGCGGTGATGCAGCCGGTGTTCAAGGACAAGCCGCTGACGGCTGACGAGATTCTGGCACTTGCCGCCTTTTTCGAGCAACGCGCCGGTCAGACACCACCTCACCGAGCCGGGGCGCGCGTCGCCTTTTTGCTGTTGGGATTGGTGTTGGCGATCGGCCTGATGTTCGCTTTTGACACGATTTGGAAGTTCCGTTTCCGCGGCGTGCGGCGGCCCTTGATCGACAAGCGGCGCAGCACGCAGGCCGCCTGATTCCGGATGCCCCTTAGCAACAGATTCCAGAAGAAAGCAAAGCCACTGCCATGAGTATCCAAGACGCGATTGCCTGGATTCGGGACGAAGCCAAGCCGAAACTGCGGCGTTGGGAAGAGTTCTATCGCAACCGGTGGCAGCATGACAAAGTGATTCGCAGCACTCACGGGGTGAACTGCACGGGGGGCTGCACCTGGAACATCTACGTCAAGAACGGCATCGTGACGTGGGAGATGCAAGGGCTCGACTATCCCTCGCTCGAAGCCGGCCTTCCCCCGTATGAGCCTCGAGGATGCCAGCGGGGAATCTCCGCAAGTTGGTACATCTACAGTCCGCTGCGAGTGAAGTACCCTTATGTGCGCGGAGCGTTGCTGGACGCCTGGCGGACAGCTCGAGCCGACCATGCCGATCCGGTCGAAGCTTGGGCGTCGCTGGTGAACGATCCCGACAAGCGGAAGCGGTGGCAGGTGGCTCGAGGCAAGGGCGGCTTCCGTCGCGTCGATTGGGAGACGGTCGAGGAGATCATGGCGGCGGCCATGGTCCACACGATCCGCAAACACGGCCCCGATCGCATCGCCGGCTTCTCTCCGATCCCCGCCATGTCAATGGTGAGTTACGCCTCGGGGGCCCGCTTGATGCAGCTCATCGGCGGGCTGTCGCTTTCGTTTTACGACTGGTATTGCGACTTGCCGCCCGCCTCGCCGGAGACTTGGGGCGAGCAGACCGACGTGCAGGAGAGTGCGGACTGGTATCACGCGAAGATGCTGGTGTCGATGGGCGCCAACATCGGCATGACGCGGACACCGGACTGTCACTTCTTGGCCGAATCGCGTCACAACGGCACCAAGCTGTGGGTTTTCTCTCCCGACTTCAGCATGGTGGCCAAGTACGCGGACGAGTGGGTGGCGGTGAACGCCGGCCAGGACGGGGCTTGGTGGATGGCGGTCAACCATGTACTGCTCAAGGAGTACCACCACGAGCGCAAGACTCCTTATTTTCTCGAGTACACCAAGAAGTACACCGACGCGTCGTTCCTAGTGGAGATTCAAAAGGCGGACGGGCGCGTGCGTCCCGGCCAGCTTCTGCGAGCCGGCCGGCTGGATGCTTATCGGGACGAGGAACATGGGGAGTGGAAGTTCCTCGTTTGGGACAGCCAGGCGGGGCGTCCCAAGATGCCGATGGGGAGCAGCGGTTTTCGTTGGGGCAAGACCAAGGGCAAGTGGAATCTGTTGCTCAAGGACGGCAAGGACGGTTCGCCCATCGATCCGGAACTGACATTCCTGGAGAAGCACGACGACGTGGAGTTCGTGGAGTTCGACGACTTCGGCGCGGGGACGCCGTTGAAGCGAGGCGTTCCCGTCCGCAAGGTGCGCACCGCCGACGGCAAGGACGTGTTGGTGGCGACCGTCTACGATCTGCTGATGGCGCAGTACGGTGTGGCTCGAGGTCTCCCCGGCGCGTATCCCGACAGCTACGACGTCGAGGACGCGCCGTACACTCCCGCCTGGAGTGAAAAGTACACCGGTATCGGCCGGGACGTGCTGGTACGTTTTGCTCGCGAGTGGGCGACGACGGCCGAGCACACCCGAGGGAAGTGTACGATCTTGATCGGGGCGGGAATCAATCACTGGTATCACGCGAACTTGATTTATCGCGCAGGCATTCACGCATTGATGTTCTGCGGTTGCGTGGGGGTCAATGGCGGCGGGTTGGCTCACTATGTCGGCCAGGAAAAGCTGGCGCCGATGGAATCGTGGGCGTCGATCGCACTGGCCAAGGACTGGTTCCCTCCGTCGCGCGTGCAGAACACGCCGAGCTGGCACTACGTGCACACCTGCCAGTGGCGTTACGAAAAGGACTTCACCGACTACCACACGGTGCCGCAGCACACCGGCGGCGAGAGTACGGCATCGGGGCACACGATCGACTTGCAGGTGCGAGCGGTTCGGCAGGGCTGGCTTCCCTTTTATCCTCAGTTTCCCGAGAACCCGATCGAGGTCGTGCGGCGGGCTCGAGAGGCGGGAGCCGAGACGCCCGAAGAGATCGCCCGGTGGATCGCCGGCCAATTGAAGGACCGCAAGATGAAATTCGCGGTCGAGGATCCCGATGCCGAGGAGTGCTGGCCGCGCGTATGGTTCATCTGGAGAGGCAATGCATTGCTCTCCAGCGCGAAGGGGCACGAGTATTTCCTGCGGCATTACCTGGGGACGCACGACAACGCGGTGGGCGAGGAGTTGGCCAAGGACGCGGTGAAGGAAGTCGAGTGGCGCGAGGCGGCTCCGCGCGGGAAGATGGACCTGGTGATCGACGTTAATTTCCGCATGGACTCGTCGGCGCTCTATTCGGACATCGTGCTGCCCGCTGCGTCCTGGTACGAGAAGGCCGATCTCAATTCGACCGACTTGCACAGCTTCATTCATCCGCTGTCCCGCGCCGTGCCTCCTTGCTGGGAGTCCAAGAGCGATTGGGCCATCTTCCGGGATCTGGCCAAGCGATTCTCGGAGGTTGCCGAGAAGCACTTTCCCGAACCGGTGGAAGACGTGATCGCGGCCCCGCTGGCCCACGATACGCCCGCGGAAGTGGCTCAACCGAACATGGGGCAGTGGATTACCGGGGAGGTCGACGCGATTCCCGGAAAGACGATGCCTGCGTTCAAGGTGGTCCAGCGGGACTACAAGAACGTCTATCGGCAGTTCATTTCCTACGGTCCCCATGTGCGAGCCAACGGCTTGGGAGCTCACGGAACCCACTACGACGTCGCCGACGAATACGACGAGTACGTGCGCGCGCACCGAACCGAATCGTGGGGCGACGGCGTTTATCCGTCGCTTTATCGCGATGAGGACGTCTGCAATGTCATTCTCAACTTCGCCACCGTGACCAACGGCGAGATGGCGTACCGGTCCTACAAGGACATGGAAGCCAAGACGGGGCTGTCGCTGACTCACCTGGCCGAGAAAAATCGGGGCGTGCGGTATACCTACAAGGACTTGCAGAGCCAGCCGCGGCGGTTGATCAACAGCCCGATGTGGTCGGGATTGCTGAACGACGGCCGCTCCTATTCGCCGTTCACCTACAACGTGGAAGTTCAGGTGCCGTGGCGTACGCTGACGGGTCGCCAGTCGTTCTATCTCGATCATCCGATGTACTTGGATTTCGGCGAGCACCTGCCGACGTACAAGCCGAAACCGCTGCCGACCCAATACGCCGATCTCTCCTTCACCGAGAGCGGAGAGAAGGTCGGCAAGACGGTGATGCTCAACTTCCTCACGCCTCACGGAAAATGGCACATCCACTCCACCTATGGCGACAACCAACGGATGACCACCCTGTCGCGCGGCGTCTATCCGTTGTGGATGAACGACAAGGACGCGGAGGAGTTGGGAATCATCGACAACGACTGGGTCGAGGTGTTCAACGACCACGGCGTCGTGGTGACTCGCGCGGTGGTTAGTGCCCGGATTCCTCGAGGCATTTGTATGCAGTACCACGCCCCCGAGCGGAACCATGCCATCCCCAAGTCGCCGCTGCGGGGGAACCGGCGGGCCGGAGGTCACAACAGCCTGACGCGCACGCGGCTCAAGCCGAACCTGATGGCCGGCGGTTACGGCCAGTTCACCTACCACTTCAATTACTGGGGACCGGTCGGCTGCAACCGCGATACGCACCTGTTGGTGCGGAAGTGTCCCAAGGTCCAGTACTGATTGGAGGCTCCCTCGGGAGCGTTGATTCGATCCGGTTCATTGTCGCACAACCTCGACAGGAATAGCCATGAATATCCGTTCGCAAGTCTCGATGGTGTTTCACCTGGACAAGTGCATCGGCTGCCACACCTGCAGCATCGCTTGCAAGAACGTGTGGACCGACCGTAAAGGCGCCGAGTACATGTGGTGGAACAACGTGGAGACCAAACCGGGTGCCGGTTATCCCACGACCTGGGAAGACCAGGAGAAGTACAAAGGCGGCTGGGAAGTCAACGGCGACGGCAAATTGCGGATCAAATCGACCGGCAAACTGCGGGTGATCCCCAATATCTTCCACAACCCGCACATGCCGAGCATGGACGACTACTACGAACCGTGGACGTACGACTACGAAAAGTTGTTCGACGCTCCCGAGGGGGCGGATCAGCCGGTCGCCGAGCCGATTTCGATGGTTACCGGCAAGAAGATGTCGGTGGAAGCCGGGCCTAACTGGGACGACGACCTGGGAGGCTCTCCGATCTATGCGGCCAACGATCCCAATCTGGCCGGTTTGACCGAGGAGCAAAAGTTGCAGTTGATGTCGGTCGAGCGGCTGGTGTTCTTCTACCTGCCCCGCATCTGCAATCACTGTCTCAATCCGGTCTGCGTCGCCTCCTGTCCTTCGGGGGCCCTTTACAAACGGGGGGAAGACGGCATCGTGCTGATCGATCAGAACCGCTGCCGAGCGTGGCGTTCGTGCGTGGCGGCTTGCCCCTACAAGAAGACCTATTTCAACTGGTTCACCGGCAAGAGCGAAAAGTGCATCCTCTGTTTTCCGCGGCTGGAGACGGGGCAGGCACCCGCCTGTTTCCATTCCTGCGTGGGCCGCATCCGCTATCTGGGCGTGCTGCTGTACGACGCCTCGCGACTGGAGGAAGTGGCCCGGATGCCCGACGACGAGTTGGTCGACGCGCAGCGCTCGATGATTCTCGATCCATTCGATCCCAAGGTGATCCACGAGGCGAACAAGTGCGGAATTCCGGCC
>JALSIV010000161.1 GCA_026989685.1 Pirellulaceae bacterium | reverse complement strand
CCTTCCGATCCGAAGGCGTATGCACCTTATCAAGGTCAGGACTACGCTCCCGATCACATGATCCGCGAAGCGTTGGCGTTTATCCGCGCCAATCAGGGCCGCCCCTTTTTCCTCTACTATCCGTCGACGATTCCTCACTTGGCTCTGCACATTCCCGAAGAAGAACTCAAACCCTACCTCGGCCAGTGGCCGGAAACTCCGTTTACGGGCAACGGCTATACGCCGCACTATGCTCCTCGAGCCGCCTACGCGGCGATGATCGGTCGGCTCGATCGGGAAGTCGGGCAGATCATGGCCTTGCTGCGCGAATTGGGTTTGGACGACAACACGCTGGTGATCTTCTCTTCCGACAACGGCACGACTCATTTGAAAAAGGAGGTCGATTACGAGTTCTTCCAGAGTGTGGGGCCGTTGCGAGGACTCAAGGGAAGCCTCTACGAGGGCGGGATCCGCGTTCCCATGATCGCTCGCTGGCCGGGAAAGATCGCGCCGGGGACGGTCAGCGATCACATTTCCGCGTTCTGGGATGTGCTTCCCACATTGGTGGAAGTCGCCGGCGGCACCGCACCGGAAGGCATCGATGGAATCAGTTTCCTGCCGACGCTGCTGTCGCAGCCCGAGCGGCAGCGGAAACACGAGTTTCTCTATTGGGAGTTTCCCAGCTACGGGGGTCAACAGGCGGTGCGGATGGGGAACTGGAAAGGAGTGCGGCAGAAGATGCTGCGGCGTTCCAAACGCAATCCGCTGAAGATCGAACTGTACAATCTGGCGGAAGACATCGGCGAGCGTCGTGACGTGGCCGACCGGCATCCCGACATCGTGGCTCGGATTCGCGAAATCATGGAGCGGGAACACGTGCCCAGCGACGTGTTTCCCTTCCGTCCCCTCGACGGCTCGAACTAGCTCCGGCTCGCGGCACCAGTCGGCACCACAGGCCTCGCCAACTGTGCAGATTGGCCGATCGGTAACGACGGGGGGACGCACCGGCTCCGTGTGACACGCCTGCGTCCATCCATAGTCGAGCGGCGCCCGCATGGCGCGCATCGCGGCGGATGGTTTCCAGCAGAGGCCGCTCCACGCCGTTGCCGTCGACGCGAGACGACCTCCATCGACCGAGCACCGCCCAATGCCGGCTTCCCAGCGCCAGCCACCACCGAGCCACTACGGTGTCACCGCAGAAGTAGTCGTAACGTACGAGTTCTCCACTGGCAGCACCGACCTTGGCCAGCACGCTCGGATAGGGCGACGTGGTATCGGCCATCAATCCGCCGGCCGTTCCTCCGGCCGATTCGCCGGCCGATTCGGGTGGCTGGAAAGACGGAAGCGAAGACTCGGCTGCTCCGGCCGGATTGGCAATGCGAAGTCGCGGGGGATGGTACCGGACGATGGAATGGCACTCGTCCCAGTCGAGCGTGTCATCCGGGCAGCCCGCCAGGTCCATCGCCCGCCACGCTGTCTCCACCGTCGACA
Organism: Pirellulaceae bacterium; assembly: GCA_026989685.1. Taxonomy (GTDB): domain Bacteria; phylum Planctomycetota; class Planctomycetia; order Pirellulales; family Pirellulaceae; genus S141-3. The sequence continues at coordinate 20,157 of JALSIV010000161.1, read as the reverse complement.
CGAACCGGAATCCGCGGAAATGGCCGGCGGTGGTGAGACGGTGGCGGTCGGTATGGGCCGCATCGATGCCCCGCCAGTCGCAGGCGTCCCACCACTGCCGATGCGACTGCAGGTACTCGAGCACGGCCAGCCATGTGCGAGTCGGTTCGGGACCGATCGGACCGAACGTCGGCGCCCAGCTTGGCAACGGAAAGGTCAACACCTTGGCGTGCCCCCAGGGAGTCCGGCGGCGGTCAACCAGCAGCGGCAACAGCCCTCTTACGTGCCTGCCATCTCGGACCACCAACAGTGCGGTTCGTTGCCGGCAGGCCACCGCCACAGCTCGAAACCAAGCATATGTCTGGAACAAACCGGCATCTCGCGTCTCCAGCCACAATGCGTGCCAGGGCAGACGGAGCGAATCGAACGTGGCGGGAGTTGTCAGCAGTGATACGGTCATCCGATGGGCATCCTCTTCCGAGTACGCGAGTCTGATATTCATTGTACTCGGAAACCGGCGAAACCCGACGGCCGCATTCGGGTTCAATCCATCGGAACCGAGAAACTCGTCGTAGCAGCTTGTCACAAGACTCCCGGCCGCAAGCAACATGGCCAAGGCTGAGAAGCGGCACGGCAGGTTTTGTTGCAGGCTCGAAAACAACCGGGAGTCGCGTTATGAACCGAATGTGCCGATTGTGCGTCCTGGCCGGATACTCACTGCTGGCGGCAAGTTGCCTGGCCGGAGAGCCGCTGTCCCCCGCGCAAGTCGCCGAGCAGATCGACCGCTCACTGGTGGCCGAACTGGGACACCCGTGGCAACCGGCCGCCGACGAAACGACGATGCTTCGGCGGGTTTTTCTCGACCTGGTCGGCCAGCCGCCGACTCCTGACGACATCCTGGCCTACCTGGCCGATGACGATCCTGCCAGGCTCGAGCAGACCATCGAGCGACTACTGAACGACCCTGCATTCGGAATCAACTGGGCTCGCTACTGGCGCGACGTGATCTTGATGCGAAAGTCGAAGCAGCGCGCGTTCGTGGTCGAACCGGCCCTGGAGGAGTTTTTGTCCGAGGCGTTCAACGAGAATCGCGACTGGCGGCGAATCGCCAGTGCCTTCATCACGGCCGAAGGTGACGTACAGCTCAACGGAGCCACAGCCATCATTATGGCTCAAGGCGGCAAGCCGGAAGACACCGTCGCCGAGATCTCTCGCATCTTCTGCGGAGTCCAGATTCAGTGCGCCCAGTGCCACGATCATCCCACGGACCGTTGGACTCGCGAACAGTTTCATCAACTGGCCGCGTTCTTTCCTCGAGTCGCCGTACGACCGGGAAACCGCAATGGAGAGCGCACGTTTGTCGTGCATGTGACCGACCGCGAGTTCCGGTTTCGTCGGCGACCGCCGAACAACAACCGGTTTCGCGGCACATTGGAACACCGCATGCCCGATTTGGAGCATCCGGAGCAGCCGGGAAAGGTGATGGAGCCGGTCTTTTTCGTCAACGCTCAGTCGGTACCGCTGGGCACGCTGGACGCTCAGCGCCGCGAGTCGCTGGCTCGCTGGTTGACCGGCGAGGAGAACCCGTGGTTTGCGCGAGCATTCGTCAACCGGATGTGGTCGGAGTTGATCGGGCACGGATTCTACGAGCCGGTCGACGACATCGGACCGGAACGGGAAGCCAAGGCTCCCAAGACGCTGGACCTGTTGGCTCGAGCGTTTGTCGACAGCGGCCACGACGTCAAATGGCTGTTCCGCACGATCATGGCGACTCGCACCTATCGACAGCGGAGTCGGGCGCCGGCCGATGGCCAAGACTGCTCGCCCGCCGTAATGTCGCCACAGCGGCTGCGAGCCGATCAGTTGCTGAATTCGCTCAACGTGGCACTCGACACCTCCATCGACGAACTGGCCGTACCGCAACGTCGCGGGTTCGGCCGGCGACTCAACTCAGTGCGGCGGTTGTTCCGAGTGCAATTCGAGTACGACCCCAGCGATCCGCGTCATGAAATCGAAGGGTCGATCTCGCAGGCGCTGTCCATGATGAACTCCAATCTGGCGACGCGGCTGCTTCGCGCTGCGCCCGGTTCGCCTCTGGCCGCCATTCTCGCCGCCAACGCTCGCGATGAGGACGCGATCGACGAAGTCTACTTGCGAACGCTGTCCCGATTCCCGACTGCCGGCGACGTTCGTCGAAGTCTGGCCTACATCGAACAGTCTTCGTCGCGGGCCGAGGCATACGAGGACTTGCAATGGGCGCTGGTCAACAGTACGGAGTTTCTGTTCCGGCGGTGACGCAGCCGCCGGAAAGCCGATCCCGACATTTGCGTCGAACCGGACCGCCCGATGTCCGCCGTGGCACACGGGTAACCGAAAAGGGTGTACCGGAGAAGAATGAGGTGAGCCGATGAGTCCTACCATCGATCCGTCCATGATTTGGGATGTCTGCCCGCGTCGCCGTGTGGTCCATCGCAGGCGGTTCCTTCAGGTTGCCGGTGGAACCTCACTGGCCGTCAGGTCCCTCGGCCTGGCGCCGACGATCGCGGCCGGCGCCGATCAACTGCGCCGCCAGGGAAAGGCGTGTATCCTCCTGTGGATGCAGGGCGGTCCCAGCCAGTTCGAAACGTGGGACCCCAAACCGGGACACGACAACGGCGGAGAAACCAAGGCGATTTCCACCGATGTTCCGGGAATCCGCATCGCCGACAACCTTCCTCATCTGGCCAAACAGGCATCGCGGCTGTGCGTGCTTCGATCGCTGACGAGCAAGGAAGCCAGTCATCCTCGAGCCACCTTCTTGATGCGCACCGGCTATCTGCCGCTGGCCAGTGTCAAGTTCCCGGCACTCGGTTCGCATGTCGCCTATCACTTGGGTGATCGCGACTTCGACTTGCCCGTCTTCGTACGCATCGGCCGTGCCGGCCCCGCCTCGGCCAAGGGCGGCTTCCTGGGAGTCGACTACGATCCGTTCGTGATGACATCGGCGACGCGCAAGCCCGACAACACGGATGCGGGGATTCCCGCCGAGCGCTACCGCCGTCGCGTGAAACTCGCCGAAAGTCTGGAATCGGCATTCGCAGAGCACGGGGGCGGCCCATTGGTCGGCAGCCACCGCAAGATCTACCGCAAGGCTTCGCAGATGGTCCTCAGTCAGCGGATGACGGCATTCGACGTCGAGCAGGAGCCGTCATCGGTGCGCGACCAGTATGGAACCGGCGAAACGGCCTCGGCCTGCCTGCTGGCTCGGCGGCTGGTGGAAGTGGGCGTTCCCTTCGTGGAGATCAGCGTCGGCAACTGGGACACTCATGCCGATAACTTCAGCCTCACCAAACGACTGTGCGAACAGATCGATCGTCCCGTGGCCGCGCTGCTGGAGGATCTCGATCAGCGAGGGATGCTGGATCGCACGCTGATCGTGTGGGCGGGCGAGTTCGGACGCACGCCTCGGATCAACGGTCGCGGCGGTCGCGATCACTATCCCCGCGCCTATAGTGCCGTTCTTGCCGGTTGCGGCGTGCGCGGCGGACAAGTGATCGGCGCCACCGACGCAGGTGGAGTCGACATTACCGAGCAGCCGATACCGGTTCCCGATTTCTTCCGCACGATCTACCGGGCGCTGGGAATCGACGCGGACCACGAGTATGTCAGCAACATCGGTCGGCCGATTACCGTCGCCGACAAAGGCTCGGCCGTCGAATCCGTTTTCAGCGGATGATGCGCGACCACGACAACCCGGCTCGCTGCTATGGCATGCGGGAGCCGGCGATTTCCTCAAACGAGCGATTTCCGATGGCGTACTTCCTCCAATCGCGGTAATCGAAGTGCCACCATTCCCACTGGTAGACGGAAAACCCTTCCGACTCCATCGTCTGCCGCAACAATCGGCGATACCATCGCTGCCGAGCCGTACCGCCGGGATAGGCGGGAAATGATCGCGGAGAAAACTCGTCGTAGCCGGAGACCATGGTGACCGGCTTGCCAGTTGACAACTCGTACAGGGTCAAGTCGACGGCACATCCTCGATTGTGCCGCGAGCCTTCTCGGGGATCGGCCACGAACTGCTTCATTTCTTCCGGCGTGGCGTCCCAGAACATCTTGGTGACGTGCCACGGCCGATAGGCATCGAAGATCATCAGTCCCAAGCCGTGCTCGGCCAGTTTCCGGTGTGCGCGTACCAGTGCCTCGGCTGCCGGCCGCTGCATGAAGGCTCGAGCCTCACGGTAAAATACGGCTCCCATGAAGTTGTTGGTGGTGGCATAGCGAATATCGAGCCGGATGGTGGAATCCAACTTCGAAATCTCCACCCAATCGGACTGGCGAAACGGCCCTGGTTCTCGCGGAGGCCGGGCGGCCATCGCCGTCCGGCGCAGTTCCTCGACGGGCCGCAATGGCGTGATCCGAAAGGTCTGGCCCTCGTCGGTCCCCACGTTGCGGCGCAGGAATTCGACCCCAGCGGCCACCACCTTCGTGGCGCGTCCGGCGGCGTCGCGGTGAAAGATCAGCTTCTCGCCGTGGTACAGCCCGTAGTCGGGAAATGCGAATTCATTCGGCGAGAGCTCCGTGAGCGGATAGTAGAAAAACCACTCGATCAGCGCATAGAGCCGTCCGCGGTCTTCCAGGATGTAGAGCGTGTTGTGGTCCCAGCCATACTCGCCGATCAGACCTTTCCATGTTTCGGGGATCGCAGGAGGAGGTCGGCGATTCCGCCGAACAAACACTCGGGCGTCGATCGAAATCGCATGACTCTCCGCTTCGATCCGAGGTCCGAAACCTAGCGGCGAGTCGACGACGAGATCACCGCTGGGGTGCAGTCGCAACTCGGTTTCCGTCGAGCCGCGGCGCAGCGTGAGTTTTCCACTCAGTTCGTTCAGCTCAAGGACATCGCCGCCATCGTAGTAGAATCCCGCCAGCTCGCGAGCCAGCTCGAGAGGGACTGGCTTCGTTTTCACGTAGTTCGGCAGCGGTTTGCCTTCTCGATGAGCCAGCATCAGCCGCAGGGCATAGTCGGTCAGCCGGCGGACCAAACCATTGGCGCCATCGAGTGCCAGCGCGGCGGCCACGCCGATCCGCTGCTGCGGCAGCGATTCCAATTGCGTTGCGAATCCGTAGACGGCACCCCCATGTCCGACTTTGCGATGGCCGTCGAGTTCCAGAACGTGAAATCCAATCCCGAACGATGTCGGTTGTCCGTCGGGGCCGGTCTGCGGTGACCACATTTCCTGGAGGGTGGACGGCTTGACGATGCGGTGACCGTCGAGCGTGCCTCGCTGGTGGAGCATGGCGATGAATCGCGCCAGGTCCTCCACGGTGGAATACAGGTTGCCGGCGGGCGCCGTTCCCAGCAGAAAGGTCGGTGCTTCGAAACGGCGTCCGTCATAGGTCCACATCCAGCCGGTAGCCAGCTCCTTCTTGATCGAACCTGTCGGCTGAAAGGAGGTCGATCGCATTTGGAGCGGGGCGAGGATCTGCCGCCGGATGTAGGCATCAAACGGCGTTCTCGTTTGTTGCTGGAGCAAGTAACCGACAACCGACACGCCGGCGTTGGAATACTTGGTTCGCGATCCGGGACGATAAACCAAAGCCGTGTGGTTGAGGCTGCGGATCGTTTCACGCAATGTCGGCTGCGTGGGATCGAAATAGTGGCCCACCGGCGGCTCGCGGACCAGTCCCGACAAGTGGGACATCAGGCGCCTCAGAGTGATCGGCTCGGAAAACGGGTTGCGAGGATGAAAGTCGGGCAGTAGGTCGGTGACCGCGGCATCGAGTTCGAGTCGCCCTTGTTCCACCAACTGCATCACGGCCAGATCGGTGAACAGCTTGGATACCGAGCCGACTCGATAGACGGTGCGGCTCGTGGCTCGCCGCTGCCGGTCTCGATCGACGTAGCCGAAACCTTTCGACCAGATCATCTTGTCACCGTCCACCAGTGCGATCGAAAACGCGGGCAGGTCCTTTTGTTCGAGTTCGTAGTGGATCGCATCCGAGAGCCGACGGACAACCTCGGCGTATGGAGAGCCGGACGGTTGGTTGGCTGGCAGTCCACTCGAGGGTAACAGCGCCCACAGCCAGAACGTCACTGCCAGCAGCGTTGCCGAGCGGGGGCGTGGTCGAGCTTGCCGATGTCCGTGCATGATACACCTGATGTTCTCGGGGAAACGGGACGAGAATAGCTCTTGAGCCGTCGACGCAGCGGGGATCAGCACGAGAAGCCCTCGAGCAGCAACGCCGCGGCCTGACCAGACGTCGACTGGCTCAGCGTGAGCACTCGCTGGGACTCGAACGTGCGAGCCGTTTGGTGAACGACTTCGATGGGGCACTCCGGGTCGGGTGTGCGGTAGTTGAGCGTCACCGGGAGCTTGCGGTGATTGAGAGCCATCAAGGCCACGGCCAGATCGATGGCACTGCTGGCGGCGCCGCTGGTGCCGTAGAAACTCTTGGGAGCAGTGACGGGAACGTCGCCCAGTACCGATCGGATGGCGGCAGCTTCCAGCCGGTCGTGCTGTCGGGTCGCCATTCCGTGAGCGATCACGCCGCCGACGTGAGACGGATCCAGTCCCGATGCATGCAGCGTCCCCTCGATCGACTGGGCAATCGCCTGATCGGAGGTGATGACCTGATCGGCCGGCCGACCGAACCGGCTGGCCATCCCGCGGATCTGTGCCAAGATCGTCGCGCCGCGCCGCTCGGCGTGCTCGCGGCTTTCCAGCACGAAAGCCGCGGCCGCCTGACCTCGCACCGTTCCGTCGCGGTCGGCGTCGAATGGTCGAACGGCTCCGGTGGGATCGTCATTGCGGCGGGAGAGATGCCATTCGCCCCGGTAGACCATGGGAGTGGGACTGAGGCGATTGCCGACACCTCCGGCCAGCATCACGTCGGCATGACCGCGACGGATGACCTCGGCGGCTTCGATCACCGAAAGCAGGCCGGAAACTTCTCCCAGCGTGATCGTGTTCGTGGGGCCACGACCGTCCACCGAGATACCGATATGGCAGGCCACCATGTTGGGCAGATAGAGCAGCATCCACAGCGGGAACAGCTCTTTCATCGCGGCCGGCCCGAATTTGGCGAAGTCAAATTCTCCACCGTCCATACACTGGCGGTAGACGGGGCTCAATTCCTCGGGGTGGCAATACAGCATGTCGGCGCCGAAGACGACGCCCAGACGGTCCGGATCGACCGTGGCCGGGTCGAGCCCGGCGTCCTCTCGAGCCAGCACGGCCGCCACATAGCCATGCTGGATTTCGAGCGACATGACCTTCAGGGCCTTGCGGGGGCGGACGTACTCCTTGGCGTTGAACTGCGGAATCTCCGCACCGATGCGAACGGGAGTCGGGGTGTCGGCCAGCCAATCGATGACTCGCACGGGGCTGCGTGCGGCCTCCAGTCCCTGCCAGAGAGCCGTCTTTCCGATGCCCAGCGGACTGAGGGCGCCCAGTCCGGTGATGACGACTTCCTTCCGGGAATCCATAGGCCGCTACAATCCACCTCGAACAATTCCGCCCACCTCGAGCGTATCGCGTGCCACCGGACGCCGGCGGATCACTACGAACATGGCTTGACCAATCAGGGGGGCATCCGAAAGCATCAGCATAGCCACTCGGCCGCGGCAACGGAAGCAAGAGCCCCCTCTGGCTCGGCCGGCGAATTGCGCCGCGCTCACGCTCCCCCCGATTCAGGGTCCGATTCGGCGTCGGCCAGATCGTAAATCCGGTAGGTCTTGGTCAGCTTGGCGCCGCCTCGCTTGAGCGACTGGTAGGAGAGTTTATTGCTCTCGAGCACCCAAGAGAACTCGGCATCTTCAATGCCCCACTTGAGAACTTCGGGAACAAGTCGGGCCATAGCGACCAGGCCCAGTCCCCAGGTCTGGTATTGCGGGAGGACGTTGGTGCTGATCAGTCGGACGCGTTTGATCCCGCGGCGATTCCACAACAGCCGGATGAATCCGAACGGGAACAGTTTGCCATCGATGGCTTTGATGCGGGGGTTGTAGTCGAGCAGTCCAAAAACCGAGGCGACGGGGCGGCCCTCGATCTCCGCCACCGTCGTCATTTCGGGAACGATCAGGTGCTTCAGCGTGTGGCTCATGTGTTCGACTTCGCCGTCGGAGAGCGGCACGAACCCCCAGGTGCCCCCCAGCGATTCATTGTAGATTTTCAGAAAGGTGCGGACTTCCTCGTCGAACCGCTTGCGTTCCATCCGTCGCAGCGTGACTTTGAAGCGACGGGTGGCTTCCTTCACGATGAAATCGAGCTTGCTGTCGAGCTGTTCGAGCATGTCGACGTGTCCCCAGAACGCAAAGAGGTCCTGGCACTTGCGAAAGCCGTACGATTCCAACAGCCGCTCATAGAAGGGTGGATTGTAGGTCATCATGAACGTGGGCGACGAATCGAAACCATCGATCAACAACCCGATTTCGTAGTTCAGCGACGGATTGACGGGACCTCGCATGCCGGTCATTCCCTGTTGCCGAAGCCACTCACCGGCCGCATCGAACAGGGCGTGCGCCACTTCCTCGTCGTCTTGCGATTCGAAAAACCCGAAAAACCCGCGTTTCTCTTGATAACGTTGGTTGTGAGCGCGATTGACGATGGCGGCGATTCGACCGGCCGGTCGATCATTCCGATAAGCTAGAAACGTCTGGACGTCGGCGATATCGTGAAACGGATGGGGGGCGTAGCCCAGCAATTCCTTCTGGTACTGCCGCAGAGGCGGGATCCAATGAGGATCGTTCCGATACAGATCCCAGGCCAGTTGCATGAACTGACGCTGCTGCCGTTTCGTTTGGACCGGTTCCACGTGAACAGGGTGGGGCATGGCTGGTTTCCGTAGTCAGACTGGATGAATGGGTTTTCGCTGGGCGATCCGATTTCTCTGCAAAACGGGTTCTGTGCAGAAGTCAATGTTACGGTCTTGCGGCCGCTAAAACCACGGCACTCCATTCATGGCAGCATCGAACTCGACGAGTTGCGAACATCCGCTGAAGCGCGTGGCGGTGACCGGCGCCACCGGTTTTGTGGGTGGACATCTGATCGAACGACTGCGGGAACTGGGGGCTCAGGTCGTCTGCACCTGCCGGCCCAGCTCCAATCGCCGATTCCTGGAAGAACAGGGATACGACTGTCGAGTATTCGATCCGACCGACGCCGATCGATGGAAATCGGTGCTCGAAGGCGTCGACGTCGTTTTTCACCTGGCGGCCTCGACAGCCGCCAAACGTACCCGCGAATACTACTCGGCCAATACGGCGCTGACCCGCCGGATCGGCCGGGCAGCCGCTTCGCTTCCCAATCCGCCGTTGGTCGTGTATTGCTCGAGTGTGGCGGCGGCCGGCCCGGTGCCCCCCGGTCAGATTCGTTTGCCGGGGACACCGGTGGCTCCCGTTTCCCACTACGGCCGAAGCAAGCGTGGCGGCGAGCTGGCGGTGGCCGAACTGGCCGGATCGGTCCCCGCCACGATCGTTCGTCCGGGAATCGTCTTCGGTCCCCGCAATCGCGAACTTTACCCCGTCTTCTCGTCCATCGCCCGCGTGAGAACTCACGTGGTGCCCGGAGTGCGCTGTCCGCAGCTTTCCTTTATCCACGTCGCCGACCTGGTGGAGATCCTCGTACGAGCCGCCGTGCGCGGTGCCCGTCTGCCGGCCGGTCCGGCCCAAGAAAACGGGGATCTCGATGGCGGGCTCGCCAACAACGAAGGGGTCTACTTCGCCGGCGCCCCCGAAGCGCTGGATTACCGCGACTTCGGCTACGCGGTGGCTCGAGCCGTCGGATGGCGGAAGCACCTGACGCTCCACGTCCCGCACCCGGTTCCCTGGGTGATCGCCGCGGCGGTCGAAACCTGGTGCCGGCTCAACGATCGCCCCGCTCCCTTCCAGATCGACAAGATCCGGGAAGCCAGCGCGCCGTGCTGGGTGTGCCACGATCCCCGCGTCCCCGAAGAATTGCAGTTCGAATTCCCCTTTCCGTTGCAAGAGCGAATCGAGCAAACCGTCGCCTGGTATCGCCGGGAAGGGTGGCTGTAGCAACGACACTCGTTCGCCCCTGTCTCGTGGCGATTTGCCGCCGCGGCCTTGTTTCGCAACTCGAGCCGTTCCCTTAGAATGTCGCCTCCTTGCACTTCCGTTTGATCACTGTTTGTCGAGTGGTGCGATGTCCCGCAGAATCCTCGTAACGTCGGCGTTGCCCTACGCCAACGGTCCCATCCACATCGGGCATCTCGTCGAGTACATCCAGACCGACATCTGGGTGCGTTTTCAGAAACTGCGCGGCCACCATGTGGTCTACTTCTGTGCGGACGACACGCACGGCACGGCGATCATGATTCGAGCCCGCGAGGAAGGGCGCAGCGAAGAGGAGTTGATTGCTCAGATGAGCCAGGCTCATCAACGGGACTTTGCCGGTTTCTCCATCGGTTTCACTCACTACGGCAGCACGCACAGCGAGGAGAATCGCGAGTTGTGCGCGGAGATCTGGGGCGCTTTGCGAGCCGCCGACATGGTCGTGGAGCGGGACGTCACCCAGTTGTACGATCCGCAGGCCGGCACGTTCCTCGCCGATCGGTTCGTCAAGGGGACCTGCCCGGTCTGCCGGGCTCCCGACCAGTACGGCGACAACTGCGAGAAGTGCAACGCCACGTACTCGCCGGTCGATCTGATCGACCCCGTGAGTACGCTCAGCGGCGCCACTCCGGAACCGCGTACGGCCCGCCATCTGTTCGTGCAGTTGGAAAAGATGCACGAATTCCTCAATGAGTGGACCCAGCAGGGCGACCATCTGCAGCCCGAAATCGCCAACTATCTGCAGGGGCATTTCCTGCGTGAGCCGCTGCGCGACTGGGATGTGTCGCGCCCCGCCCCCTACTTCGGCTTCGAGATTCCCGACAGCCCGGGCAACTACTGGTACGTCTGGTTCGACGCTCCCATCGGCTACATCGCGTCGACGCAGGCGTGGTGCAAGAAGGCCGGCGAGGATTTCTCGCGGTACTGGCGCGACGAGCAGACAGAAATCCATCACTTCATCGGCAAGGATATCACCTATTTCCACACGCTGTTTTGGCCGGCCATGCTGAAAGTGGCCCGCTTCAATCTGCCTCGCAAAGTCCACGTCCACGGCTTCCTGACCGTGGGCGGAGAGAAGATGTCGAAGCGGAAAGGGACCTACATCACCGCCGAGACCTACTTGCAACACCTCGACCCCAGCTACCTTCGCTACTACTACGCCTCCAAGCTGGGGCCACGATTGGACGATCTCGATCTGAACCTCGAGGAATTCGCCGCCAAGATCGATGCCGATCTGGTCGGGAAAGTGGTCAACCTGGCCAGCCGCAGCGCCAAGTTCGCATCGAAGACGGGCTTGGCTGATGCCTATCCCGAGGATGGTGGACTGTTTGCTCGAGCCGTCGAGGCGGGCGAGCAGATTGCCGAAGCGTACGAGAATTGCGACTTCAACCGGGCCATGCGGCTGATCATGGAACTGGCCGACGCGGCCAATCGTTACATTGAGAATGCGGCACCGTGGAAACTGGCCAAGCAACCCGATTCCCAGGAGTCGCTGCAACAGGTCTGTACGGTGGCGCTGAACCTGTTTCGCCAAATCGCCATTTACCTCAGCCCCGTGCTCCCGAAGCTGGCTGAGCAGACCGAGCGTCTGCTGGGAACTCCCATTCGGCAGTGGTCCGATGCCGGGCAGCCGCTGCTGGGCAGCGCCGTGGCGCCCTTTGAACGCATGTTGTCACGAGTCGACCGAAAGGAAATCGAGAAGATGATCGATGCAAGCCGGGAAGAGGAAGCCGATCGCGGGACGCAGACATTCGAGGACAGCGACCAGCCGCTGAAAGACGAGCCGTTGGCCGCTGAAATCACCATCGACGATTTCGTCAAGGTCGATCTGCGGGTCGCTCGAGTGGTCGCCGCCGAAGATGTCGCCGAAGCCCGCAAACTGCTCAAGATCACCTTGAGTCTCGGGGGAGACGAGCGGCGGACGGTATTCGCCGGAATCAAACAGGCCTACCGGCCCGAAGACCTGATCGGCCGGCTGGTGATCCTCTGCGCGAATCTGGCGCCTCGGAAAATGAGGTTCGGCGTCAGCGAAGGGATGATCTTGGCGTCCGGAAGCGGCGGGAAAGAAGTGTTCCTGCTGTGCCCCGACGAAGGGGCGCAACCGGGTCAGCGCGTCCACTGAGGTTACGGGTTGGTTTCCCCGTTGCCGCTGCCGCGTTGGGCCACCATGTGGCCCTTGCGGAACGCGTCGGCCATCGCCATCGGCACTTCGGCTTCGGCCATGATCAGTTGCACTCGGTTTTGAGCCACCCGCACCTTGTTTTCCTGCTCGGCGGCTACCGCCTCGGCGCGGCGCTGCTCGGCCCTGGCTCGAGCCACGCGCGTGTCCGCCTCGGCCTGGTCGGCCTGCAATCGAGCGCCGATATTGTCCCCCACATCGATATCGGCAATGTCGATCGACACGATTTCGAACGCGGTGTGCGAATCGAGTCCTCGCTCGAGGACGGCTCGGCTGACCCGGTCGGGATTCTCCAGCACTTCCGAATGTTCTTCGGCCGAGCCGATGGCGGTGATGATCCCTTCCCCGACGCGAGCGATCACGGTGTCCTCGGTGGCACCACCGACCAACTGAGCCAGATTGGTGCGCACGGTAACTCGAGCCCGCACGCGCAGTTCGATTCCGTTCTTGGCGATCGCGCTGAGTTTGGTCTTGCCGGAACGTTGGGGATCCGGGCAGTCGATCACCTTGGGTTGGACACTGGTGCGGACCGCATCGAGTACGTCGCGTCCCGCCAGATCGATGGCGGCGGCACGGTCGAAGTCGAGATCGATGCGGGCTCGGTGGGCGGCGATGATCGCATGGACCACATTGGCCACGTTGCCGCCGGCCAAGTAATGAGCCTCCAAGCGACGGGTACTGATGCCGGTCTTGCGATTGATATCGAGCCCCGCCTGGGTGGCCATCACTTTCGCCTGGACAATCATCCGCGGATCGACGTTGCGGAACCCCATGCCGATCAGACTGAGGACCGATACGTCGGCTCGGGTGGTCACCGCCTGCAGCCACAGCTTCCCGTACGCGGCCACGAAGAAGACCAGGAACAGGAAAGTGACCACGCCGAAGAAGGCGAGGATCATCACGATCAGTGTGAGCGGGTCCATCGAACCGCCCTGGGCGACCAATTCGACTCGATCGATCGAAGGCAAGAGCACCGACATCAAAATCCCTCCCATCGTGTAGCTCAGTCCACAAGCCGACCCCGCCAGCGTTCGATTCCTACTTTATCACATCTGCGTGCATCGGGCACTGGCTTTCGGTTGTCACCACCCCTACCGTCTCCCGCCTTCAGCCTTGCGGGCCGAGCCCGCGTTGGGTCAATGGCTGGCGACGATCCAGCCGCCCCCCAGCAGGCGGTCGCCATCATAGCAGACAGCGGCCTGGCCGGGGGCCACACCATGGCACGGCTCGTCGAATTCGACTTCGAACTCCGCGTCGTTTCGCAGCCGAACCGTAGCCGGAACCGGTCGGCAGCGATACCGGATCTGCACTTGGCACTCCAGAGAATCGGACGGAGGCGGCACGAGCCAATTCGCCTGGTCGGCGACCAGGCCGCGACGAGCCAGCGCCGAGCGAGGTCCGATGACCACTTCGCGCCGATCGGCATCGATCTGCACGACATAGTGGGGGGATCCCAGGGCCACCTGCAATCCCTTGCGCTGGCCGATCGTGAACCGTTCAATGCCGTCATGCCTGCCGACTCGGCGGCCGTCCAGCGTGACGATGTCGCCGCTGCGATCCGCTGTCTGCTGAGACCCGTCCAGGGTGCGAGTCGCCAGTTGGTCCCGGACGAACTCGGCATGCCGGCCGGGAGTAACGAAGCAGATCTCCTGGCTGTCCGGTTTGTCGGCCACGTCGAGCCGGAGCGCTTCGGCCGTCGCCCGAATCTCCTTCTTCGCGTGCGTTCCCACGGGCAGCAGCATTCGAGCCAGGCGCTCGCGGGGAATTCCGAACAGCACATAGGACTGGTCCTTGCCGGCGTCGAATCCTCGCAACAGTGCCGGTTGGTCGCCGATCGTCTCGAGTCTGGCGTAGTGGCCGGTCGCCACGAACTCGGCTCCCACACTATCGGCGTAATCGAACAGGCGGCCGAATTTGATCCAGTGGTTGCAGACCACGCAGGGATTGGGAGTCCGTCCCGCCGCGTATTCGTCCACGAAGTAATCGATGATCTGTTGAAAGTCGGTGTGCAGATCGAGCGCGTAGAACGGCAGTCCCATCGACTGGGCGACCCGCCGCGCATCGGCCGCGTCCGCGGCGGTGCAGCAGCCGTGGTGGGCAGCCGGCGCCAGCGGCAAAAGGGGCTCATCGACCGAACACGCCGATTCGACGGCCGTGCCGTGGCGCATGAACACACCGATCACCTCGTGACCTTGATGCTTGAGCAAATGGGCGGCCACGCTGCTGTCTACGCCGCCCGACATCGCCAGGATGACTCTCGCCATCGATGAAACCAACCCGCCTTTCTCCGCAAGCTCTGCTCATGAGCCGCGCTCCGCCCGGGACCAATCGTCGCCGATCCGGTCATATCCGCGACGGTGCGAGCCCGACTTGGTTCTCCGCCCAAAACGCCGTATGATTATACGTCTGCGGGTTTTCGCCGGATATCGGCGGTCGCGAAAATCCGCCGTCGCATGAACCGCCCAACTTGATACACCAAGTCCCCCAGGGGAAGACGGTCGCACCATGGAATCCGCACTCATCGATCGAGCTCACGCCATTCGTCAACGGATCCTGCAACTGCGGGACAGTCTTTGATGTCCCGGCTTTGCAAACGCAGATCCGGCAGATCGAGCAGCAGATGAGCGAGCCCGGGTTCTGGGATCGCCAGGAAGCGGCGCGGCAGACCGCTCAGCAACTCAAGCAACTCAAAGCGACCGCCGAACCGGTGGAGGCGGCGGTTGCCGCGGCCGACGATCTGGTCGACATGATCGAATTGGTCGAAGACGATCCCTCTTTCGAGCCGGAGTTCGTAGCGGAATTGGAACGCCTGGAAGCCGAGTTGGAACAACTCGAATTGCAAGCGTTGCTGGGAGGACCGCACGACGACGCGGCCGCCATCCTCGCCATCAACGCTCGCGACGGCGGCACCGACGCCAACGACTGGGCCGAGATGTTGTTGCGGATGTACACCCAGTGGGCCAAGTCGCGCGGCTACGAGGTCGAGCTGATCGACCGCAACGACAATGAGGAGGCGGGAATCAACAGCGCCACCATCTTGATCCGCGGTCCCAAAGCGTACGGGTATTTGAAGGGAGAGACGGGAATCCACCGGCTGGTGCGGATCAGTCCGTTCAATGCGGAAGGAAAACGGCAGACCAGTTTCGCCGCCGTCGATGTTTCACCGGAAATCGCGGACGAATCCGAGATCGTGGTGGACAAGTCGGACGTGCGCGAGGACACCTACCGGGCGAGCGGAGCGGGGGGACAGCATGTCAACAAGACCTCCAGCGCCGTTCGACTCACGCATCTCCCGACCGGGATCGTCGTGCAGTGCCAGAACGAACGGAGCCAGCACAAGAACCGAGCTCAAGCGTACAAACTGCTGCGGGCCCGATTGGCGCGGCTGGAAGATGAAAAGCGAGAAGCCGAGCAGGCCGAAAAGTACAAGAACAAGGCTCGAGTCGGCTTCGGTTCGCAGATTCGCAACTACTTCCTGCATCCGGATCAGCGAGTCAAAGACGCGCGGACCGGGTATGGCGAAACCAATTTCCACTCCGTGCTCGACGGCAACATCGATGGATTCCTCGATGCCTATCTGCGCTGGAGCACGGCGCCTCGGTCGAACTAGCGTCTTAAAGCCTGTAACAAGACCCGCCGCGCCGTTTTCCGAGCTCGGGCGTGTCGCTTGCGCCATGGAGTTTTGTGACCGCCTCTTACTTCGTGACATCTGCGCGCCGTGCCCGCATGTTGCACTGGCTTTCGGTTGTCACCACCCCTCCGGTCTCCGGTCTCCGGTCTCCCGCCTCCCGCCTCCCGCCTCCCGCCTGGCGGGCGCAGCCCGCGCTAGGCCTCGAGCGAGGGAAGCGAGTCCCAGGGAGAGATCGACCAGTCGATAGGCGGGAACAGTAGGCTGGCCAGTTCCCGGGCCAGCCGTGTCGACGCCACAACCCGCTCCTCTTCCAACAGTTCGGTGACCGTGACGGTCCCCAGGAGCAGCCCCAGCAGATCGCGACAGTCGAGACGCAGATGGCTGCGTCCCAGCCGGTCCGGAAGCAAGTGAGCCTCGCCGCCCTCCACCGTGAGCAAGAACCGGCGGCCATGCACCTCGAATCCCAACTCGCATCCATGACGGTGGTCCCCGCTTTCGGCTCGAGCCGCGATCAGAGGGCGGAGCGAATCGAGAAAACGGAGCGGATGAAACATCTTCGCCCGCCAGGCAAACATGGCCGGCGCGGGGCGCCCCGCCATCTCCAGCAACTCGCGGCACCGGCGCACGGCGGCCGGCGGTCCCCACGGCAACGGGAGCCGGAGGGAGACGACGTCATGCTCCATGGCATCTTGGCACAGTCGCCGGAGAAAGCGGCGGAAGACCCGAGGCTCCTCGCCGACCCATTCGACGACATGATGGCCGCGCAACACCGCATAGCCCACGATCGCGTGGTCGGGATCGTCGAAACCAGTGTCCTCGGTCCCCTCCACGGCCACGTAGATGTCGTCGAATCCGCGCCGGGCGATCAGCCATCGCCAGTAGTCATCGGTTCGCTGTTGGACTCCCCAGTGCGGCAAGGCGTGACGCTGGTACAACCGGCGCAGCGCGGCTTGCTCCACTTGCCGCCAGACGCGGACCTGAATCGGAGGTTTGTCGCCGCGCGCAAGCAACGCGGGCGCGACGGCTCGCGAGGCGCGAGTGTGATTCAGATGAGCCAACAGTCGAGTCGGAGTCAGTTCGTACCAGGGTGGCTGCCGCACCATCACCCAGTTGCCGCTGGCTTCACCTGCGGGAGGCCGGCACGATGTCAACAATCCCCACACGCCTTCGGTTCGAGCCGCCACCTGGGCAGTGTCCCACACACTCGCCAGTTGTTCTCCGGGGATCCCACCTTGGGCGACCCAGTCGCACAACTGAGTCATCGCGAAAAACTGGTGGGCCAGCCGCGTCGAGCGCGGGTAGCACCGGAGGTGAGCCAAGATTCGGGAACCGTGACGCAACAGCAGTCGTTCCGACGCGTCGTAGCCCGGACGCTCGATCTGAGCCAGATGCTCGGCCGCCACCTCCGGGTAACCCGCCTGCGTCAGAAACTGCTGCGTCAGCCGTTCGTCTCCCTGCCGTGCCGTATGGACAACGGCCCCACCGCGGGACGAGGTGACCCGACGCTCTCCCGTTTCCCGAGGAGTGCCGAAATAGGAGCGGCCCGAGTCACTCCGTACAAGCTCGGATTTCATTGTGTGCTTCCCTTCGAGTCCCGCCGGTCGTCGATCCTCCACGTCATCCTGCTTTGCCGGCGCAAGACGTGATCCCACTTTATCGTTTCCGGGGACGTTTGAGGAGCCCTGCTTGTTGGGGGAACTGCGGCTCGTCACCCAACATGCCGCCGCGTCCGCGTCTGCGACCACGATGTCGATGTCGGCAGCAGGGAATCCGACTTGCAGCCTTTTATTCGATCTCCATCAGAGACATGTCCGGCGCGATCTCCTTCAATTTGCCTCGGAGGTAGCGCCGCACGTGGCCGGTCGTCTTCAGGCGCATCGCGTGCTGGCAGATGGCCCGAGCTTGAGGGATTTCCAGTTGCGCGGCCAGACTCTTGATCGAGGGAATCAGCGCGGGGCTCATGCTGAAGCTGCGCAGCCCCATCCCCAGCAGCAATAGGAACGCTCGAGGATGCCCCGCCATCTCACCGCACAAGGTCACCGGAGTGTTCGATTCCAGACAGGCCGTGATGACTTGATGGAGCACGCGCAACACGGCCGGTGCCAACGGTTGGCAGAGATGGCTGACTTTCGGATTGTCCCGGTCGGCAGCCATCAGGTACTGCACCAGATCGTTCGAGCCGATCGAAACGAAATCGACGAACGGCAGCATGGTGTCGATCGATACGGCGGCCGCCGGAACCTCCAGCATCATCCCGATCGGTGTCGGAGGCACCTGAATGCCGCGCTCGTGCAAGTCCCGACGAGCCCGCCTCACCATCGCTCGAAGGCGATGGATCTCCTCGAGGTTGCAGATCATGGGGAATAGGATGCGTACTTGCCCGCCTTTTTTTTCCGCATAGGCAGCGGCTGCCAAGATGGCGCGGATCTGGGTGGAGAAAAAGTCCGGGTGTTCGAATGACAGACGAATGCTGCGCCAGCCCATAAACGGATTGGCCTCGCGGTGCCGTCCGCCCAGGTAGGGAACCGTCTTGTCGCCGCCGATGTCGAGCGTGCGGATGGTCACGCTGCGGTTGGGACTGTCGTCGACGATCGCCTGGTAGACCTCTAACTGCTCCTGTTCGCCGGGAATGCTGGGATGAGTCAGATAGAGGTACTCGGTGCGAAACAATCCTACTCCCGAAGCTCCCATCGCTTCGGCCGCCTTGGCGTCGGACACATCGTTGATGTTGGCCAGTAGCTGCAGTGCGATGCCGTCCGCAGTGACGGCGGGAGCCTCCCGGTTCCCCGCCAACTCGTCCCGCAAGTGCAAATACTCGCGTTCGATCTTGCGGTAGGCAGCCGCCGTTTCGGCATCGGGATTGACGATCACCGTGCCGTCCCGCCCGTCCACCACCAACAAGTCACCGGTCTGTACATGGGCCAGCACCGACGGGACGCCGCACACGGCGGGGATCCCTCGGCTGCGAGCGATAATGGCGGCGTGGCTGGTCTGACTTCCGGCCTGGGTGACGATTCCTTCGACCTCGAGATCTCCCAGGGCGACCGCCTGCGAAGGGAGCAACTCGTCGGCCACCAGCACCAGCGGTCGCGGCAAAGGCGGGCCGTCGCTGGGATGGAGCACGTCGGAAACGTGCGCCGAGAGGCGGACCACCACATCCCGCAGATCGTTCACTCGCTCCCGCAGGTACTCGTCGGTCGTCCGGTCGAACAACCGGGTGTATTCCTCCAGCAAGCGGCCCAGTGCTGACGAGGCGGGCATGCGATCCTCGGTGATCCACTGTTCGACTCGGTCGGTAAAGGCGACGTCGCGCACGATCGATTCGTGCATGGCGAAGATGGCCGCCTCTTCCGGTCCCACTTGCCTGCTCACCTTTTGCTGCAGCGCGTGCAACTCGACGGCCACTCGATGCCGCGCCGCCTGATAGCGAGCCAATTCCGACGCCACCTCGGCATCGTCGAGTCGGTCGGACGACGTGGGCGCAAAGACCTGGTCGATGCAGTAGGCCGTCCCTACCACCACACCCGGTGAAACTGGTATTCCTTTGCGCATTGGTCCACTCCGCCCCAAGATGCACGTGCATCCTCGTTCTAGCGGACGCAAAGGCGCGAAGCAATGCCCGGACTCGGGCGGCCATCGGCCAAGCCCAATCGGCCGTCGCAGCGTCTCGCCCTCGCGGTTGTGAGTGCTCGGTGCAACCGGTATACTGGTTGGCTTTCCTGTTGGGCGGGAGTGGAATGGAACGGGGCTCCCCAGTCAAAGAGCGCACGTGGATGGCTCGGGATCGGGCGCTGAGATCAACATCTAAGTCGGTTGGGCTGTGCAGTTTACGCTGATTGATCGCATTGTGGAACTGGAAGAGGATCGGCGTCTGGCCGCAGTCAAAGTTCTGTCGCTGGCCGAGGATTACCTCGAATACCACTTCCCCAGATTCCCCGTGATGCCAGGCGTGCTGATGCTGGAATCGCTGTTCCAGTCCTGTGCCTGGCTCCTCCTTAAGAGCGGCGACTTTTCCCGCCCTCTGGTGACCCTGGAAGAGGCTCGCAACATCAAGTATGCCGGTTTTGTCAGCCCGGGCGAGGTGTTGCGGGTCACGGTGGAGCTGAAGAAACGGCGGGAAAACGGACGGGTGGTCCTGCAGACCCGGGGCATGATCGGCGAGATCGTGGCGGTGAGCGGCCGGCTGATCGTCTGGGAGCGGCGTCTGGCCGAAGAGCGTCCCGACGGCGAGATTATGGACGCGAGAATGCGCCAGACGCTGCAGCAGCAGTTCGATTTGCTCTACCGTCCGGCCGGTACCACGGCCGCAATGAC
>JALSIV010000160.1 GCA_026989685.1 Pirellulaceae bacterium | reverse complement strand
TGGTCATGCTCTCGGACCGGCGCGTCGGGTAGCTGCTCGCAGACCTGCCGCCACGTTTCCCGTTCGATCTCCAGTACGCGCAGCACGCCGTCCAGCCGCGTCGTATCGGTGTCGGCTGGCGCCGCCAGCACTTCACGGTAGAGGAACAGGTACAGATCGGCGGTCTTTTGGGCAACGTCGTTTTCGTCGCGTCGCACGCTGGAATAGAGTTCGGCCACGATCTGCTGGCAGCGACGCAGGTCTTCGAGGACTTCGTAGGAAATGGGCCGGCACCACTGTTGCTTGGCGCGGGTGGCGAAGCGAATGGCTCCGTCGATCAGCATCAGCCGCAGTTTCTGGGGGGTGGCGGTTTGAACGGCGGCTTCGAGATAGGTGGCTTGAACGTCCTGTTCCATTGAGTGAATCCTCCTTGAGTAGATTCTTGGGAGCTGGGCTTGCCCGGGAATGGCGGTTATTTCTTTCCGAGTGACAAGGCCGGAACGGCACGGATTTGCGACACGTACGCCGTGAGCGACTGGAATTTGGCGATGGCTTCTTCCATTCGCAGGAACTGTTGGAAGAGCCGTTCCCGTTCGGCGTCCAGCATTTTGTTGAGAGACTCGAGACGCTCGGAATTGTTTTCGATCTGTTTTTGCAGGGCTTCGTTGCGGTTGATCAGCAGCGAGTTCTCTTCGCCGGACAACGAGTCGAGCACTTCCTTGAAACGCGCGGCAAAGCCGAACTTCGCGTCGGTGAACAGTTTTTCCACGTCATCGGGATTGTCGGCGAAGGCTGCGGAAAGTTTTTCTTCGTCCAGTTCCAAGGTGCCGTCATCTTTGACGGTGATGCCCACGGCTCCCAGCGATCGGATCGAGCCGTCGACGGCGAAGCGGCCCGTCACCAGGTCCGTCAGATCGGATTGCAGACGCAGCGTTTCGAAGCTGCCGAACAGGGTGCCGGTGGTCTTGTCCGCCTCGTTGTAGAACGTCAACGAGTCGATCTTGTCGATGACTTTGTTGAACGACTCGACGAACAGACCGACTTTCGAGACGAGCGAGCTGTCATCGGCATCGACGCGAATCGTCACGCTTTCGCCGGTCGGCTGACCGATCTGCAAAGAGAGGCCGTCGACCAGTTCGGTGAATTCATTCGTGGAGGACGTGGCCAGAATGGCCGTACTCCCTTCGCCGAAAGCAATCACGGCGTCTTGGGCTCGCGTCAGTTCCTGGAACGCCAGCGGTGAGTTGGACGTATCGATCAGCAGCGCTCCTTGACGGCCGCTTCGCTCGCTGAACAGCGAGAGTCGATAGGGGGTGTACGCGGTTCCGTCGTTGAGGATCGAGGCGGTGACGCCGACGTCCAGGTCGTTGATTTTGGTAACGATGTCCGCCAGCGAATCGGCGGCATCGATGTTGACGGTGACGGTGGTGGAACCCTCGAGCTCCTGAACCGTGGCGCCGTTCTTGACGACGCTGGACGCGGTCCCCGCGATTCCCAAGTCGGCCGCCGCCGTACCGCTGCCGACGTCCTCCACCGTCAGGACTCCGCCGCCCCCCGCCGTGTCGACCAGCGAGATTCCGTCTCCGGCGTCATTGATTTGCGCCTTGACCCCGATCGTCAGCCCGTTGATCAGGTCGATGACGTCTCCCAGCGTTTGGGCGTTGCTGGTCGTGAGGTTCACGCCGCTCGATTGTCCGGCCGAGTCGGTGATGGTGATCGATCCGAGTTGGATACCCTTACCGAAGTTGAGGTCTTCCAGCCGGGTCTGCTCGCTGACGACCTGTCGATCGAGCGAACCGCTGTTGACTTGGTCCTGTGCCGCGTCGATAGCCAGTCCGAGCGCGTCGGCGGTGTTGGTGGCGTCGACGTTGGCAACGATCAGATTCGACGCCGTCGAACCACTGGTGTCGACCAGTACAATGCCGTTGCGGGCGTTGTTGAGTTTGGCGGTAATGGCGACGCCGGACGCATTGATCTGTTCGATCACGTCGTCGAGGGTTTGCGATGTGGAGAGATCGACCGACGCGGAGGCTCCGCTTCGATCGGTCAGGTTGAGTGTTCCGAGCGTCCCCAGGCCGCTGCCTCCCTTGAGGGACGCCAGCAGGGTCGTGCTGAGGCCGCCCAGCAGCCGACGAGTCGTGATCGTGCCGGAAGCGGCCGCCGCATCGAGTCCCAGGTCTTCGGCGACCGTGCCGCCGTTGAGACTGACGACTTGAAAAGTCGCCGTTCCGGAAGTGAGGTCGAGCAGTTCCAGCGAGTCGCCGTCGGCGCTGATCTGAGCTTTCAGCTTGGTCGGGTCGGCGGCATTGATCGTGTTGATCAAATCCCCCAGCGTCCGCTCTTCACTTCCGCTCTTTTGAAAGTCGATCGTGAGTTTGGTGCCGTCCGCTACGGTGACCTCGATGTCCGCCAACTCGTTTTGGAAACTGATTCCGTTGCCGTCGTTGAGCAGTCCCAGCGCCAAGTTGTCGTACAGTCGGAGAATATCCTGGCCGCTGGCCGTGCTGGCGGCCACATTGATGCCGGCCAGTCCCAGATCGGTCGCCGTCTTTCCGCCGGCCACGTCTTGCACGATCAGGTTGGAAAGCGCGAGTCCGGTTTGGTCCGTCAGTTCGATGCGGTCTCCGACCAGCCGGGCTTGGACATTGATGCCGTCGGCCGTGTTGATCGACTCCACGACGTCCTTGGTGGTAATGGCTTGCGAAAGGTCGATGAGGGCGCTGCTGCCGCTGCGATCGGTAATGCGGATCTGTCCTCGAGCGACTCCCTGGCCGCCGTTGAGTTGGTCCAGCAGCAGCGGTTCGTCGACGAAACCGCCGAATCGCAGGGTGAAGCTCCCCGAGCTGCCGATGGCATCATCCTTGGAAGCCAGCCCGCCGCTGACCAGTTGTTGGTGGGTGGCCCGGCGAAGGGGGGTAAAGGAATACGTGCCTGCGGTCGGCTTGCCGACCACCGATGCGCCCAACACGTCGGGACGGTCGGACGTCGCCTTCAGCTGTTGGAATAACTCGGTTTTTCCCAGGGAGGCGGTCGAGAGTTCCACGGCGATGGTGACCGCCGTCAATTCACCGAGGGCCACCTGCTGTGCTTTGAGAGCTTCCGTGCGAGCTTGCAGCAGATCACGGGGTCGCGCGGAGAGAGCGATCAACTGCTCGATCGTATCGCTGATCGGCACGCCGCTCACTAAACCGACTGACGACTGAATCCGCCCCATGACGTGACCTCACCTCGGTTCGCTCTTTTCCCCTGACGGTATTATCGGCAGACTCGCCCTCACGTCTCGAGTCCCTTCTCTTTTCCGCTCGAAACAGCAACCGCCGGCCTCGGGCGAGCCGAAGCCGGCGGTTGCCGAAATGCCCGAGGATCCCACGTCTTATCGCAGCAGGGCCAGCACGTTCTGCGGCTGCTGGTTGGCGATCGCCAATACCGACGTGGTCGACTGGACCAGGATCTGGTTCCGCGTCAACTGAGCCGTTTCGGCGGCGAAGTCGGCGTCGCGAATCGAGCTGAGAGCGGCCGTCAAGTTGGCCGACACTTCCTTCAGCGAGGCGATATTGGTGTCGATGGCCGTTCGTTGAAGGGCTCCCAACCGGCCTCGCAGCTTGGTCACTTTCGTCAGCGCCTCCTTGACGATCTTCGCGGCTCCGGCCGCGTCGTTCTTCAGCGACTTGGCTTGTCCGGAAGCCAATTCATAAAGTCGTCCGCTGGCGCCGCCGAGTCGGGCCGTGTTGACGCTGCTGATGCCGATGCGTGCTTGCTGCGTGCTGACCACGTCGGGACCGAGTTGGAACAGGGCGCCGCCGCCGGTGATCTCGAAGTTGAAGTTGGTCGAACTTCCTTCCTGCACCGTGATGCTCAGGGAAAGCGCCGAGGTGCTGATCGACAGCGAGTTCCCATTGGCCGTGGCCTTGGTACCGTTCACCGTCGCCTGGACGTCGCTACCGAACACCTTGGTTGCGCTGAGATTCGCCTTGAACTGACCGGCCGCTCCTTCGCTGATCACCTTGACTCCGACGAAGGCGTCCGACCCGTAGTCGGTGGACCGTAGCGTGAGCGTGGTGTTGGAGAAGGAAGCCGTCACGCCGGTGGCGTCGGAGACCAATTTGATGGCGTCGGTGACCTGGTTGATCGAGGCCCCTTTCTGGAAGTTGAAGACTTCTACTCCGGCCAAGCCGCTGACTTCCAGCACGATGTCGTCCAGCAGCGTGCCTCCGCCGGTGGTGTCGGTGTTGGCGATCGCCTTGGCGTCGGCGCTGGTTCCCAGCAAGTTGCCGTCGCCGTTGGCGTTGGCGGTAGCCGTGAATTGAGCCAGCGAACCGATGGCGCTGGCCGCGTTGGCCAAAGTCGTGGTGCCGGTGTCGTTGATCCGCAGCTTGAGCGTGTTGGCCGTGGAATCGTAGACCGCCTGGGGCGAACCGGCGGCGACGGCCGAGTCGATTTCGACGCTGATGGCCAAGTTGTTGAAATCGGGTCCCGCGCTGGCGGCGGTGATCACGATTTCGTCGGCGTCGGTGGTGTCGGTGACGGCGATGTCGTTGGCGTCGCTGCCGTCGACGGCTCCCGCTCCCGTAGCCGACGCTTCGAATTCGGCCAGCTTGCCCACGGCCGTGGCCACGTTGGCGGCCGTCGTGGCAGCGGTGCTGTTGATATAGATCTTCAGCGTCTTGTTGTCGGCGTCGTAGACGGCGGTTTCCGATCCGACGGCCGTGCTGTCGGCCACGAAGGAGACGGTGATGCCTTCCAGATCGGTGCCGGCCTTGGTGGCGCGGATGGTGACTTCGGCGTTGGCATCGGTGAAGCCGGTGAGGATCGCCTCGGGGGCGAACCGCAGCGTGGCGGTGGCCTGCGTGGCAGCCGAGAATCCGGTGTTGGTGACCTCGGCCTTGGTGGCCGCCGCGGTGATGTCGACGTCGACGGCGATTCGTCCCGCAGCTCCCAGGTTGGCCTGCGTCACTTCCAGGTCCTTGACGGTGGTGGCGCTGGAGACGTCGACGGAGAAGTCGAGACTTCCGTCGAGCAGCCTCCGCCCCTGGAAGGAGGTCGACCGGGAGATGCGGTTGATGGCTTCGAGGGACGAGTCGATCTGCAGTTGGTTGGCGTCGATCTGATCGTCGCTGATGGCTCCCGTATTGGCCGCTTCCACGACCAGACCGCGAATATCGTTGAGCAGGTTGCTGACCTGTCCCAATGCGCTGTCCGCCGTGGCGATGATCTGGCTGGCCCGCTCCGAGTTGCCGATCGCCTTGTCGATCGCCGTCAGGTCGCTCGAGATCGACTCGCTGGCGATCAGACCCGCCGGATCGTCACGCCCTTCGTTGATCCGCAAGCCGGTACTCAGCCGCTTCAATGCGACGGCCAGATTGGCGTTGTTTCGTTGCAAAGTGCTCTGGGCGATCAGCGATCCAACATTCGTATTGATCCGGGTCATGTCATTTCACCCCTTGTCGTGGTGTCTTTGGCGGAAGTCGAGTCGGCTCGCGTTGGAACCCGCAGGTCGCCCCCGATCGGTTTACGGTAACCCGACTGCTACCGACGACGCACATCAACGTCCTACCTCATGGTTACAACTTTGTGTCGATCAGCCGGAACCAGGCCAGTCGCCGGCCCGGCCTTCGTTTCTCGTGCGGTCACTGCTGAAAATCGACGCAAGAACCTGGACACTTTACGTAAGCTGTAGAGTGTGGCGGGAATTTGGCTGCGTCGGCGGCCGGTTATGCCGAAAGTGCCAGCCGCAGCGGCCTGGCCGGGCAACTCGACCGGCGCTGGTCGTCGACGGGGGTTCCTATGGCCGTGAGCGGCTGGGAGGACCGCCACCGATGAGACTCCAACTTTGCTATGATGAATCCGGTTGTCTCCCGATTCCCGAACTGAAAGCGAGGCTTTCCGATGAACCGTGTCTCTCGCCGCAAGGCCTTGAAAACGACTTCGCTGATGGCTGCCGCCACCGTGGTTTCTCCTCATGTGCTGGGAGGGGCCCGGCACATTGCTCCCAGCGACCGTGTCCACGTCGCCCTGGTTGGGGCAGGCGGGCGGGGTCGCCAGAATGCCCGCGAGTTGATGAAGTTGCCGGATGTAAGGATCACCGTCGTGGCCGATCCGGCCGAACAGTGGGAGCTGGAACGATTCTACTACAAGGGTATGGCGGGAAGGCTGCCGGTGAGCAAGCTGATCGAAGAGCATTACCAACGCAGCGACTCCAAGTTTCGCGTGCGGCAGTGCGTGGACTACCGCCGGTTGTTCGAGGAGCCAGACGCCGATTTCGATGCCGTATTGTGCGCAACCCCCGATCACTTGCACGGCCATGTTTCCTTGACAGCCATGAAAGCCGGGAAACATGTCTACTGCGAGAAACCACTCACGCATAACATTCGGGAGGCTCGTTTAGTCGCCAAGACGGCACGCGAAACCGGCCTGGCGACTCAAATGGGAAATCAAGGACATTCCAAGGAGACCATTCGACAGACCGTTGAGTTGATCCGTGCCGGCGTGATCGGAGAAGTGCGGCACGTCCACGCATGGGTTCCCGCCACGCGCTGGAATCCGACCCTCACAGCCGTCCCCACCGAGTCTCAACCGATTCCCCGGGGACTGGACTGGGATCTATGGTGCGGTCCCCGCCAAGTCGTTGGATTCCACCAGGCTTACGCTCCCGTGTCGTGGCGAGACTTTTGGGAGTTCGGCTGCGGCGCGATGGGGGACTTCGGTTGCCACGATCTCGATGCCGCCGTGTGGGCATTGGAGTTGGAGGCGCCTCAGCGAGTCGAAATGTACGGCGCCGGCCGAAAAGTAGCCGGAATGGCTCCGTACGGTGAAATCGGTTACTTCGATTTTGCCGCTCGTGGAAGCCGCCCTCCCGTGTGCATCCATTGGTATAGCGGCGGGCTGCAACCGCGGCTCCCCGATGTGCTCAACGACCACGACGGCCCGGAAAAGACGTTGCTGCCCAGACGCGGCGTCATGTTTGTGGGTAGTCGTGGTGTCCTGGTCTGCCAGGGAGCCGGTGGAACACCCACTATCTATCCCCAATCGTTGCGGGAACAAGTGGAAACTCCCCCTCCGTCCATTCCCCGCTCGCGTGGTCATCACCGCGATTGGATCGACGCCATCAAGGGGGGGCCGCCCGCCAGCAGTCATTTCCAATACGGAGCCAAACTCACCGAAGTGACCCTGCTCGGAGTGCTGGCCCTGCAGACCGGCCGGATCATCCATTGGGATTCCCGGGCGATGAAGGCTCGAGGCGTTCCCCAAGCCGATCCGATCATCCAGGGCCGGTATCGCGAGGGCTGGAAGCTTTGAGCCGGTAACAAGACCCGCCATGCGCGCATCGGGCGCTGGCTTTCGGTTGTCAGCACCACCCCTACAGCCTCCGGTCTCCAGCCTGGCGGGCGCAGCCCGCACGTCAGTCCGCCGTTGGCTGTGCCTGCCGCTGGTGTTTCAGAAACATCTCCAGTTGAGCTCGCAAGGGAGGCGAGTGAGGTTCCTGTTCGAGCGCCTGGCGTTGTTCCTGGATCGCTCGGTCGACATCGCCGATGGCGAAATAGCAGCGAGCCAGCGTGTCGCGGATTCCGGCGCTGTCGGGGTAGAATCGTTGAGCCTGCTTGGCGCACTGAAGCGCAAACTGGCGGTCCCCGTCGGTGTTGGCAATCAACCACGCGACTTGGTTGTATTGCTGAGCGATATCGAATTCCATCTGCAGTCGCTCCAGCCGGCTGCGCGCCTCGCGAATCGACTTTTTCGACTGTTCGATCCGCTGCCGATACTGGGCCACCGCTTCGGCGATCTTGCGGCGGGCTTCCAACAACTCGCCTGGATCGTCAGCGGCCATCCGATAGAGCAGGATCAGCGAGTCGGCATCGAGGGGGGCGAGAGCGAGCGATCGCTGGAGAGCTTCGCGTTCGGCATCCCGGTCGCCGCTCCGCGCGAAATGGCATGCCTGAAAGTAGGCCGCCCGGGCCGCCAGCCGATCGATGGGCTGCCGAATTTCCCGTTCGATGGCGGTCTTGAGGGGTCGTTGTCGCGACGCATTCACGAGTTTCTGCAATGTTTGGGCGGCTTCGTCATCCCGCTGCAAGTCATGCAGCATCTCCGCCAGGGACAAAAACACCATCGCGTTCTCTTTCCAGTCGGGCTTTTCCGCGTCCGTCAGTTCGCGGTAGGCATACTCGGCCCAATGGAAAAAACCGTCGTTTTGCAGAGAGATTCCCAACAGCCAAACGCCTCGTGGCCCCGCCGTCGGGCCCACTTGTGCCAGCGCGGCTCGTGCCGCTTGCAGAGCTTTCACGTCGTCCCCGTTTCGCCGCCGCGCTTCGGCCAGGCGAAACAGCAGCGTCGTGTCCTGGTGGAACGAATCGCGAAACCGAGCATAGAGTGCCTCCATCAAATCGGGCCAATCGTGCTCGAGCAGCCAATCGGCCGTTTCAATCAGTTGAGCACTGTCGTCGGGCAACAGGGGCAGCACGCGCCGGGCTGTTTGATGAGCCTGATCGCACCTGCCGTGTTCCAACAGCACGTCGACGTGGCCCAGCAACAGGGCTCGTAGCACATCCGGCCCGTTGCGTTCGGGATGGAGCAGGAATGTGGACAGCTCGCGTTCGACGATTTCGGCCCACGCGGCCACCGATTGCTCGGGATGCTCCCACAACCGCAAGGCCACGTGGATCCACTCGACCGCCACCCGACGACTGTTGCCCAGTGTCCGCTCGACGTCGCGCACCACCCGCTCGCGCCGCTCGAGGGGCGGGCACGGAGAACGGAGAAACGCCAACGCGGCGAACCGGGCTACTCGAGGGGACGGGTCATAGCGAGCGATCCGAGCCAGTGGCGGCAGCCCCCTTCCGGCCGGTAGCCCTTCCAGTCGTTCGATGGCCGTGACGCGCTGTGCCGCCGGAAGCTGTCCGTAATGCTGCAGCACCCGACGTGCACTGGAAGGGTCACCGTCGACCACCCAGCGAACCTGGATGGACAGCAGAATCCTGCGAGCGCGAACGGCGATTTCCACGTCGTCGTCGTATTGGGCTTTGGCCAGAGCGTCGAGCGCGTCGAGTCCCAGGTCGGCCAGCGCCTGAGATGCTCTCTCTCGAATCACAAACTCGTCCGATCCCAATTGGGAGATCAGCGTGGCGATCTTCTTTTCCCGAGCCTGTTCGTCGCCGGGCTCTGACTGCCCCCGACAAAGAGAACCGAGGGCGCCGGCCAGGACGATTGCCCCGACTGCTTGTGCAATCCGTCGTCGTTTGATGCCTGGCAATTGCATTTTCGGTGCTCCAAACACCTCACACGTCCCCGGGAAGGGACCAGCCGGTTGTTCGCGACGGCTACTCCCGGCCACCGATGGCCGTTCCCCGCCACGTAACATAACCGGCGCCCCGTGGCCGGGGCAATTGCAATTCGGCCCACGCCCCCCTGGAGAGGTGGTGTCCGGCGGCTTTCGAGCAGTGGCGGTTTGGCTACAATCGGTGGCGAGACAATTGCCAATCGAGCGAAGTCACGTTTCTGGGAACGTGGCTTTCCGACCCGAGCAAAGGAAGACCGATGCCACTGATCCCGCTGAGACCACTGCTCGACCATGCCGCGGAAAACGACTACGGCGTGGCCGCATTCAACGTCAACAATATGGAGCAAATCCAGGCGATCATGGCGGCGGCGGCGGAGACCGAATCGCCGGTGATCATCCAAGCGTCCCGAGGAGCTCGAGCCTATTCCCAGGACGCCTATCTTCGGCATCTCATGTTGGCGGCTGTCGAGCTCTATCCTCGCATCCCCATCGTGATGCACCAGGATCACGGCAACAGCGTGGAGACTTGTCTGAGTGCGATCGAGAACGGCTTCACTTCGGTGATGATGGATGGGTCGCTGCGTGAGGACGGCAAGACTCCGGCCGATTTCGCCTACAACGTAGAAGTCACCCGCCGCGTCGTCGAGCTGGCTCACCAGCGGAACGTCTCGGTGGAGGGAGAGTTGGGCTGTCTCGGTTCGTTGGAAACGGGCACCGGCGACCAGGAAGATGGCCACGGGGCGACGGGCAAGCTGAGTCGCGAACAGCTTTTGACGGACCCGGAAGAGGCGGCTCGATTCGTCGAGGCCACGGGAGTCGATGCGCTGGCGGTGGCGATCGGAACCAGCCATGGAGCCTACAAGTTCACGCGAAAGCCGGATGGTGACGTGCTGGCCATGGATCGCATCGAGGAGATTCATCGCCGGATTCCCAACACGCATCTGGTCATGCACGGCAGCTCATCGGTTCCTCGGGAATTGCAGGAGGTGATCAACCGCTACGGTGGTGCGATCCGACCGACGTGGGGCGTCCCCGTCGAAGAGATCCAACGGGGCATCCAACACGGTGTGCGGAAGATCAACGTCGATACGGACAATCGTTTGGCCATGACGGGCGCCATTCGCAAAGTGCTGGCGGAGCAACCGGAGCAGTTCGATCCCCGGGCGTACCTCAAGCCGGCCCGCGAAGCCATGAAACAAGTCTGCATCGACCGGATGGTCGCGTTCGGACAAGCGGGCCACGCTTCCGGCGTATTGGCCGGCTGTGGCTGCTGACCGAGACGTGGCTGGGGGCAAAGAACTCGATGGCCATCCATGACGGCCGGCCGTGCCGGTCGCGGCTATCGTTCGAATTGTCGAACATACTCCACATCTTTCTCGCTCAACCGGCTGATGGACACCTTCACCCGGTTGCCTTCCCTGCGCTGGATGGTGATTTCGGTGGGACCGATGGCCACGAGTCTCGCGACAACTTCGTATTTTCCACTACGGTCCTTCCAGGTGCGATAGGGTTCGCCGGTGATGTTGCGCAGGCCGTCATCCTGATCGGCTTCCGCGGCCACGCCCAGATCGACGTCGCGAATGGCGATTCGATCGTCTCCCAGCGGTATCGAAACCATGCAGTTGTACTGGGGAATCAGCAGGAACCGCTCATAGAACGCCAATCGGGACTGTTTCAAAGCCCGCAAATCGTCACCCAATTCACGCAGCGGAGGAAGTGTGCGCACCGCCTTGCCGGTGGCGGTTTCGCAAATGTCGAAGGAACCGCGCTCCTTGGCTACGGCCATGAAGAATTTGGGGTGCGTGGATGCCACGGCGGGAGTTTCGCTGTGAGACCGCACCAGGTCGGCGCTGAATACGCCTTTTCCTGTACAGACCCAGCGGCCGTCGGCGGTCGGCATGACGTGCCCATACGTCTCGTGATCGTAGATCAGGCTGGCGCGGTCATCCTTGCGAAGACGGATGATCTCGGCGCCCGTTGGTGAGACTCGCGTGCGACTCAGGGCGATCGTCTTTCCGTCACTCGACATCAACATTTCGATGCCATGTCCGGCGTTGTTGACACGAATAGGGAGTTGGTACGACTTCACCCGCCTGTTGCGAGTGGGAGTGGGATTCAGCACGGTCGACTTTTTTGAGCCGGGATTGATCAGGGAATAGAATACCCGAGCGCTGCCGCCGATTTGAGCCGCCCAGGCGACCAGAATCTGACCTTTCGATGCCATTCCGGCGGCCGCGGCAATCACCGGCCCGTCAATGGGCAGTTTACCCTTGCGACCTCGAGACATCGTGGCCAGCGACCAGCTTTCGAAACGGCGCTCGGTTCTCGACAGAACGAAGAGGGTGTTCTGGTTGGCCACGATCACGTCTTCTTCCGGTGCCGACAGAGTAAGAACTTTCTTGCGTTCACGGAGATCGTAGACGACAGCCTGATCGTCGGCTCCCAAATGCAGGATCAGATACCTGCCACCACCCCCCAATACCACGCGCGTAATCGTCGCATCAAACGACTCGACCTGCACCGCTCCGTTCTCTTCTTCGGGCACATCACCTCGCAGTGGCATGCCCCGACGCGGCGCATCATTGCCCGCCACGCCCTCCTGCTGCGTCGACCGGGACGAATCCTCGACCGTATTGACCCGCCCCGCGCCAGTCACTCCAAGAACAAAAGGGGCGGGAGCCGTAAAATGAGTCTTTCCGTCCTTGGTTTCATAGCGTACCTGGAAGAGATAGGGTTCGCCTTTTCGCGGGTGCAGAATCCTCACTCTTCCTGCATGATGGCCGAAGCGGAATCGCTTGAGCGAAAACGTTTGCATGTCGCTGGCCACCGGCCGCCACCGGCCGTCCTCACCGGGAGCGATGGGCTGGGAGACTTGAGCGCGCGGAGCCGTCCAGATTTCCAGCTTGGTAATGTTATCTTTGGGGTCGATGACATCCACACGGAATTGGTATTCCGCCTGCTTTTCGCTGAAGAGCACTGGTTGAAGGGAGACCTTGGCGACTCGCCCTTGGAGCATCGCCTCCAGCTCGGACTTCGGGATGGCGAATCCAATGTCGGCGCCTCGGATCTTCGCGACCGATATGCCAATCAGAGAGCCCGACTCGGTGACGACGGGTCCTCCCGAGTTTCCCGGATTGATGCCGTTGTCAACTTGAATCAGCGCAATGCGATTCCAGTCGTCGCGCCGGATACTGGAAACGGTGCCTTTGGAGATGGTGATCGCGGGTCGCCGGCGGCTGGTCGCCAGCAGTTCACCGAACGGAAACCCCAATACGAATACGGGGAGCGTTTCGTGAACGTCGACTTCAGTGGCGACATCGAGCGGTTCAGGAAGGTCTGCACCGTCGACTTTCAAGATGGCCAAGTCGCGGTCTTCGTCCACCGCCAGTCGCCTGGCGGGGTAACTGACTTCCTGGCGTGAGCCGCTGTGGAAAACACAGGTGATCTTTACACGGCTGGCGCCCTGAGGGTCCACCACATGGGCGTTGGTTACCACGAGTACCGATCCTTGTGGAGCCTGTTCGTCCGCGGGCAGCTTTTCCAGCACGAATCCCGAACCGCTTCCACCCTCCTCTTCCGTCTCTATCTCAACCAGCACCGTAGCGGCTTTCAGTTTCTTCAGAGTTTCCGCCGAGAGTCCCGACTGAGCCAACGCGATGGCGGGTGCTCCCCATACGGCGACTGCCGCCACGATGTGCCACGATCGCAGCATCTCATCCCCCTTTTCGAGTCGAAGAGAAGTAGAATACGAAAATTACCGACGCGATTTTACCTATGGTGGGCAAAAAACGCAAACAGTTTGGGGGAGATTTTTTGGCGAGAGAGCGGAGATTTTTTCGCGGGTCGCAGCGGCGTGCCGGTGGACGGGTTACTCGGAAACCTGAGGCAAGTCGTCGAGCGACCGCAAGTGGAATAGTTCGAGGAACCGCTGGGTCGGATAGTAGTAGGCGACGCGTCGCTTGTGAGGATCGCGCTCCAACCGCAGCAGTTGTCTCCGCACCAGTTGCCCGAGAATGGAACCGCTCGGCTTTTCCCGCAGCCGTTCGATATCGCCACGAGCGATTCCCGGGTTATAGGCCACGATGGCCAGCACATCGATGGCTGCCTGAGAAAGCCGGGCCTCCCGTTGACGCCCCAGGAACCGGCGGTGCAGAGCGGTCCACTCGTCCCGCAACGTCATCCGGTATCCCTGGCCGCTGGAGACGATGGTGTAGGGCCGACCTTCCCGCTGGTAGTCGTGCCGCAACTCTTCCACCAGATCGTCGATCTCGGCGGGGCGGACACCTCGCATCAGAGCGGCGATGTCGCGGCTGGTGATCGGTTCGTGGCGAGGGTGGCCCACGAACAAGATGGCTTCGAGAATCGATCGGGGGGAAAGGGGGCAGTGAGCTTCCTCCACCCATTCGTCGATTGCCGGAGGTGGACGGTCCTTGGGCGGCTCGTACGGGTCCTCTCCCTCCCGCAACAGTTCCGCATAGGCTTGCCCGAGCTCTTCCAACGACCATTCCTTGGCCGCCTCGGGTTCGGCCGCCCGGTTGCCGGGGAACGCCCCCTTCGAGGGCGGATGTTCATCGGGCGAGGAGTCGGATGCGGCTACCATCGCTTGGCCACTTCGGACTTCATGAATGCCAGGGCATCGCGTGACAACTGCTCTTCACTCTCGAACATCCGCCGCCAGATCTTGGTGGCAGCCGCCAGTTCGGGAAGCGCCAGCCCGAAGGCTTCCACCACCATCCAGCCGTCGTATCCGATCTGTTTGAGCGCGTCGAACGTCTCCTTCCAGCGAACTCCGCCGGCACCGGGCGTGCTGCGGTCGTTCTCGGAAATGTGCACGTGAGCGAGCACGTCGCCACACGCTCGCAGCGCATCGGCCACCGACTTTTCCTCGATGTTGGCGTGGAAGGTGTCGTACATGGCACGGCAGTGCGGATGGTCGACCTCTTTCACGAAGCGGGCCAGGTCGGCATGCGAGTTGAGGAAGTAGCATTCGAAGCGATTGAGGCATTCGACACCCAGCATCACGTTGCACTGACCGGCATACTCGGCCATCTGCCGGATACTCTCGACTCCCCATTGCCACTCGTCGCGGGTGGGGCCTTTGCCGGTGAACGACCCGAGCGCCGAGTGGAAGGGTCCGACCAGTGTTTCCACGCCCAGAGCTTGGCAGCAGTCGAGCGTGAGCCGGTTCTGTTCCAGGCCCTTGGCTCGGATGGTCGGGTCGGGACTGATCGGATTGTCGGCGTCGCTGCGCACGGTCACGGCGGTGCGTTGCAATTCCAGGTCGTCTAGCCGTCGACCCCAGGTCTGGTATTTTTCCACGTCGAGATCGAACAGAGGGATTTCCACGCCGTCGTAGCCCATCGTTTTGAGTGATTCGAGGACCGGCAAGATCGACTCTTGGAGGTCACTGGTCCACAGCAGCAGATTCATGCCGAACTTCATCATCGGGTCCTCCTGGGTGGGCCGTCAGCGCCGCGACCGTTGGCGGCGACCGGCCACAACGCCTATTCGATTTCGATCCACTGGCCGCTGCGAGCACTTTCCAGGACGGCATCGCACACCTTTTGCGTTCGCAGACCGCTCTGGAAGTCGGGTTGCACGGGCCGGCCCGTCTCCAGGCTCTCCAGGAAATCGGCCAGCGCATTGATAAAGGTGTGTTCGTAGCCGATGGTACATCCGGGCACCCAGTACTTGTCCATGTAGGGGTGCTCGAAGTTGGTGACATGAATGCGGCTCCATCCGGTCAGATGGTCTTCGACTTTCTTTCCCGTGTCCGGGTCGGCATAGCGGAAGTAGTCGAGGTATTGCGGGTCTTCCAGATCGAAGAACACGCTGCCGCGGTCCCCGTTGAGTTCGAAGGTGTTGTAGTTCTTGCGTCCTCGAGCGTAGCGGGTCGACTCGAAGGTGCCCATCGATCCGTTGGCGAAAACGGCGAGGAGCATACAGGCGTCGTCGATTTCCACCGGTTCCACCTTGCCCGTTTCCTGGTGCAGGCGCTCCTTGACGAAGGTCTCGGTCTTGGCGACGACCGAGCGGATGGGTCCGTTGAGCCACTCGGCGGTGTCGATCGAGTGGGCCAGCAAGTCTCCGGTCACGCCGGATCCGGCGACTTTGGCATCGAGTCGCCACAGGGCGGCGCCGCCTTGGGGAACATCGGTGGCGATCGTCCAGTCCTGCAGGTAGGTGGCTCGGTAGTGGAACGGCCGTCCGATCCGGCCCTCATCCACCAACTGGCGAGCCAGCGAAATGGCGGGAACGCGGCGGTAGTTGAACCACACCATGTTGGGGACTCCCGCCTTTTCCACGGCGGCCACCATTTCCTCGGCTTCGGCCACGTTCATTGCCAGCGGTTTCTCGCAGAGAATCATCTTGCCGGCTTCGGCGGCCGCCAACACGATTTCGCGGTGCGTGTTGTTGGGACTGCCGATATCGATCAGGTCGATGTCGTCCCGTTCGATCAGTTTGCGCCAGTCGGTTTCGTAGGACGCATAGCCCCACTGCTCGGCGAACGCCTTGATCTTTTCTTCATTCCGAGCGCAGCAGGCCTGCAGAACGGGGCGGTACTGGCGATCGAAGAAATAGTTCACCTGGTGGTAGGCATTCGAATGCGCTCGGCCCATGAAGCCGTAGCCGATCATTCCCACTCGCAGTGGTTTGCTCATGTTTCACCGTCCCTTCTTGTAAGCCGCTTCCAGTGGAATCGAAGTGAGGGATGCTCCCGGCAATGCGCGATGCCGCTACGGCGCGTATTTCGCCGCCAATTCGTCGATGGCTTTCTTGCACTTGGCGGTGGCATCCCAGGCGTTGGGCCAAAAGCACAAGTCGATGGTCCACCAGTCATCGGGGCAACCAGCGGCGACCAGAGCGGGCATGAAGTCGTCGAAATCGAGTCGGCCCTCACCGAATGGCGGATGTGTGCTGGTCTTATGCTCGTTGAGCGTTCCATCCGAGTCGATCAAGTGGATGCGCCCGATTTTTCCCTTGAGGCGTTCGGCCAGTTCCCGGATTCCGCCGGGGAGTGTTTCCTTTTCGCCCGGTTGCCGAGCCCCTTCCACGGCGACGTTGTCGGCGTGGCAGGTGTCGAACATCACCATGAAGTTGTCGTGGTGGACCGCATCGAGGACTCGGAAGATGTCACTCGGCTTGTTGAACGCGAAGCCGGGCTCGAATTCCCACACCACGCGCACGCCGACGTCGGCCGCCATGTCGGCGCAGCGCCGCCACGTCTCGCCGACGCGGCGCAGCGCCGTGTCGTAGTCGACCTGCGTGGTGACGTTCTCGGGGCGAGTCTCGCCCGGGACGTCGCCCAGCACCCAGGGATCTTCCGTCGTATCGACGCGGATCACGTCGATCCCCAGGTCGGTGCAGAATTTGAGGTTCTTCTGGAAGGTGTTCATGTAGCTGGCCGTATCGGGGGCCGTAATCAGGTTTTCGCTCCACAAGTCGGCCGCCAGACCACTGCACCCCATACCGCGCGATTCCCACATTTGGCGTACTCGGCTGCGTTCTTCGGCAGTCGGCGTATTGTCGGGATTGGGGTGAATATCGAAGGCTCCCAACTCGAGGCCGTCGAACTTGAGTTCATGCAGCCCTTCCACGACCTCGTCGAAGGGAATCTTGCGTTCCTGGTTGAAAAGAAAGGCCCAAGTGCCGATGGAGGTGCGAATGGACATTGAAGCGATCCTTTGTTGAAAACTTCCAATCGTTGGACTGATGGTGTCCGGACAATCCCGTCCCGGCCGCGCGAACCCGGATCACGCTGCGCCACACCACCGTTTTTCGTTGTACGCCTTAGGGAGTCTCCTCGATCTGGGGTACTGAGCTGTGCGTATGCGGTCCGAAGTAACGAAGACCGACCAGCGGTTCGCTGCCCGTATTGACGATCTCGACTCCTCGTTGAGCAGCCTCGTAGCTGATGAACACCTCGTCTTCCGTTTCATCGCCGAATCGGATCAGCGCGGGAGTCTGCAGGTTGAGCCGCCCGATGGTCCCTTTACCTTGTACGGTGATCCACCCGCTGGCTCCCGGATCTTTCAACGTGCAGCTGGCTCCGGGCTGGATCGTCAGTTCCTTGGCGGAGAAGAGCTGCTCCCCGTCGATGTGTCCGTAGACGATCCAGCGGTCGACGTAGCCGTCTCCTTCCTCGGCCACGATCGGTTCGAGGTAATGATGCTGCTTGAAATGGGTGTCGACGTTGCGTTCCCAATCGAGCTGATCGATGATGTAGTCCAGGTCGTGGTGCTTGTCGGGAGGAACATCCTTGACACAGAGCGACCAGGGAACGTAGCGCCCTTCCACGATCGACTGGAACATGCCGAACACATCGCTCCCCCACTGAGGCTCATACGTGCAGAGGGAGCCGGGGGCGTGCAACACTCCCGGCGGGATCAGCCAGCCGGTGCCCCGCTGAAGTCGATATGCGCGGGACAGATCGAGGATCCCGTTGTCTCCCCGGTTCCAGTTCTCCAGGCACCGCCGGAGTTGTTCGCGCGTCGTTCCCGGTTCGAGCCCCATAAACGTATAGGCGAAGTTGTTGTCGACGTTGTTGTACTGCGGGGGGAAGTAATAGCTTTCCGGCTTGCCCTCCTGTCCGGTGCGAGCGGCGTCTTCGAAAGACTGGTGCATGTGGTGCGGGATCGGCCCCATGTTGTCGAAGAACTTCGAATAGACGGGCCACCGCTGATATCGGTCCCACATCGCCTGTCCAATCAGTGTCGGGCCGGCTTCACATACGGCGTCGCGGAGCGTGAACTGCCGACCCTCGAAGCTGCAGAAGCTGAGCCCTTCATGCCAGACCCGACCCTCGTTGGCCGCTTCGGTCGTGCTGGCGAACCACCGCTCGTCGATGCCGCCGCGGTCGGCCCCGTAGGCGTACAGGTCGTGAGGGTGCAGCTTGAGCCGCCGACCCGGATGGAGAAAACTGCGCGGAACCCAGGTGGGGGTCAACCGTAACAAGCCTTCACCGGCATCGAGGGCGGCATCGAGGACCGAGGCGACGTTGTCGCCGGGAACCAGTTTTTCTTGCGGAATCGTACCTGTTTGGGACATCGGTGACCTCACTTACCTGGAGACGCTCTGTGGATTCGAGTCGTGCCTCCCGACCTGCATTTGGTGTCGCGCGCAACGCCAATGTTTTATTGCCTTTCGACCGACTTCGCAAGCCAGGGCACCGATGGCGATGGCCAAGATCGACCGGGATCACTACCATGGCAGAGGCGCCGAACTGCAGCCGATCCCCGGCAGATTCGGCCGAGCGTCGCGGTCCACGCGCCGACTCGACTACCGTGGACGAATGATGGGAGGACCAAGCAAGTGAGCGAGTTGGATTGGACCTTGCTGGATGACGAAAGTGGTCGTCTCCTCGACGACTGGCGCGTCGAAGGAGACGGCTGGTGGGCCTCCAGCCATGTGGCTCGCGGCGGACTGAAAGACGGCGTGCAAGTGGTTACGCTCAGCCTCAACGGCCTCGAAGTCGACGTCGTGCCGACTCGAGGAATGAACATCCATGCCGCGCGATTGGGGCGACGTTCATTTGGCTGGAATTCGCCCGTACGGGGGCCGGTCCATCCGAGTTTCGTTCCATTGTTCGAACCGTCGGGCCTGGGATGGCTCGATGGATTCGACGAATGGATCGCTCGCTGCGGTCTGGAAAGCAATGGGGCTCCCGAGTTCACCGAAGACGGACGGCTGCGCTACCCGCTTCATGGCCGGATTTCCAACCGGCCGGCCCACTTCGTCGAATTGCGGCGTCTCGATCATGGCGCCCTGCGCCTGACGGGAATCGTCGACGAAACCCGATTCCATTTTGCCAAGCTGCGTTTGCACAGCAGCATGGAACTGATTCCCGATCGTCATGCCATCCTCATTCGCGATACCATCGAAAATCTGTCCGACAGTCCGGCCACAGCGCAGCTCCTGTACCACATCAACTTCGGTGGCGACTTGCTCGACGGCGGATCGCGCGTCTGGGTCGCCGCCGACGAAGTGGTGGCTCGAACGCCCGAAGCGGCCAGTGAGTTGGAGCAGTGGGGCCGTTTCCCGGATCCTCAGCCCGGGATGGCCGAACGGGTCTATTTCTTCAAGCCACGGGCCGACGCATCCGGCCGCGGGCACGCGCTGCTGGTGAAGAGCGACCATTCCGTAGCCGCTCACGTCACGTTCGAAACAGCCACGCTCCCTTGCTTTTCGCTGTGGAAGAATCCGACCGGCCGAATGGACGGGTATGTGGTCGGCCTCGAGCCGGCCACCAACTTCCCCAATCCAAGGAGCTTCGAGGAGGAGCAGGGGCGCGTCGTGCGGCTCGAGCCGCGCGAGCGGCGGACGTTCACCTGTCAGATCGATCTGCTCCTCGGGGAATCCGCCGTCCAGCCTGCCATGGAACAACTCGAGCGCCTGTCGCAGCCCGCCCCGCAGTTGCATGCTCAGACGCCCGACGGTTGGATCGCCCCGTGATGCGTCGCGCCGAGGGGCGGTGGTGGAAAGATCCGCATGAGCGCGGTTGTAAGGAGGGCGGATTTTTCCCGTCAGACGCCGCGACATCGGCGCAAAAGGTAGAGTCGTTGGGGGAGCCGATTGCAGGTGGAAGCAGCTCGGACAAGGGATCGAGGTTGTGTGGAAAGTTCTACGAAAAGCGCTGAAGAGGCTGTCACAAAAATCCATGCCGCAAGCAACACGCCCGAGGCGGGGGCGCGGCGCGGCAGCTCTTGTTACAGGCTCCAAGATCATCCTGCCGTTGGCAGTGATCGTCTGGCTGGTGTGGAGGACACCGCCCACGCAGCTCCAGCAGCTCCGGGGAATGAACAAGAACTGGTGGCTGTTGACTGCCAGCTTGGTGCTGGCGATGGCCGCCCTGGTGAATACCTTCGTTCGCTGGCAAATGCTGGTGCGCAGTCTGCACATTCCCTTTCGCCTGGCCGATGCACTCCGTTTGGGATTTCTCGGATTCCTGCTCAATTTCGTGTCGGTGGGTGTGGTGGGCGGTGATCTGTTCAAGGCGATCTTCATTGCCCGCGAGCGACCTCGCAAGCGGCCGGAAGCCGTGGCTTCGGTCTTGGTGGATCGGGTCATCGGCCTGTATGCTCTGTTGATTGTGGCCAGCGTCGCCGTTCTGCTCACCTGGCGGGAAGACATGCCGGTCGATGTCCGCGCGGTCTCTCAAGCAACACTGGTTGCAACGGTGCTGGGCGCTGTTGCCATGGGTATCCTGGCACTTCCCGGTTTCACCACCGGCGCCCTGGCGGAGATGCTCACGCGGCTGCCGCGAGTCGGTGGGGTCCTGGAGCGGTTGATCGGAGCGTTGAGGATGTACCGGCGGCGTCCGGGAATTCTGGCGATCGCCCTGGTTCAGAGCTTCGCGACTCATGTGTTGTTCGCGATGTCGCTTTACTGCATCGCTCGAGCGCTCTTTCCCGTCGTGCCCACTTTGGGCGAGCATCTGGTGATCGTTCCGCTGTCTATGGTGGCCGGTTCGCTCCCCTTCACGCCCGCCGGACTCGGTGCGTTCGAACTGGCGATGGAGTCGCTCTACAAGATCCTCCCCGTGACGGCGCATGCCGTTTCCGGCGTCATCGTGGCGCTGGTGTTCCGACTGATCCAGATCGTGATGGCCGGCCTGGGATTGTGTTACTACTGGTCGGCACAGGCCGAATGGGATCGAATCCAACAGGAAGCGCAACGGCTCGGTGGGCAGGACGCAGAGGGAGAGGATGAGTCGTCCCCCGTCATGGACCGGGTGATTCCATGACGGCGTGATCCTCGCGG
This sequence comes from Pirellulaceae bacterium, assembly GCA_026989685.1. Lineage (GTDB taxonomy): Bacteria > Planctomycetota > Planctomycetia > Pirellulales > Pirellulaceae > S141-3. The sequence goes on along the minus strand of JALSIV010000160.1, from coordinate 653 downwards.
ACCGTCGCCACGCCGGGACCCGGATCGAACCGGCATTGCTTGATGGTGGTCCGCGAGTAGCCTTCCATGCGCAGTTGAGCCGCTCCATTCTCAGTGCCCACGCACTGCCACAGCATCACGCGTGATGCGCCGCCGACCGAGAACCCGCTGCGGCCGTTGCCTCGAGACGTCACGCCGGCGAGGATCACGTCGCGCGCTCCATCGTGAGCGTTGATGCCATCGAGTTGAAAACCGCGCACGGTCAGATCCATCACCACCACGTGGCGTACCTCATAGAGCGTGATCCCGACGGTCTCTCCCCCATAGAAAAGGTCGTAGTCGCTCGGGAGATGACGAGGCTCGACACAAAAATAGATGTGACCTCGCCACAAACACCACTGACGCGGTTGAAGAGGCGGCAACGTTTCCCGAGTCGGATCGGCGTCGACCCGAGTGGCCGGGGTGTCGTCCAAATACAAGACTTGAAACGCCATTCGCTCGGGGCGGAACCGGAATACGTGTCCCTCATAAAACTCCCAGGCTCCCGCGGGAACCGGCTTGCGACCATCCAACACGGCGCCGTTTCCGATCAGCGCGAACGGAGAAGAGCGAGTGCCGCTGTGGCTGCCGCCTTGGAGAGTGATGCTCTCCTGATAGGGTTTGCCCGTATTGGC
>JALSIV010000159.1 GCA_026989685.1 Pirellulaceae bacterium | reverse complement strand
GTCGGCCGCCGACGGGTCCGTGCGAAAGCTCCCCCATTCGGATTTTTCCAGCACTCCGTTGCGGTTGGTGTCGTAACGTCGCAGGATGCTGTCGATGATCATGGCCATGCGATCGCCGCTGGAGCCGCCGAAAAAGCCGCCTCGTGAGCTACGGCCAAAGCGGCTGAAGCCTCCTCGGTCGCGACTGTCTCGGCTGCTGCTCCGGCCGCTGCTGCTGCTTCCCGCATCGCCGCTTTCGCGTGCTTTTCGCCGCAGAGCGTACCGCAGGGCGAGTTCCGACTTGCTGAGTTTTCCGTCTCGGTTTCGGTCGGTGGCGGTGGGCGGATCGCGCCACCGTCCGCGCGCGATCTCTTTGGCATCGAGAATGCCGTCTCGATTGGCGTCATATCGTCTCAACGTCCGCTCGGCTTCCCGCAGATCCTCTTCCGTCACTTTCACGTCGAACTTCTCATCGGAGACACCGAAGCCAAGGACCGGTTGGGGTTCTTCGCCCACTTCGAAACCGGGAACCAGCGGTTCGTCTTCCGGAATGCTTCCGCCGCCTCGCGAAAACCGGCTGCTCGAGCTGCTTGATCCCATACGGCCCGACTCCATCCGCCGGCGAATCGCCTCCGCCAGGCTTTCGATGCGCAAGGGACGGCGGACTCGAGTGATACCGTCCCCCAAGAATCGCTTGAGAAAATCGCCGCCTCGGCCCTCCATCTCGTCCGGTTCGATCATCCCGTTTCCATTGCGGTCCATCCGGCGGAGGATGAATGTGGGATCAAAGCCTCGCCCCCGTTCAAATGGAGGCTGGGCGATGGTGACCGTCAGAGGAGACAGCAGGAAGCAGAATGCCACCAGGATGGTGCTGCGGCGTGGCCAAAAGATTGTTGCCGACACGACCGGAAGGCTGAGGTGTCTCATGAGGATCACTCGCGGGCAAGGGGGAAGCCAGACAACGGAATCGGAAGGTCCGACGATGGTGTCGAGTGCTCCGAATGCAGAGATCGACGATCCCATTTTAGCAGAAGGGCAATCGATTCACCCCTGATAAAACCCCGTCCGGTCGTCGAGGTGTCGCCGCTGCTCCCTCCTTGTCACCTCGTCACCGTGCCCATCTCATTCCCCATTTCCCATTTCCCATTTCCCATTCCCCATTTTTCATTTTTCACTTTTCATTTTTCATTCCCCGCTCCGCCTCGTCACGCCGCTTCCCGTGACGGCGGGCTTCGGTGGGAGCCGATCCTCACCGGCGTGCCGCAGGCCGCCAGGATCTGCTCGGCCAGTTCGACGGCCCGGCAGCCGGCGTTTCCGTCGACGGTCACCGCAGATTCCCCTCGAATGGCTGCCAGGAATTCATCGTGTTCGGCGGCGAGGGCATTGACGGTGCCCACGTCGAGTTGGGTTTGCGGCATCCACTGGCAGAACAGTTGATCGGCGAATTCCATGCGGCGTGCGTGGGGCCATCCGGCCACTTGGTGGGCCACGTCGCAAAACTCGGGGACGGCCAGGGCAACGGATGCGCTGGTTTGGGCGAAATCGACTTCGGCCCAGCCCTGGTCGGTCAGTACGTCCCATTTTCGTTCCCGCCGCGGGCTGACTCGCGAACTCTCCAGCTCGGCTACCATGCCGTCGTCGAACCGCAATCGGGCGGAGACGATGTCTTCGTGGGGGCCCACCACGGTGGCGGCATGAGCGGACAGCTCGACCAGAGGAGCCGTGGTGAGGGAGAGGACGAGGTCGATTTCGTGGATCATCAGGTCGAGGACCACACCCACGTCGAGCGACCGCGAGGGGAATCCGCTTTGGCGTGTGGCTCGGATGCGATGCACGCCTGTCAGGAAAGGGGCTACCGCGAGCCAGGCGGCGTTGAATCGTTCGCTATGGCCGACTTGCAGGATGCAGTTGCGCCGGCGGGCGGCCTGGCAGAGTGCCCGGCCTTCCAGGCTACGCGGCGTCAGCGGCTTTTCGACGAAGACGTGGACACCGCGATCGAGCAGTGCGCCGGCCACTTCGTAATGAGTGCTGGTCGGCGAAGCGACAATGGCGGCATCGAGTCTCCCCTCGAGTTCGGTCAGGGACCCGTAGGTGGCGATTCCCAGTTGCCGTTCGATGGTCTGTCGCGCGGCGGGGATCGGATCGACGACGGCGACCAGGCGGGCATCGGCTCGCTCGGACAGCAACCGGGCATGGATCGATCCCAGGTGTCCGGCGCCGATCACGGCGATGCGAGGAAGGCTCACGCCGCTCTCCTTCGGTCTCGAGCTCGTCCATGCCGCCCTTCCAGTTGCGTTTGCACGAACGAGAGCATGTGGTTGACGACCGGCACGAGTTGCCGGTTGGCTCGCAGGATCTCCCTGGCCTGATCGAGTCCCACCTTGGCACGGTAGATCAGACGATGCGCTTCGGAGAGGGCTCGAATCTGGTCTTGGCTGAAGTTGTTGCGTTTCAGTGCCACGACGTTGACACAGCGAGCGCGGGCGGGCGAGCCGTCGGCCAGCATGAAGGGTGGCACGTCGTGCAGCACGCGGCTCATGCCACTGACGAATGCGAAGGCGCCGACGGTGGCGAAGTGGTGGATGGCGGCGGCTCCGGAGAGCGTGACATGGTCGTGGACGTGGACATGCCCCCCCATCAACACGGCGTTGGCGGCGACAACATGGTCGCCCACACGGCAGTCGTGGGCAATGTGCGAGCATGCCATGAAGAAGCCGTGGCTGCCGACGATGGTGACTCCTTCTTCCTTCTCCGAGGCGCGATTGACGGTGACCGATTCCCGGAAGACGTTGTGATCTCCGATATGGACTCGGGTATCGCTTCCCTGATAGCTGAGGTCCTGCGGCGGAGCGCCGATGACCACGCCGGGGTAGAGGTGGTTGAATTCGCCGATCGTGGTGTGTCCGGTGACCGTGACATTGTTCTCGAGTCGCGTGCCGCGACCGATTTGCACGTGTGGACCGACGACGCAGAACGGTCCGATATGGACGTCGTCTCCGATTTGGGCTCGCGGGTCGACGGCGGCTCGTGGATCAACATGAGTGGGCATGGCGTTTCATCCGTGAAAGCGACCACATCTTGGCTAAGCCGAGCAACGCTGAGGCATTTCGCGGCAGCACTGAGCGATTTGAACGGTCAAGGCTCCATTGAGTTGATGGCCGCTGCGAGCGGCTCGAAAGCGACCGGACAGCCGTCGGCCGCACAGTGACAGATCGCCGATCAAGTCGAGAAGTTTGTGGCGAACGCATTCGTCGTCGAACCGCAACTCGTTGTCGATCGGACCGTCCTGGCCGAACACGAGGATCTCTTGCGGTGTGACGTGCCGGCCGAGACCCTGGGATCTCAACCACTGGGCTTCCTGTTCGAGCAGGAAGGAGCGAGCCGGCGCGATTTCGCAGGCGAAGCGGCGGGGGCCGACCACGACGGAGAGCGACTGACTGCCGATCGCGGGCGTCTGGGAGTAATCGAGTTGGTAGTGCAGCTCCCATCTCCCCTGGGGGTGTGGGGCGGCTTCCAGCCAGGCATCACCGTGCTCGACTCGAATCGGCTCGCGGATCACGCAAGTCTCCGCGCGGGCACGTTGTCGGTGCACGCCCGCGGAGTGAATGGCCTCCACGAAATCGAGTGCCGATCCGTCGCCCGCCGGCAGTTCGGGGCGGTCGATCGCCAGTTCGCAGTTATCGATTCCCAGAGCGGCCAGCGATGCCATCGCGTGCTCGATCATTTCCACCCGAATGTTGCCTCGAGCCAACGAGGTGCGGCGCATGTCGTCGACGCGGTAATCGATTCGAGCCGGAATGCGAACATGAGGACGGCAGTCCTCACGCACGAACACGATACCGCTGCCCGCGGGAGCCGGTCGCAACTCGACCGTCACCTCGTCGCCGGTGTAATAGCCGCGACCGGTCACGCGCGCGGCCCGCCGGAGTGTCTGTTGCTGGTCGGGTAGGGCGTCGGTGGGTGCCGCCGTTGCGACCCGCGGTCGCATGCGATTGGCGTTCGGATCGGCGATCGGTTGTGGGGAGACCATGAAGTGTGTTGCCGAATCAAGTTGAAAAACGATCCCATACCCTGCGCGACCGGGTTCAGCGGCGACGGGGAATCTGGGGGCGGGACGACATCGAGCCGGCCGGCGGAATGCCTCGTTTGATCTCCGCCAGGATGTCATCGGTGATATCGAGATCGCGGTGATAGACCACGCCCTGCAGCAGGCCGGCTCGAATCGACCGCGGATCTTCCGGGTCGATCGGCTTGCTCCGGTACCGCAGCACCACCGAGATGCCGTTGCGCTGGCAGTAGCGCGTTACCAGCGACACGACTTCCATGTAGGCCTGGTACATGATTTTGGCTTCCCGCGTGCCCACATCCTTCTGCTTGAGTTGCATCTGGACGGTGAGATCCGCGTCGGCATTGGCCAGTTCCTTTTCCAGTTGGCGGTACGCGTCGGTACCCGGTTTGTATTCGCGGAGCCGCTCGGCCATTTTCTTCATGCGAGCCCGTTCCTGCTGAATGTAGGCCTGCATGGCTTCCGATTCGCGGCGAAATACGTCTCGCTGCTGAATCAATCGCGGGTGCTCGTGCAACACACGCTCGATATCGATCACGGCAACGCGCGTTTGGCCTTGTGCCGCCGGGAGCCCTCCCAGCAGGGCCGCCAGCGCGAGCAGCAGCGCCGCGCCGGATGAGTGGGGGCGGCCTGGAACGCGAGGGGCGGGGTGGATAGAACCGAGGCGATCCTGGCCGGTGAGGTCGACGCTTTTCACTTTCAGCACTCCTTGCTGGAACCCGGGCCACCTTCCCATGGTGGCCATCTTCCCTGATTCTCACGGACGGCTATTTTGACGCCAATCCGCCGAAACGTAAAGGCCGATTTTGGATGAACCGGGAATAAGTCGGTCCGGCGCGTCCCTCGCCGCCTCCCCTTCTCTGAACCGCACCCACGAAAGCCGTAGAAGAAGTGGTGCGTCAGGCTGACTTGGATGAGTGATCCCCGGCCGTCGAACGCCAGCGTGCGTCGGCCGATCTGTTGGACGGCTACAGCCCCGAGATCGCTCACTGCCAAGAAGAGTCCGACGGACGCCCATGACGGTCGAACGCACCTACCTCACCGATTCGGTGACGCTGCCGTTCGTTGCGTCATGGACGAGGCTTTCCACCGGTCCCGACCGATCCGGTTTTCCCGCGTCCAGATCGTCCGGCAGGAAGGGTTTCCCGGTCCAGGCGGCGTCGTACAGCCCCTCGATCAGCCGCTCGTAACCGCCCACCATCACCTCCAGTGAGAACCGCTGCTTGACCAGCGAGCGGCCGGCGACTCCCAGTTGCCGGGCCCAGGGGCGATCCGCGAGTACCCGCACGAGCGCCGCGGCGAGCGCATCGGGTCGGCTCCCCGGATAAAGCAGGCCCGTTCTTTCGGGCAGCACGGTTTCTCCAAGCGAACCGACGTCGGGAGCCACCACGGCGATTCCGCAGGCGGAGGCTTCGAGTGTGGAAGCGGGGTTGGCCTCCATCTTGGAAGAGAGGACCATCACGTCGAGAGCCGGCAACAGGTCGGGTACGTCGTCGCGACGCCCCAGCATCCACACCGACTCTTCCACTTGGTAACGAGCTCGCGCCCGTTCGATGGCCGTGCGCTCCGGTCCGTCCCCCACGATCATCAACTTGGCATGGGGGAGTACTTTGACGACTCGGCTCCATGCTTCGATCAGCAATACATGCTGCTTTTCCGGCCGCAATGCGGCCACGATGCCCGCCATCGGCCACTCGGGGCTCCATCCCATGCGGGCTCGCGCCTTCTCCTGATCGCCCGGCCGAAACTTGTCGACGTCGACACCGTTGGGCACGGTAAAGACCTTGTTTCTCGGGCATCCCTCCTGCTCAACCAGGTAGCGAGCGTGCTGGTGGGCGCAGCCGATAAAACCGTCGGTGATGGGAGTGAGCCAGCGGTTGGGGAGTTCGATTCCGTGGGGGACTCCGGTGGAGTGGATGGCGGAAAGGATCACGGGCACTCGGGCATGCCACGCCGCCAGACGTCCCCAGAACATGCGGTCGCCCCCCGTTCCCACGGTGATGACGGCGTCCGTCTCCGTTTCTCTCAGGTGTCGACCCAGCCGTGCGATCACGGCCGCATCGTATTTGTGCTTGAGCCAACCGGTGGTGAGTGGAACCTCCGCGGCGGCCGCTTCTCCCAGCGGGCCCGACCGTTGCAACAGGGCGATCCGCGGAACGAACCGCGATCGATCCATATGGCGGATCAGCTCGAGCAGCAGTGTCTCAGCTCCGCCGAGCAGCAGTTCGGTGTGGATGAACATCACTCCCAGGCGGCCCCGTTGTTCGCGAGGCAACAGCGGTCGTCTCCACCAACGTCTCGTCATCACAACACTCGCCTTTCGGAAAATGGGATGGTGATGTGTGTGAGCGGCTTACGGTTCCGTTGTTGCCGCCTCGAGGCAAGACGCAATAGTGTCACAGTTGCCGACGGCGGGAGTCGTCACCTGCGGCATCGGGTCGCGAGTCTGCTCCGACGACCCATCGGCAGCCAACTCGTCTTCCTGCATGCCATCGCTCGACCACTCACGTTCCAATCTGGGAATGCGCATTTTGCGAGGATCTAGATGAATGGCGTTCTTGAAGCGAGGCATCTCGGGATCACCGTGGACCCGCTGAATATGAAATGGATCGTCTCCGGGAAAGTTGTAGCCCCCGTAGGCGCTCATCACGGCGCGGTAACCGAATTCCCTGGCGATTCGGTAACCCTCTCGAGGAATGTTCGACTTGAGGCCAAAGGGAAAAGCGAAGTAGCGAACGTCCCGACCCAGCAGTTGCTGGAGCTCGGTACCCGAGCGGGCGATTTCGTCGTACAGGGCTTCCCGCGAGTTCAGACTTCCCAAGTCCGGATGCGTTCGTGTGTGAGCACCGATTTCGATACCCGCGTCTGCCATCCGCCGCAGCTCCATGATCGTGTTGATGGGGAACCGTTTCCCCAGCTTGACATCGTGAGCGAAGGGGATCTGATGGGAAACGTGTTCCAGCGACACGAAGTACGTGCAGGGGATCTGGCGGTCGAGCAGCAGCGGGATGGCGAAATCGCAATTCTCGGCATAGCCGTCATCGAAAGTGATATGGGCGGCCGGGCGAGTACTGCCGTCACGCAGCCGTCGCTGAGCCTCTTCGAGCGACACCATGTCGAAGCGCTGCTGCAGCCACTCGATCTGCCGGGCGAATTGACGGTTGCCGATCGACCAGGGTACCGGATCGATGTCGGCGACACGGTGGTAGAACAAGACCACGACGGGAGCTCGTCCCTGGCGGCAAAGTCGCGACAGGGCCCAACGGCGGTAGGGTAGCGTGAGCCAGTGGTAGCTACCCAGTAGTGGGCTCTTCCAGACGCCGGCGTGCATGAGAATCTCTCCAGGCGGGATGTTAGGTTGTCCGATGCCCTTGCAAACATGGCTCGCTCTCGTGCAGGGTGCGACGACGATTCGGCGGTGAGGTCCGCAGTGCCGGGCCGTTTGTCCGCTCCAGGTCCCCCATTCGACACAGTCCGCAGAACCTGCCGTCTCTCGTTGGCGGTCCTCCCGGTTCGGTGGGTCGGTTGCCTTTAGCGACAAGCTAGATTTGAAAAACGGAAACAGCGTGGTTCTTCGTCGAGAGCCACCGGGAGTCGCCCGCCGGAGAGATGATGACAACACTATCGCTGTGTGATTTGAGCCGGGATGGGAGCGACGGGAGCGGGGTGTCGCCGCAGACTCGCCGTGTACTGCACGTGATCAACGGGGAGCACTACGCCGGCGCTGAGCGGGTGCAAGACCTGCTGGCCGAGCATCTCCGTCCTCTGGGAGTGGAAACCGAGTTCGTCTGTGTCAAGAGCCGCACGTTCGATGCTCGAAGGAAGTCGATCGACGTTCCGCTGGAGTCGGTGCCGGTCCACAGCCCCTTTCCGTTTCGAGCGATCGGCGAATTGGCGGACCGGATTCGTGAAGAAGGAATCGCCTTGCTGCACGCTCACACGCCTCGTTCCCTCTGGCTGGCGGCACCCGCGGCGATCAAGGCAGATGTTCCGTTGGTCTATACGTTGCACGATGTGAGTCTGCAAGAGCCGGTTTCGGCGCTGCGAGCCTTATTGCGGCGGCGCACATTGCGGCTGCTCCAAAGCGCGGATGCCGTGATCGCCGTGTCACCCGCCGCGTTGGAACTGGCCGAGCGACTGGGATTGGGAGTGTACCGAGTCCTGATTCCGAATGGCGTACCGACTCGACCGCCGGCCAAAGAACAGCCGAATCGGCCGCCCGTGGTGGGAACGGTGGGACTGCTGCGACCTCGCAAGGGAATCGAGACTCTGGTTGAGGCGGCCGGACGATTGCGACAGCGCGGCGTCGACTTTCGCCTCGAGATCGTCGGGCCGTGGGAGAGTGACGAGTACGCGCGGCTGATTCACCGGGAGGTCGCTCGAGCCGACGTCGGCGACATCACGGAGTTTCCCGGTTTCGTCCGTGAAATCGACGAAGTGCTCGACCGGCTCGACTGGTTCGTCATGCCCAGCGTCCTGCCGGAAGGCACACCGATGGTGGTGCTGGAAGCCATGGCGGCCGGCATTCCGGTGATCGGCAGTAACGTCGCGGGAGTGCGAGACTTGGTTCGCCACGGCATCGACGGCTTTCTGGTGAAGCCCGGAGATGCCGCCGAGCTGGCCGAGCGCCTGTTCGAGGGAATCACGGAGGCTTGTACCAATCCCCGACCGTGGCGCGACATGAGTGGGCAAGTACGGCGCCGCCAGCAGACGCTCTATTCCGCCGAAGTCATGGCTCAGCGGACCGCTCGGTGTTATGAGCGGGTCTTGAAGTAGCGGGTGATGCGCCGGGGCATACCGGAGATGGTAGCAGAAGTAGATCCGGCCACGCCCGATAACGGCCATCAACGGTGGTCAAGCGTTCATGGATTTGCTGGAGTGGGCTGAGCGAATCCTGACGGGCCAGACGATAGACGATGTGCTTGCGGGATGACGGCTGGCGGGCCATTTGACGCGGTCGTCGCTGACCATCAGAGGATTTTTCACCCCAGGGTCGGCCGCAAGGGCAGTCGATTGGCGCGGCCCGCTTCGGCGATCGATGCGGGCCCATTCAGCACTCGGCGACATTCACGGCCAGGCCGCCTCGCGAAGTTTCTTTGTATTTGGTCGACATGTCGGCACCGGTCCGCCGCATCGTGTCAATCACTCGATCGAGCGAGATGCGGTGTTCTCCGGTCCCTCGCAAGGCGAGTCGCGAAGCATTGATGGCCTTTACCGCGCCCATCGCATTGCGTTCGATGCAGGGAACTTGAACGAGCCCTCCGACCGGATCGCAGGTCAGTCCCAGGTTATGTTCCATGCCGATTTCCGCGGCCTGTTCGACTTGACGGACGCTTCCACCGAGTACTTCGGTCAGCGCGGCGGCAGCCATCGAGCAGGCGACGCCGACTTCTCCCTGGCAGCCGACCTCGGCGCCCGAAAGCGAGGCGTTCTCTTTGAACAAGATGGCGATGGCGCCCGCCACGAGCAGGAAGCGAACGATGCTCTCCTCATCACCGTGATGGTAGCGGACGAAAAAATGGAGCACGGCCGGGATGATGCCGGCGGCCCCGTTGGTCGGTGCCGTGACAATCCGACCTCCGGCCGCATTCTCTTCGCTCACGGCCAGAGCCATCACGTCGACCCAGTCGAGTGCGGATAGCGGATCGACACGCTCGCTGTCGGGAGCCGCTCGCAGCTTGCGATAGAGTTCGGGCGCCCGCCGTTTCACCTTGAGTCCTCCCGGCAGGATCCCTTCGGTTCGACACCCCCTCTCGGCGCACTCGCGCATCACTTGCCAGCGTTTGAGCAATTCCGAACGGAGGTACTCGGCGCTGTGACGGACCCGCTCGTTCTCCCACATCATGCCGCTGACGGACAAGCCCGAGTCGGCGGCCATGCGGAGCATCTCGTCACCACTGCGAAACGGAAAGGGGCTCGCTACGGCGGACCTGGCCGGTCGTCCCCACTCGTTCTCGCTCAGCACGAAGCCGCCCCCGATCGAGAAATAGACTGTTTCGCGGATGGGCGCTCCCGTATCGTCCACGGCTCGGATCCGCAGCGCGTTGGGATGTTGGGGAAGTGTGTGCTTTCGGTCGAACACAATGCCTTGCTCGAGGTCGAACTCGATCGGATGAGTGTGCAGCAACTTGAGCTGACGAGTCTGGCGGAGTTCACGGAGGAAAGCGGGGATCGTTTCCGGATCGACTTCCTCGGGGGACGAGCCGGCCAATCCCAGCACCACGGCACGATCGGTTCCGTGTCCCTTTCCGGTAAGGGCAAGCGAACCGTACAGTGTGACCTCGATGCGGGCTACATGCTCGAGACGGCCATCGGCGGAGAGTTCGCTGACGAAACGACGGGCCGCTCGCATCGGCCCCACCGCATGCGAGCTGGAGGGTCCGATCCCGATCGTGAACAGATCGAGCACGCTGACCGTCATGATCGTTTCGCTCCGGAGATACCCCACAGCAGCCAGCCGGCCATCAGTGCGATTCCACCGAAGGGAGCCGCGTTTCCGGCGGCTCGCCAACCGGTGAGACTGATTACCAGCAGGCTTCCCGGAAAGGCCGCAATGCCGAACAAGAAACACCATCCCGCCAGTCTTGCCCAGCGGGACGGTCGGAAACGCAGCAGCATGGCCACGCCGGCCAAGGCCAGCGCATGGACGAACAAATACTGCTTGGCAAGCTGGTAGTTGGCCATTCCATCGTGGTGCTCCAGTCGTTCCTGCAGGAGGTGCGCACCGAGTGCGCCCAGAATGACGGCCGCACAACCGACGATTCCCGAAGCGATGGCAAAGACACGAAACCCCTCGGCACGCTCGGCGGGCACGTTCGAGTTTCTCCGATCGGCGTTCATAATAGTCGTCGTCCTTCTTCCATCAGTTCGATGCCGCAACCCGGCCGGTCCGGGTAGCGACAGACACCACGATCGAGTGTGACGCCGCTGGCGACGTCTTTGGCCAACAAGACGGCTCCGTCCATGTCGACGGCATCGAGTAGCGGGAGTAATTGGGCGATCGCCGAAATGCCGACCGACGACTCGGTCATGCAGCCGACCATGACGCTGAGGCCTCGAGTCCGAGCCGCTGCGATCATGCGGCGAGCCGGTGTGAGCCCGCCGCACTTGACCAGTTTGATGTTGATGCCGTGGAAGAAGCCATCGCAGCACGCTACGTCCTCTTCTCGCTGACACGACTCATCGGCAACCACTGGGAGTTTCGATTCCCGGCGGACTTGTCGCATGGCCTCCCATTCGGTTGCCGGAAGCGGCTGTTCGATGAACTCCACGCCCAATGGTGCCAGAGCACGCGAGTTGTCGACGGTTTCCTCGGCCGACCATCCACAGTTGGCATCGACGCGGAAGACGGCGTCGGTTTCCCGCCGCAACCGCTCGACGATCTCCACATCTTGCCCCGTTCCCAGTTTGATCTTGTAGATCGGCCAGCCGGCGAATTCATTGAGTTTGCTGACCATGGTTTCGACCGAGTCGATTCCGATGGTGTAGTTGGAGACCGGGGTGTGGTCGGTGGAAAGTCCCCACAACTGGTAGACCGGCTTGCCTTGCAGTTTTCCCCAAAGATCGTGAGCGGCCTGGTCCAGCGCACAAAGCGCGAACCGGTGCGAGTCGAGCGGTTCGGCGAGTTGCTCGTACAGTTCGACAGGATCTCCCAGGGCCGACTTCTCGAGAATGTCCCGGCACGATCCGATGGCCTCGGTGAGTGACTCCAAGGTCACGCCGTAGTACGGATTCGTGGTGGCTTCGCCGTAACCTCGCACGCCGTCCTGCTCGAGTTCTACGATCACGGTCGGCTGCACGTCGATCGATTCGCGGGAAATGGTGAAGGTGTGTTTGAGCGGCAGGTCGTAGTGCCACAGTCGCAGTTGCATGATCAGTCTTCCCTTGGGTGAGCCGGGATCGGATCGGAGAGCACGTCGGATCGCAAGGCCTGAGCGGCGCGAGCCAGTTTGGCGGCTCCGTGCCGGAACACGTCGCAGGCGGGAATACCGAACCGGTCTTCGGCTTCCCGGCACTCGCGCCAGGTGCGCTCGACGTCGACCCGCCGGCCGTTGACGGCGATTCCGATGGTGCGGCAGGGATGGAGAACCCCGGCGATTTCCTCATTGAGCCGCATGATTTGTTCGAGCGGTGGGATCTTCATGTGCGGGACGCCGGTCACCGTTTCTCGCCCGATTTCGTAGCAGAAGATCAAACCGTGCGGGCGGGAGCCGTGCAGCAAGCCCAGGGTGACCGGGGAATAGGATGGGTGAACCAGACTCCCTTGACCCTCGATCAGCAAATAGTCGCGGTGCTGGTGCTTGGCAACCAGGTGTTCGGCGGCGCCGCTGACGAAGTCGGAGACGATGCAGTCGACGGGCAAGCCGTCGCCGGAGACCATGATGCCGGTTTGGCCCGTGGCGATGAAAGAGGCGGACTCGCCCAGTCTCTCCAATGCTCGCGTCGTTTCAATAGCGGTGACCATTTTGCCGACACTGCAGTCGTGGCCTACCGTGAGGATGCGAATGGACTCGCGGCGCAGCGGAACCATCCTGGCGATTTCGCGAAACGTGTTGCTCCTCACGTCGACCAGTTCGACTTGATGCTGCCGTGCCGCTTCAACGAACTCGCAGTCGTCCTTGAGGAAGTCATGGAGCCCGGAGACGATGTTCATCTTTCGCGAGATCGCTTCGAGGATCAGTGGTCGCCAGGAGACGGGGATCTTTCCGCCCGGCGGGGCGATCCCGATCAGCAGCGTGTCGGCTCGAGGTGCCTCCTCGAGCGAGCCGATGAACGTGAGCGGGGATTCGACTCCGAGCGAAGCGGAGACGGGGGCGCCTCGGCGCGTCGAATCGAGGACGGCGACGACCTCCTCGCCGCGGTATCGCAGTACGCTGCAGGCCGTTTTCGCCGTATGCGGGTCGCTGTGTCCTTCGGTCAGCAAGATCATCTGGCGCGACATGAAGAGGGTCCGTTTTCTGTTTCCGTGAGGATTCCCCTGCGGGATTCGAGGGGAAGCCTCTCTGACTGGCTCGTCAAAGCCGTGGCGAACACTACAATGGTACGAGAGTCGGGCACCGCTCACTTTATCACGAGGCGTGGTGGGGATGAAGGTACGGCAGCATCGAGACAGCAGGTGGTTGCGCAGTCGCAGGCGTCGCGGTCGCGTGGTGTGGAGCGCTGCGTGGCTGCTGCTCGCCGGCTGGATGGCTGCCGCTCCGAGCCGAGCCGCTCCGTGTGCATGGATCGAGTTCCGGGGCATGATCACTCCTCTTTCGCAGGCCTTGCTGTTGCGCAAACTCGAGCGGGCCAAGGCGATGGGCGCGGAGACGGTGGTGATTGAAATCGACAGCCCCGGCGGGATGCTGGTGAGCAGTGTCGAGATCGCCGAGCATCTGGCGAAGATCGATTGGGCGAGAACGATCGCCTTCGTACCGCGGGAAGCCATCAGCGGCGCCGCGATATTCTCGCTGGCTTGCGACGAGATCGTCTTGTTGCCGTCGGCGCGGATCGGCGACGCCGGGCCCATTATCGAAGGAGAGGACGCTCGGTTTCGCGACGCCCCGGAAAAAGTCGTGTCGTACCTGGCTCGCGTGGTTCGCGATCTGGCATCGGCGAAGGGCAGGTCTCCCGATCTGGCGGAAGCGATGGTGAACAAGAAGCTGGAACTGGTGCGGGTTCGCGAAAGGGAGGACGGCCCCTGGAAGATTCTTCCCAAGAGTCGCGTCGAGCAGGGAGGCCGGTGGCAGGCGGTGGAGCCGATTCCGGAGTCGGCGCCCGACAAGTACCTGACACTCAACGGTGAGCAGGCGGTTCGTCTCGGACTGGCTTCGGTCACGGTCGCCGGAGCCGGCGAGTTGGAGCAGTACCTGAAGTTGGAAGAAGATCCCGTTCGGCTGCGACAGACGAGCGTCGACGTGCTGATTCTGCTGCTCAACAGTTGGTTGGGAACGGGATTCCTGCTGTTCGTCGGCTTGGTGGCCTTGTTCTTCGAACTCTCCGCCCCGGGAACGGGAGTGGGGGGGCTGATTGCCGGTCTTTGCTTTGTGCTCTTTTTCTGGAGTCATTTCCTGGGGGGAACGGCGGGGTGGCTGGAAGTGATCTTGTTTCTGTCGGGGTTGGTCTTTCTGGCCATGGAGTTGTTTGTGATTCCGGGGTTCGGCGTGGCGGGGCTGAGTGGAATCTTGCTGCTGATCGCTTCGGTGGTCATGGCCAGTTACCAGGGGCACCTGCCCGACGATCGCATCGCATTGGCTCAGGCGGGCCGCGCCGCGGCGGCGTTCGTCGTGGCGGTCGCCGCCGGCGGTATTACGCTGATGGTGATCGGCCCGAGAATGCAGCGACTTCCCATGTTCAAGCGTCTGGTCTTGGCGCCCCCCGTAGCCGACGAGACGGAGGCCGCAGCCGACGAGAGCGGCCAAGCGAGCGAGTTCGGCGTGGTGGTGGGAGACGAGGGAACGGCCGACACCCCGCTGCGACCGGCCGGTCGGGCGATCTTCGGTGAAGAGTACGTCGACGTCGTGGCGGACGGCCGGTTCATTGACGCCGGCCGGCCGATTCGCGTGATCGAGATCCAAGGGAATCGCGTGGTGGTGCGCGAGTTGGCCACGGGTGCCGGTTCGTCCACTCAGTCCCACCACGCGTAACGCAGGATGCAATAGATGGCGTTGAACCCGTCTCGCCAACCGATTTTCTTGCCTTCTTCGTAGCCTCGCGGATCGTAGGCGACGGGGACTTCGCAGAACCGCCAGCCGCGCCGCGCCAGCTTGGCCGTCACCTCCGGTTCGAAGCCGAATCGATCCTGGTGAATCGGCAGATCGCGCAGGACATCCTTGCGAAACGCCTTGTAGCACGTCTCCATGTCGGTCAGCTTCAGGCCGGTCACGCAATTGGACAGCCGAGTCAGCATGGCGTTGCCGACTCGGTGCAGCCAGGACGGATCGCACGGCTCGTCTCCCAGGAAGCGGGAACCATACACTACGTCCGCCCGCCCTTCCAGCAGTGGCGGTAGTAGCCGCAAGATATCGGCCGGATGGTATTCCAGATCGGCATCCTGCACGACGATGACGGTGCCCACTGCCGCGGCAAAGCCGTCGCGCAGAGCGGCGCCTTTGCCCTCATTCCGGTCTTTGAGGATCACGCGGTGGCGTTTCATCTGCTCGAGCCGTTCGCGGGTCCCGTCGGTGCTGCCGTCGTCGACCAGGATGATCTCCTTGGCCACCGGGAGTTTCTCGACGCGTCGCACGACCTCTTCGATCGTCTCCGCTTCGTTGAACACCGGAATCACTACCGAGAGCAGGAACCCCGGCGGTGTCATCAACGGAGCGATCGTCTCTTGCTCCGCATCTTCCCGCAGCAATTCGATGATCCGATCCAGGCGCTCTTCGATCCTAGCGGCGATGGTGCCGACGGGATTGGAGTGCGTCGTCCGGCGGTTTTCTACGGGCCGGACCGTGGATGGCGTCGAGTGATCAAGCGAGTTGTCGGAAGTCATCATTTCGTCTCATTTCTCCAATGGGGCGAATGTTGGTTGAACGCGTTGTGCGCGATCGTATGGTCGGCTGGGACGTGTTCGGGATGGATGGTCTCGGTCGACGTGGACGGTTGCCCTGGGCGGGACGGCGCGGTCGCGGGAACGCGGGGAACGGCACGGGGCGCTTGGAAATGGCGTCGGTGAAGACACGTTGATCGGGTGGCAGGTAGCTGGCGAGATGGGGATCGTCGTAGAGGCTTCGTCGCCCCCACAGTTCGGCCACGCCGTCTCGGTAGAGCAGCACCCAGTCCTGTTGTTGACTGCGCATCGCGGCACGTGTGGCATTGGCTCCAACGTCGATCAGCACCAGGTCGGGGTGGCCGATCCGTAGGATGCGAGTAGGATCGAAGGGAGGCGAGTCCTTGGAGCGATAGCGAGCCACGTCAGGTCCGGTTCCCAGGATGAAATCGAAGCTGGCATCGACGATCGACTGGGGATAGCAGGTGCGAAACCGGCCGTCGAAGGCCACGGTCGTCTTTCCCTGGCCACGAGGATCCTCGTGGTTGCCGAATGCAGCCAACGCATACTGGGCCCAGCGAAACTGGACGACCATTCGACCCTCGAGGCCGTGGTCGCGCATGAATTGAAAGGCGTCGACGGGATAGGAGCGGGGGAGGACGACGATGGAGCGGCAACGCGCCAGCGCCATGCCACCCAGTCCCAACGCCGCAGCCGTGCTGGCCAGTAGGATCAGCACAAGCACGGCGCGAGGCGGAACGTCGTGCGTGTCGGCCCGGCGCGGGTGAAAGCGGGTGAACAACTCCCGCCAGGCGAAAGGTGCCCACCACGCGGCGGCAATCACAAACAGCGCCACGTGGCGGTGATGGCGGCACGCCTGCCACAGCAGCGCGGCCAATACGGTGGTTTCCACCAGGTCCTGACGTCGCCAGGCGACGGCCATGCCGGCGACCGTTCCGGCCGCCAACAACCAGAAGGGCAGCCACACTTCGCTCAGCAGCGCAGGCGGGAGCCATTCGATGATCTCGGGGCGAGGTTGCGAGAGCGATTCCCACATCCACCGGTGCAGTCTCCACCCGTAGGGATTCAGTAGCGTGGCTGCGGCCGTGGCGGCGAGAGTACCGACGATTCCCAGCACGGTCGTTGCGCTCCGTCTTCCAAGACTCCAAACGTATTGACCGGCTCGTCCCGCCAGATAGACGACAATCACGGCCAGGCCGGCGGCGAAGGCTCCGTGCAGGTTGGTCCACAGCGCCATGAGCGGCGGCAGCAGCCACAGATAGCGAAACCGCACCCCGCGTAGCCGATCCAGGGGGCCGACGGCCGTGCGCCCGAATGCCCGGTCCAGCAGGAACAGCGTCACCAGCAGCAGCGCGAAACTGAGCGTTTGGGGACGCAGTTTCCAAAACAGCATCAGGTTGTAACCGACTGCCAGCATCAGTACTCCGCCGGAGACGGTACCGAAGCCGCATCCCCGAATGCGGCGATAGACGGCGACCAGCACCGCCAGGCCGAGCAGGCATTTGCCCAGTAGCAAGCCGGGTGCGCCGAATGTGAGCCAACCTCGAGCCAGCAGCCACTCGCTGACCCACTCATGGTTGACCCAGCGGTAATCGGTCACGGTGTACGAATAGGTCGTCAGTTGCGGAAGGCCGAACTTCTCGGCATCCAGCCCGTATTGCCAATGTCCCCACAGATCGGGGTCGGCTTTGTTGTACGACATCATCAACATGGCCGCCGCGAACAGCGCGCAGGCGACGGTTCGCTCTGTCCACTCCGAAAGATCGGTTCGCGGCTGTCCGAGCCATGATTGCCAACCAGGGATCACAGAGCTGTCCTCCTCGGGAAGTAGCCGGACGAGGGCAGGCGAGCCGTGGATTGTGGTGAGGCGACGTGAGGGACGGCCGGCCAGGCGACGGCGCCCCATTGCGGACTGTTAGACACCGATCTGTCACGCGGAGCTACATAATCAGGGCTTGCGGGATCGTCGAAACGGTTTTTTCGCCCCCACAGTTGTGCCACTTCGTCTTGATAGAGCAACACGAATTCGCTTTGGCTCTCCATGACTCGCACCGAGTGCGGTTGGCCTCGCGAGATCAGCACCAGATCGGGATAACCCTGCTTCAAAGTGCGAGTCGGATCGTACGGCGGCGAATCGGACGCGCGATAACGCAGGCCTGTCACTTGGCCGAGAATAAAGTCGAAGTGAGCGTCCACCTGCTCTTGGCGGTAGGCCGTGCGGAAACGGCCGTCGAACGAGACCTGCAAGCCCGGCGACGACGCATCTTTGGCACCCAGAGCGGCGACGACGTATTGAGCCCAGTTGTACGTGACGACGATCCGTCCACTCCAGCCGCGGGCAGCCAGGTACTCCACGGCGGAGACCGGATAATGCTGCCGGTCGACACGGATCGGTCCCAGCTTGGGCCACAGGGCCGTGGCGAGAACAAGACACCCGACGGCCAACACGGCCGCGCTACCCCATGAATGGACTTCGGTACGAGGCTTCGCGGGAAAGCGGGAGGCGAGTTGCCGCCAGCACGACTGCAAATGGGGCGGCATCCAGAAGGCGAATGCGATCAGGAAGAACGGGGTGTGGCGGGCATGCGCCAACGCCTGGCATGCCAGGATTGTCAGCAACGTCCACTGCACCAGGTCGCGGGGGCGGCGCGACAACAGCGCGGCGAGGACGAACAGCAACAAGGCGGCCGAGAGCGCCGCGCCGTGAGTCGAAAGGAACTCGGGCGGGTGCCACTCGGTGATTTCGGGGCGGGGCACACTCAAGGACTGCCACAACCACCAATGCAACTTCAATCCGTACGGTTGCACAGCGGTGGCGAACGAAGCGGCCAAGGCCATCAGGAGAAAACGGCGAATGTGGCCGTAGGCGTAGGGACCGCGCAGCCACCACGCTTCCACGGATCGCCCCAGCAGATAGAGAACATAGACGGCGATTCCCGCCAGGAAGCCCCCGTGGAGATGGCTCCAGACGGCGAATAGTAGCGGAGCCGACCAGAGCACGCGCATAGGGCCGGATTGATAGGGATAGGGGGAAACGGAAACGTTGAAAGAATCGGCCGGCGGGCGCGGCCACCTCCACCGCAATCGGCCTTCCCACCGCTGGAATGCATGCCCCAGCAGTACGAGCACGAGAGCGAAACAGAAGTAACTGAAGATCTGCGGACGCACCGACCAGTAGTGAGCCAGTCCCCAGGCGCACAGGAGCGTCGTGCCGAAGGAAATG
The DNA here is from genome assembly GCA_026989685.1 of Pirellulaceae bacterium. Classification (GTDB taxonomy): domain Bacteria; phylum Planctomycetota; class Planctomycetia; order Pirellulales; family Pirellulaceae; genus S141-3. The sequence goes on along the minus strand of JALSIV010000159.1, from coordinate 2,915 downwards.
ACTTCGCGGACGCCGTCGCGGCGATGCCGCGCCAGCCAGAAGCCGACCACGGCGATTCCCAGCACCAACTTGAGCGCCAGCAGCCCAAAACTTCCGGTGGCAGCATCGATGGCCGCGAACAGCCACTCGGCGGCCAGTTCATGGTTGATCCACGGTTGATCGGCCGCCGTATAGCTGTAAGTCGTGTGTACCGGCAACCCGGCTGCCGCATGATCTCGGCCGAATCGGACATGCCCCCACAGGTCCGGGTCGACGTCGTCGCGCGACCAGCAGAAGGCGACGGCCAGCAGAACCAGCACGAACGTTAGGATCGTGACGGCGGTGCGGGCAGTCTCGTGCGGCTTGGCGAGTATGTTGCGAACCACGGTCGTCTGTCTCTGTCTCTGTCTCTGTCTGTTGTGGCAGGGAGATCGGAGAGGGGCTGTCTACCATGGCGCGACTCCCCGCTGTTGGCGGAGGTTGACGCAGAAAAAGATACGACACGGCACGGGCGCGGAGCGGTTTTCCTCGCGATGGATGACCTTTCCGCTCGGTTGTGTTATCCTGAGAAGCGGAGCCTTCGTTGCTACTGCGACAACCGGCCGGATGCCGGTCGGAGCAGGACGGCGTTTATCTACGAGAGGTGTGGCGGATGAACTCGTACGAACTGTTTCAGGACCTGATGGTCATGGCCATTTCCGACGGCAAGCTGACGGAGGAGGAGTTGCGGATGCTGGCCGGAAGAGCCATCCGCTGGGGGATCACTGATGCGCAGTTCGAACAGGCGATGGAGTATGCCCTCAGCGATGACGCCCACCTCACGATCCCGCCGGATCCGGCCGATCGCATGCAGTTGCTGGAAGAGCTGTTGCGGATGATGGCCGTCGACGGTCAACTCGCGGAAATCGAAAAGCAGATTTTCGCGGTCGTGGCGGCCACCATGAAGGTCAGCAATCAGGAACTCGATGCGTTGCTCGATCGGATGCTCAAGGGATAGAGATTAGTTCCAAGACGCTAATCCCGCGAAGGCTGCGTTCCCCCGCGCCGCCGGGCGAGATCCTCGGGCTGCCCCATTCCCGCTATTGGACCCGTTCCCGCCTTCGATACCTCCGTTTCCCGCCGACGTATCATGTGTGACGATTTCCTGCTCGTTTGCCGCATCCGATTCGTCTCGCTCGTTGGACTCTGTCTGGCAGTCGTCATACCCGTCGTGGCGCACGGTCAGGAAGAGGACGAGGACTACCGCAAGGGACTGGTTGTCCGCTACGAGCAGTCCGGTCGCCCTCCCGTGACGACGGTCGTGTCCCGCCCGCTGGTCGTTCGGGATGGCCTTGCTCCCGATTCGCGACTGGCCGATGGTCTCGGTTTTCGGGCCGAGTGGTCGGGTCTGTTGGAAACCGATGGAGAAGGCAAATACCGGTTCTCGGCGTTCGTATGTGGTCAATTGGAGATCCGGCTGGGAGACCGAGTCGTGCTGAGCGGCAAACGTGCGACGTCGGGATGGTTGATCGGTCCGCAACTGACCTTGCCGTACGATTGGCTCGAATGCCGCATCACCTACCGTGCGCCGGCCCAAGGTGCGGAACTGCGTTTGTTCTGGGAGGGGCCCGATTTTTCTCTGGAACCGCTTCCGGAACGCGTGTTTTCACATGCGGTGGAAGACAGTGTGGACGACCTGTTCGCTCAGGGCCGCGCATTGGCTCGCGCCTATCGTTGTTCGGCTTGCCATGAGCAAACCGGTGAAGCTCGGCCGCTGGCCAGTCCCAACTTGCAACACGCTCGTCATGTTCTGCGAGCCGGCTGGGTGCGGGAGCGGCTGATGCAGCAGCTTCCCGCGTCGGGCGAGCTTGCGTCAGCCGGCGGACGACGAATGCCGTTTTACGGTTTGTCGAAGCGGGATGCGAACGACATCGTGGCGTACTTGTGGGCTCAGTCGACCGCGCCGAAGAAAGTGCAGGCGAAGTGGAGGCCGGCACCGAAGAAGCGAAAACGCAAGAGTCAATCTGCCTCTCCCAAGGAGCGGGAGGCTGCCTTGGTGGAGCAGGGTGAGCGGTTGGTGTTGACACTGGGATGTCTGGCCTGCCATGCGGTGGGCGATCTGGGTGAGCCGTCGCTGACCGGCGGTCCGCCACTGGACGCTGTCGCGACCAAGCGACCTGCGTCGTGGTTTGTGAATTGGCTGGCCGATCCATCGGCGTTTCACCCCGATCACCGGATGCCCGTGTTCGAGCTGACGCGCCAGGAAGCGACGGCGATCGCCGCCTGGCTGGCCCGAGATACCGATTCATCTCGTGCCGCGGCGGATGAGCGGGTTCCCGTCGATCCCGATCGGATTGTTCGAGGAAAGAAGCTGTTTTCGCAGCTCGGCTGCGCCAACTGCCACGCCACATCCGACCGGCCGGCCACGCTGGCGCGGCGCCCGCTGACGCAGGCGAGTGCCGCAGGCGGGCCAAGCTGTCTGGATGCCGGTTCCCGTGCTCCGGTTCACTTCGCGGTTGCCGGAGGGGAACTTCGCGCGCTCAACGCTTGGACTCATGCTCTTTCACTCATTGCCCGAAAGAGCGGACTTTCCGGTGAGCGGTTGATCCGTGAGCACAATTGTCTGGCGTGTCATCGGCGGGGAACGGGGACCGGCATTGCCGCCACGTTGGCCGGTGTCGGCGAGCATCGACCGGACTTGGCTCCGCGCATTCCCGCGATGACTCCACCGCCGCTGGACAGCGTGGGAGACAAGCTCACCGATCAGGCATTGCGGGACGCGATTCGGCGTCGCGGGGCAACGCTTCGCCACTATCTGGACGTGAGGATGCCCACGTTTCGACTTGATGACGCCGAGGTCGAAGCAATCGTTCGTTATCTGGTGGCGGCGGACCGCGTTCCTCCCGGACATCCGTCGCAGCAGCAGCCGACTCTTCCGCCGGTCGATGCTGTAACGC
>JALSIV010000158.1 GCA_026989685.1 Pirellulaceae bacterium | reverse complement strand
CCGATGATCAAGAAGCACGTAGACACGCATTCCTTTGTGCATTTCGTGCCGCAACTCCATCGCTATCTCGACCTGCCCGACGTCGTCAGCATGATGGCCCCCAAGCCGCTGATGGTCCAACAATGTCGCCGGGATGGACTCTTTCCCTACTCCGGCATGGTTGACTCACTCAAGAAGATCGAAGCCGTGTACGACAAAGCCAGAGTGAAGCACCGCTTCGACGGTCGGTTCTACGAGGGTCCGCATCGTTTCGACCGCAAGATGCAAGACGATGCGTTCGCATGGTTCGATCGGCATCTGCAGTGAATAATGCCGCCGCCAATCGCCCCCGCCTCTTGCCCACTTTTCCCAGGCTATCTTGGATGGCACGGCTGCTTCGGTTACCTTTCGCAACCTAGTTCCCGCGCTGATCCCAATTTGTCTGCGAAAGGGCTCGTCATGGCTCGGTCGATGTTGGTGTTGTTGTCGGGCCTGCTTGCGATCTCGCTTGTCGGTTGCCAAGGCCGCAACGGCGGTGGAGTCCACTTGTACGGAAACACACGAGTCCCCCCGCCCCCGACGCACTCTTACACCAAGCCCCAGACATACTATTCCGGTAGCTCATCCGCATCCTCCAGTCAGCCGGCAACAGCAGGCTCGGCAACGCAGCCGGCCCGATTCTCGGCTCCTCCAGGCGGTGGAGCCGTCGGTTCGGGCGTCGCTCCGCTCAAGTCGCCGCAGAGCGGCATTCGACTCAAGGGGATGCGAGTCAACGACGCGACGACACTGTCGCGGCCCGCTGCGGGCGGAATGCCATCGAGCCAACCGCGAGCCACGAAACTGCCCGCCCCGGGACTACAATTCATCCGCCGAACCTCCGCCGAAGAGGAGCTGCCCAGCGGCGCCTCCATCGCCGACAGCACAACTTCTTCCGCTACGTCCGGTTCGGGACCGGCTACTTCCGGTGCATCCGGTGGCAGCACCTGGCAAACTCGCTAAGCGCGTGTCACAAGACGTCAGGCCGCAAGCAACCTAGCCGAGCCGAGGAAGCTCTACGGAAGGTTTTGGCTCAAGAGGAAAGAAACCACTTTCCCGCCAAGGTAGCCCCGCGGCCAGGCACCGTTAAAATGGGCGCTCACTCATTACAAGCTCCAGAAACACTATCCCGTTTCGGTTATTCGAAGTTACAATGCTGGGGTCGGCTACGGCGCCGACTGGCCGCCCGGTACTTTCCTGGACACCCCACCAAGAACCACCCATGCTGGCACCTCCCCTGCTGATCGGTTCGCTGCGGATCGACCCGCCGATCCTGCAGGCTCCCATGGCCGGCTTTACCAACTATGCTTTCCGGCAGATCGTGCGCGACTACGGCGGCGCCGGGCTGCTGGCCACGGAGATGGTCAGCGCGCGGAGCTTCGCCTGGCTAAGCGACCATCAAGCCGAGTCGCCGGATCGACTGTGGGGGGTCGCCGAGGAACCGAGGCCGCTGGCAGTGCAGATGTGGGACAATGATCCCGACACGCTGGCTCGGGTCGGCCATTTGCTGGCAACTCAGTACCGCGTCAGCGTGGTCGATCTCAACTTCGGCTGCCCGGTCAAGCAGGTCACCGAACGGGCTCACAGTGGTTCCTACTTGCTGAAGACTCCCGATCGCGTCGGGCGAATCGTCGAAACCGTCGTAGCCGCGTGTGCACCGACACCGGTCACGGCCAAGATCCGACTCGGCTGCTCGCGCGACCAGATTACGGCTCCCGATGTGGTGCAAGCCATCGAACAGGCGGGAGCTGCGGCGGTGACCGTGCATGGCCGGACGGCCAAGGATTTTTTCAAAGGGGATGCCGACTGGGAACACATCGCCTCCCTCAAGCAGTACCTGCACCGCATTCCGCTCATCGGCAACGGCGATCTCGACCGGCCGGAAAAGGTCGCTGAGGCCTTTCGGCGTTACGGTGTGGACGGTGTGATGATTGCTCGAGCCGCATTGGGGAGGCCGTGGCTGTTCCGCCAGGCGGCGGCCGCCGTGCGCGGCCAGCCCATCCCCGCCGATCCCTCGCCGGCCGAGCAGCAGGCGTGTTTGAAACGCCATTTCGCTCTGGTACTCGAGCGATTCGGAGAGCAGAAAGGGACACTGCTGATGCGCAAGTTCGCCTGCTGTTACGCTCAGGGACGCCCCGGTGCTCGCGATTTTCGGCGCGAGGTCTCCAAGGCTCCCGATGCCCGTTCGCTGTGGCGACTGTTCGACGAGTTGTTTCCGGGAGTCGAGCCGGTGGCCGTAGCGGCTCGAACCTGACCACAACGTGGGGCATACCCCAAGACCGAATCCGTCCATGGAAGGACACTCGCATGACACTTCTCCACCGGTTGTGGTCCGGCTTGTTGCCCACCACGACGGTCGCCGTTTCTTGCTCTCTGGCTCTGGTCGGTTGTCGCGTCCTTTCCACTGCGCCCGATCGGACCATCGTCGAAGACTTTGCCGAAGTGAACGTGCTGTTCCTTCGAAAGGGCGATTCTCCGGTGAAGATCGTCAGCGATCCTGTCGCCATCACCAGGTTGCGCCGCATTTACCAGGACGCGAAATGGCGTCTCTTCGCCGATACGGTCCCGGCGGACATCGTTGACATCCGTTGCCACCAGGGAAAGAGCCGCCGTTTCACGCTTTATTACGGAGCCGGGTGGTTGCTCGAAGAGAAACAGCCAGGGGACGTGTGGCGCAAGGCGTACTTGGACGAACCGTCTCGCCGGTGGCTGGACAAGCTGGTGGCCGAAGTCAGAACACCAACTGCTCACGCTGCGGATCCCAGCGAGCGGTCCGCTGCCGACGATACGACTCGATCGCCATCGCCATCCCCACCGTCGCCTTAAGAAGCTGTCACAGCACTCCATGCTGCAAGCAACACGCCCGAGGCCGGAAAGCGGCGCGGCGGGTCTTGTTACAGGCTCTAAGAAGCTGTCACAACACTCCATGCTGCAAGCAACACGCCCGAGGCCGGAAAGCGGCGCGGCGGGTCTTGTTACAGGCTCGAAAAGACACCTGCCTCCTCGCAGGCACACGAAATTCGAAAATAGCCCGACGCAACCAGCGGAATGTAAGATTTCAGATTCGAGATTTCAGATTTCAGATTTCAGATTCGAGATTTGAGATTTGAGATTTGAGATTCGAGATTTCAGATTCGAGATTCGAGATTTGAGATTTGAGATTTGAGATTTGAGATTCGAGATTTCAGACTGGCTGGAAAGCCGGGGGCATCACCGTCTTTTCGTGATCGGTACGAACTTCTGAGCACGTTCGCCATAAATGTCGCCGACATACAGATTGCCCTGTCGATCCTGAGCGATACAGTGGACACCGACCGCCACCCCCGGCTTCAGTTTTGAGACATCCGGGTGGTTCTTGTCGCTTCCGATGTCACCCAACGGGATCGTCCACAGTTGCCGCACCTTGCCGTCGGTGGAAAAGCGAACGAACATCTGATCCTTGTACTCGGGGTACTTGCCGTGACGGCGCCACCAGTGAGGCGACGAGCCGCAGACCCAGATTTCATCTTTGTCGGTGATCGACATGCCCCAGGGCATGATGATGTTGGCC
>JALSIV010000157.1 GCA_026989685.1 Pirellulaceae bacterium | reverse complement strand
CCCGAGCCGCCGACGGGTTTTGCCACAGTCCGCCCTGGTAGGCCGCGGCGACCAGTTTCCCAGGATAAGCTTCCACGATCCGGGCCGTCGCCTCCAACCCGTGTTCGTGAACGTGCGCCTCCAGTTTCGTCAGCCAGACTTCGACTCCCGGCAAATCGAACTGAGCCAGATCCTCCTCGAACGAACTGGCCAGTGAACAGACCTGGCTGATGGCAGGGATCATGACTTGCCGCCGGGTGCCAGACGCTCGGCCAAGAAGGAAACCAACTCGCGCTGGTGAACTCGCACTTGTTCCAGCGTGTCCCGATCGCGAACCGTTACGGTTCCGTCCTGAAGGGTTTGGCCGTCCACCGTGATGCAAAACGGCGTGCCGATCTCGTCCTGTCTCCGGTAACGTCGGCCGACCGCCCCTTTCTCGTCATAGAACGTCGACCAGTGCGGCTTGAGCATAGTGTAGATCTGCTGAGCCACTTCGGGCATACCGTCCTTCTTCACCAGCGGGAAGACGGCGGCCTTCATCGGCGCAATACGCGGGTGGAAACGCATCACTGTGCGACTCTGAGGCTCTCCCTTTTCGTCGGGCGCCTCGTCCTCGTCGTAGGCCTCGCACAAGAAGGCGAGTGTCGCCCGATCGGCTCCCGCCGAAGGTTCGATCACATGAGGAACGTAGCGCTCGCCCGTCACGGGATCGCGATAACTGAGGTCCTTGCCGCTGCCGCGCCAGCGAGGCTTCCCGTTTTCGTCCAACTCGACCTGCAAGGGGTTGGTGTTGGGATCGAGCTTCCCTTCCATGTGACTGCGCAAATCGAAATCGCCGCGATGCGCCACTCCTTCCAGTTCGCCGAACTCGCCCGGATCAAGAAAAGGAAACGCGTATTCGATGTCGGCCGTCCCCGTGGAATAGTGACTGAGCTCGTCCGCATCGTGCTCGCGCAGCCGCAAACGCTCGCCGGCCAGGCCCAAGTCGACATACCACTGCATGCGGCGGTCCCGCCAGTAGCCATACCACTGCTGAGACGAATCGGGATGGCAGAAAAACTCGATCTCCATCTGCTCGAACTCGCGAGACCGGAACGTGTAGTAGCGCGGAGTGATTTCGTTGCGGAAACTCTTACCGACCTGAGCAATCCCGAACGGGATGCGAACGCGGGTACTATCGAGCACGTTCTTGAAGTTGACAAAGATCCCCTGAGCCGTCTCGGGACGGAGAAACGCTACGCTCTCTTCGCCTCCCAGAGCACCCACGTATGTTTTGAACATCAAGTTGAACTCGCGAGGTTCAGTGAGTGTCCCCGGTGTGATGGCGTCGGGCCCCACCACCCGACTCAAGTCGTCGATCTCGGGCAGCGGGCGAAACGTCGCCTCCCATTCCAACTTGCCCGCGTCCTTCGCTCGGAGCTTGAAGTACTTGAGTGCTCGGCGCCGAGTGTCCTCCAACGCTTCTTCGGGACTTTCCGCCATCGTCGTGACAAACAACCGCTCCCCCTGATAGCTCACCCAACGACCGCGAATCTGATCGTAGCGGTACCGTTTCTTGGTCTCCCGGCAATCGACCATATAGTCGTGAAACAGGTCGTAGTGCCCCGAACACTTCCAGACTTGCGGATGCATGATGATGGTGCAGTCGAGTCCCGTCATTTCGTAACTCGACGGCGCTCCTTGCGGAACGACGAGCTCGTTGTGACCTTCCACCATGTCCTGCCACCACGCCTGCTTGACGTTGCGCTTCAGCAGCACACCCATCGGACCGTAGTCCCAGAATCCGTTGAGTCCGCCGTAAATCTCACTGCTTTGAAACAAGAAACCGCGTCGGCGGCAGAGCGATACCAGTTTTTCCAACGTGAGTGCCGAAGACATGGAGCATCCTTTGTGTCCGAAAACGTATCAGGGAGCGGGCTCGAAGGTCGGCCGGTAGTCTACTCGCCCATCTCTCAAGTGTGAAGGGTGAAGGGTGAAGGGTGAGGGGTGCGAGAAGATGGACGTAGCGCAACCACGCTACCAAACACTCTTCTCCGTGGCTCCGTGCCTCCGTGAGATCCCCCCTGTCTCTTCTCCGCGCGTGATTCCCCTTCAGCCTTCAGCCTACTACGGTTGCACTCGACCAACGGAGCCCCGGAAAGCGGTACGATCAGGCGGAACGAGTCGGGTCAGCGAAAACGGGGCTGTCCCGGTCTTGGCCTGGCACGGCGTGAACCGCAGGTAACGGCGGTGCAGAGGGAGCAGCCGCACCATCGATACGAATTTGCGGTCCCGATGAGACGCGTTGAACTCGACGCTGCCCCTCCCAGATCGTTTCCAACAGCCCCAACATCCCCAGCAGAATGAGAATCTGTCCCGTCAGCATCGTCGGCAGTCCGATCGACCAGAGGGCCGGGCGATCGGAGGTCCACGACAGCGTCAGCAACACGCCGCCGCAGACAAACGCCGCCAGTCCCAGCGCCACGGCCGACCACGACAAGAAAGTCCACACCGGGCCGCGACCGGGCGAAGTTTCCGGAGCTCTTCCGACATGCCAAGGGGCGACTCCCAGGGACGGATCGACCGGCGGATCGACCCGGCGCGTGGCACCGGCGTCTCTTAGACGCTGCACGATCCGCTCGACGCGCAACAGGTCGTCTTCCAGAGCCGTATCGTCCCAGGCGGGTAATTCGGGAATGCAGGCCTCCAGATCGGTGGCCTCTTCCGCTCGCTCCGGCTGCTCGCATCCGGGATGCGAAGAAGACGGCAACTCGCATGGCCGTGCGGCGGCCCCAGCCTCGGTCCCCACATACATGCCCGTCGCCAATTCAAAGGGCTCCCCGCAGCGCGCACAGCAGACGGCCGCTCCACCGTCGTGAGACGGGACCGCCGGGACGTCTTGCTGGCAGGTGCGACACCACATAACGGGATCCTTCCGGGCACACGACACCCCCATCGGTGCACTGACCCTCTGAATCAGTATCGGCAACCGGCGAGTCAAGCTGTAACGATTTTGGCGATTGTACCGCGAAGCCGCGGTCGCTCAGCGAGCTGCCGGGGGCGAAAGTGCCTGAACCAGCATCAACGGCCGCTCACTGCGAGAGAGGGTCTGAGCCTTGGCCAGGAACTTTCCTGCTCGCTCAGACTGGCCGTCGAACCACAGAAAGGTGCCGACCAGCAACCACATGTCGGGAGAGTCGGGCCGCCTCAGGGCGGCTTTGGCCAACTGGTCCAAATGCTGAAGCTTGACTGACCGGTCGGCATAGATCGAACCCAAGTCGAAGTCGCCGGGCTCGAGGTCGCCTCGCAACTTGGCCGCTGACCGGAACGCGGCCAACGATCGGTCCCAGTCCTCGGAGGCCAATGCGGCAAACGCGAGTCTCAGCCACGTTTCCAGCCGAGCCGGCTCACGCTCCAACGCCTGCTCATACCGATCGGCAGCCAACTCGTACTGCCCCCTCCTCCACGCCTGGTCCGCCTTGCGCACCAGCGCCTCGACCGTCCGATCGGCCGCTCCGCCTTGTTGTTCGTCAGGCGGATCGATCCCCAGAAACCGAGCCAAACGGACATTGCCCGCCGCCGCCCGGCGAACTCGCGCACGCTCCACAATCTGCTGGG
>JALSIV010000156.1 GCA_026989685.1 Pirellulaceae bacterium | reverse complement strand
TGGAAGTGGAGTCCGATCTGTCGAGTGTTGACGAGCCGATCGTGTTCGTGTTGTTCGGCCGCGGTCGAGCTCTGTTCTCCTGTCTCGGCAAAGGAATCACCGAAGAGAATCTGGCTCGAGATGTCGAGTTCGTTTCCGGAGCCTGTTCGTGTACGGTGAAAGAACAGAATCCCGGTGTCGACCTGCTGATGCGTTACGACTGGGAGAATGCGGCCACGGTCGTAGCGGAGAAACACGGGGGCGAAACGGGCACCGATGCGTTGCTCGACGGGGATCAACTCTTTCCGGAGTTGGCGCTGAGCCCTGGAGACCAGCCGGTCGACAGCGATTCGGAAAATGGGGCGGGAGGGATCGAAGAGTCCGGATCGAGCCAGGCCGGGAGCGACCAACGGCAGGCAGAATCGGAGCGGCCGGTCGACGGCGACGCGACAGCGGAGAGTGACGCGGCGGATCTCGAGTCGGACACGAAGCTAGTTTCGAGCGACAACCAGGGGGTCGATTCGTCGGACGATTCCGAGGCGGCGTCGGTTGAGGGCGAATCGCGCCGCGCATTGGCGTCGCGTGCCGGAGTTTCCGGTGGCGGGGCCACCGACCGCGCCCCCGTGGCGACTCGCATCGGTCTATGGCGAGTCGCGCTGGGACTGGGAGTGGCGTTGCTCGGCATGTTTGTCGTGACGTTTCTGGTGTTGCGTCCGCGCAGCGGTTGACCGGATCGGCGAGCCAAGCGGGGTTGTTTTCCGATGACGGTCGTATCGCAGTCGACAGCGGGTGATATTCCATCGGCTACCCGTGCGGTCACCTTGCGCGGCGTCGTCAAGTCGTTCCGATCGGCTCGAGGCACCATCGACGCACTCAGTGACGTGGAGTTGTCGGTAAATCGCGGCGAGTTCGTCGAGGTGCGCGGCCACAGCGGCGCCGGCAAATCGACGTTGCTGGCGCTGGTGGGTGGACTGGCCCAACCGAGTCGGGGCGAGGTGTTCGTGTTTGGCGAACCCATTCACCAGTGGTCGGCGGCTCGGCGGGCCGCATTTCGCCGCGATCACGTCGGCTTCGTATTCCAGCTTTTTCATTTGCTGCCCTATTTGAACGTGTGCGAGAACGTGCTCCTGGCCGCAACGGCGGTTACCCCCGCGTCGCGACAGCGAGCTCTTGCGTTGCTCGAGGAACTCGGGCTTTCGGACCGGCTGACTCACCGTCCCGCCCAGCTCAGTGCGGGGGAACGCCAGCGAGTGGCGTTGGCTCGGGCCCTGCTCAACGATCCCCGCTTGCTGTTGGCGGACGAACCGACGGGCAACCTGGACGCGGAGAACGCGGCCATCGTGATGGGGCGGCTGGAGCGGTTCCAGGCCGAAGGCGGCACGGTGCTGTTGGTGACTCACGACGACCGCGCCGCTCAAGCGGGGCGGCGAGTGATCCGGCTGGTGAAGGGAAGGGTCGTCGAGGCGGACCCGGGGGCGTCCGTTGCGAGCGAAAGCGTGGAGAGAGAGACAGATTGATGCGGATTCGAATTCGGCTGACCGGACGCGGATATCATGTGGCTTCGTCGCTTCCTGCCGAGCTGGAGTTGGACGACCAGGCCGGCCTGGCCGATGCGCTGCGCGTGTTGGGGGAACAGTGCGATGGTTTGTTGACGGCCAGCATGATGGTATTGGTGGACGGTCGCCATGTGGGGACGGTCGGATCGTACCAGCCGACTCGGCTGCAAGAGGGAAGCGAACTGGAATTACTGGCTCCCGTCGCCGGCGGTTGAGAACGGGCGTGGCACTGGTTCATCGTGTTGTTGGAGGCTCTCCAAATATCCAGCGATCGCTTTCTTGGTATTGTCGATCACTGCGGAACACGTTTTCCCCTGCGAAACACAGTTGGGAAGTGCCGGGGCCTGAGTGACATAGACTCCGTCTCATCCTGCTCAATGAGGACACGATATCGCACAGTAGATAACTCCTGCCTCGGCTAGCATCGCTACACTACTTCCCGCATAGGCCGCACCGTCGGAGGAGGTAGAGGTCGGCCTTCGGACACGAGATGAGCGATCACCTCTTCCACGACCTGGCATAAGTCGGCGTAGACCTGCTTGGGATCATCGCCGTGAATGCCGCTGATCAGATCGGGACACCTACCGATGTACGCCCCATCTTCGTCGCTCCATTCAACCCACTTGTGGTACTGGTCAGCCTTTTTGTTCATCTTTCGACCTCCTCGATCGCTCGGCAGACCTGTTTTTCTTGGTACGGCTTTGCATCGTCGCCGAGTTGGCCGCTGAGTGTTACGGCACCCGGATAGCGAGGATGCGAGAATTTGCGGTGAGAACCTTTACCTCCGGGAATCTCATCGAACCCAGCTGCCTTCAAATCTTCAATCAGTTCTCGGATCTTCCTAGACCTCGGAGCCCGTGTCCGCTTTCGAGCGAATTCGTTGCCGGAACCAACAGACGAACGGACGCGCTAAACCGCAACCACCAACGAATGGCCATCTATCCGACTACGACGGACAAACCGATCAATCGTACAGCAAGGCTCGTAGCGAGCCTGGAGGCCGCCACGAACGATGCCATGGCTACACGGTCGATTGTAGTGGAGAGAGCGGACGCGGATCAAGGTTTCGCCGCCCGAAACAGGCAGTACGATGGCTCGAATGCACGAGCGCCATGCTCCACCGCACCCCCTATCGGCAGATGCAGTCCTTCCGCCGTGCGACTTCAAACTGGCGCGTGCGGCCGTGGAATCCATCATAGACCCACATTTGTCCCCACATCGGTGTTCCCGTACCGCTGAGGATCTTGATGGCTTCGAGTGCCGCCAGGGAGCCGGTGGCGGCGGAGATGGCTCCCACGACGGGGAACAGTTTTTCAAACGGGGGTGCCGTGGGGTAAGCGCAGGCCAGGCAGGCGGTGTGGCCCGGTCGAGCCACGAACAGCGTGCCGGTGAGCCCCCACTGAGCGGCGTCGATCAGCGGAATCGAGGCAGCCAGGGCGGCTCGGTTGAGCCGCAGGCGTTCTTCGAATGTGGGCGGACAGGACACAATAATGTCACACCGCCGAGCCAACTCCAGCGCCTGGTCGTCGTCCGGTTCGTCGTCGAGCGCCTCGACCTCGACGAACCGGCTGACGCTGCGCAGTGTCTCAGCGAACTGGCCGGCTCGAGGCTGCCCCAATCCCTCTTCGCGACCGAGCACCTGGCGATTGAGATCGGGAGACTCGAGCGGGCCGCCGTGCGCGATGATCAACTTGCCGATGCCCCCCATCGCCAGCATCATGGCGGCCGGACCTCCCATGCCGCCGACTCGAGTCACCAGAGCGGTGCTCCGCCGGAGCCGGACCTGCCCCTCCTCGGTCAACACGCCCTCGCCGAGTTGCCGGGCGTAGCGAATGCGTTCTTCCTCGCTGAGACGATCGTCGTTCATGGATCGGTTGCTTCTGGATGGCTTGTAGGTTGCGGCAGTGTGTCGCAGGTGCGGATTCCGGTTTGCCTCGTGTGTCCCGTGGTGGGAGAGAGTATAGGTGAACAGCCGGTGGTTCAGCAATCAACGGCGCAGGCCGGCGGCAAGGCCGCGGGCCCTTGCCCGAGCGCATGTCAGCTCGGACTTGCCGAG
>JALSIV010000155.1 GCA_026989685.1 Pirellulaceae bacterium | reverse complement strand
TCCGCTGGCGGCGATGGTAGTCGCGAAAGCCGGCGATCTGAAAGACGTACCGTTGCTCGAGCGGCACCTGAATAACTCGAATCGATTCACGAACCACCACAACGCTCGCATCCGCAAGGAGCCGATCCCGATCGAGGTGCGCGACATCGTGCTGGCCATGCTGGTCCACATGACCGGGCAGAAGATCGAGGACTACGGGTACAAGCACGCCCGACCCGACCCGGTCACGGTCTATAGTCGCTACTCGCTCCTCTTTCTGTCGGATGCCGAACGAGATCAGGCTCTCAAGAAATGGATGGAGTGGCGAAAAGCCCACCCCAAGCTCGGTGTCAAGTAGTCGGTTTCCCTAGGTAAGAGGCTGGAGCACGATCCCGCGCCGCGGGCAATACGCCGGTCGTCGCCGTGCCGGGCGGAGGGGTCGGGAATGGGCTGGAAGAGGTCGCTGTTTCGCCGTGCTGTCGATGTGGGCTACCGCGCTGGGATTGGTGGCGGCCGTAGGGTATACCGCGGCCAATATCGGCCTGCGCTCCGTCAGCGACTGCGATCCGGTCTGGGTGAGCGCCGTGAAGGCCGTTCCCACCTTGATCGGTGTGATTCCCGTGTTGTGGTGGCAGATGCGCCGCCGCCACCCCGTGTGGCCCTCGCGCACCGTGCTGAGTCGCCTGATCTGGGCATCTCTGCTGGGGAACTTCCTGGGCAACGTGGCCCTGCAATGGTCGCTGGGAGTGATTGGAATCGCTCTGGCCGTCCCGCTGGTGCTGGGCACCATCATCGTCTCCGGCACGGTGATGGGCCGCTGGCTGTTGGGAGAACCGGTGACCCGCAGGACGCTGATCGCCGTACTGCTGCTGACCGCCGCCGTCTGCGTGCTGTCACTGGGCGCCGAGTCGGCTCATCGGAGCGTCGTCGGATCCGCCTCGTCCCCGGATGCTTGGTGGGAGACGGCGCTGGGAGTCGCCGCTGCCATGCTGGCCGGCACGGCTTATGCGATTCTCGGCGTCGTGATTCGCTACGGGGTCCAGCGGCGAACTTCCGTTAGCGTCACGCTGTTCGTCGTTTCCCTGGTTGGTTTCGTTTCGCTGGGAGCCGCTGCGGTTTGGCGATCGGGCCCCGAGTTGGTCGTGCAATTCAGCCGCCAAGACTACACCGTGATCCTCCTCGCCGGGTTCTTCAACGCCGTCGCCTTTCTGGCGCTCACCCGAGCCTTCCAGATGGCACACATGGTCTACATCAACGCCGTCAACGGTTCGCAGGCCGCAATGGCGGCTGTCGCCGGCGTGCTCATCTTTCGCGAAGCTCCCACGCCGGCACTGTGGGCGGGACTGGCCATGACCATTTTGGGACTCGGACTACTCGACCGACGCGCCTGACCGGTTCGGGCGGTCTGTTCACCCGTTTTCCAAGATCGGGCGAGGCGCTCCGAATAAGAACCAGGGAGCGAAAGATTTCGTGCCAAGACCCTCGGGCCAGGATGAGGCCGCAAGGACCGTTCGAAGACCGATCGAAGTCGAGGAGGTGAACCGATGTTCAAGAAGTTGCTGTTGGGTGGAGTGTTGATCGTCGCCGTGCCCATGCTGGTCGGCAGCATGTTGTTCGGGCGGGGGATTTGGAGTTACATGTCGACGGCCTATTCGGAGATGAAGACCGAGGCCAAGGACATGGTGCCGATCGAGTGGGAGCTCAAGCGTGCCCGCCACATGATCACCAAGTTGGAACCGGTGATCGCGGGGAATCGGACCAAAATCGTGCGAGAAGAAATCGAAGTGGCCAAGCTGCAACGGCAGGTGCAACGCAATCAGGAGCTGCTGGCCAAGTGCAAACGGGAAATGCTGCAGCTTCGAGATGACCTCGAATCGGGATCGACTCAATATGTCTATTCCGGACGCACCTACAGCGCGGAGCAGGTGAAAGCCGATTTGGCGAACCGGTTCAAGCATTACAAGACGTTGGAGGCGACGACAGCCAAGCTGCAGAAGATCGTCGACATTCGCACCAACAAACTGGAAGCGGCTCGTCGCAAGGTCGAAGAGATGTTGGCGGCCAAGCGGCAATTGGAGGTCGATGTGGAGAATCTCGAGGCCCGTTTGGAGATGATCCGGGTTGCCGAGGCGGCCAGTGAGTTCAGCTTCGACAACAGTGAGCTGGCCAGAACTCGGGAGGTCGTGAGCGACATCACCACGCGGCTGGATGTCACCGAACGGATGCTCAACACGCAGGTCGAGTTGTATGATCGAATTCCGCTGGACGAAGAATCGGAACAACTCGACTCGATCACCGAAGACGTCACCAGCTACTTCGAGAATCGGTCGGCCGACAAGGTCGCTGCTTCGGGTCAACCTTGAAGGTCGCCGGGGTGCCCGATGGTTGGGAACCGGGTCGGTCGTTTCTCCCGATGGTCTTGGCGCCGGGCCGGCCGGCTGGGCGCTGGTTCCGGTCAGTCCGCAATGAGGAGTGGATCCGCCATGAGTCAGCCGGCGGCCTGGGGAGATCGGTTCTTGCTTTGGATCGACGGCGTCGGTGGCTATTTGGTCTGCCGGGACGACGTGTTGATGATCGGACAAGCCGTGCCGGGCAGTCGGGCCGCCGTCCCGCTGGTGGGCGACTTGTCTCGACAGCATGCCGTGCTGGAACGGCTGGGTGACCGGTACCTGCTCAGGCCGCTCGAAACCACTCGGGTCGACAGTCGCCCGGTCAACAGTCCGGTGCCGCTTTGCGACGGGGCGGTGTTGGATTTGGGACGGACCGTTCGGCTGCGATTCCGGCAGCCTCATGCCCTCAGTGCCTCGGCACGGCTCGAGTTTCTCAGCCCGCATCAGACGGTACCTCGAGTGGACGCGGTCGTGTTGATGGCCGAAGCGTGTTTGCTGGGAAACAGCTCCAACAATCACGTGGTTTGCCGTGACTGGAAGCACGATTTGGTGCTGTTTCGGAAAAATGGGGATCTGGCGTGTCGCGCGGCGGCCCCGTTCGAGGTAAACGGAATAGAATGTAGCGGGGCGACCCGGTTGCCCATCCCCTCACGAGTGGTAGGCACCGACTTCTCATTCAGCCTGGAGGCTCTCTCATGAACGAACCGTCGTCGGATAATGAGAAAGCTGCTGGACAGGGTTCACTCAAGGGCATTACGCTGGAGGATGAGGGAACCGCGTCGGTGCGGGCTTCGGAGGCGACTCGGACGGGGGCGTGGATTTCCAGAGGACCATACATGCGGTTTTCGTACGCCAGTGGCGACCAGCCTCTCGCCGGTTACACCATCAAGCGCGGGGTAGGAGTCGGTGGGTTCGGCGAGGTCTACTATGCCGTCAGCGACGCCGGCAAGGAAGTGGCTCTCAAGCGAGTCCAGCGCAATATCGACATCGAGTTGCGGGGCGTCCGCCACTGCCTCAACCTCAAGTCTCCCAACCTGGTCGCCCTGTACGACATTCGCAGGGATGAGCACAACGACGTCTGGATCGTGATGGAGTACGTCCAAGGGGAGAGCCTCAAGGACGCCATCGAGCGACATCCTCAAGGGATGCCGCGTGACGAGCTCTTGAAGTGGTTCACGGCCGTGGTGGAAGGAGTCGCCCACTTGCACGACTGCGGGATCGTTCACCGCGACCTCAAGCCCGGAAACATCTTCAACGATCTGGGTACGGTCAAAGTCGGCGACTACGGTCTTTCCAAATTTATTTCCTGCAGCCGGCGGGATGGACACACCGAAAGCGTCGGCACCATCCACTACATGGCGCCCGAGATCGGCAAAGGAGAATACGGCAAGGAGATCGATATCTATGCGCTGGGCGTGATTCTGTATGAGATGGCCACGGGCGATGTGCCGTTCAATGGCGAGTCGGCTCAGGAGATCCTGTTCAAACACTTGACGTCTCAGCCGGACCTGAGTCGGCTCGAACCGGCATTGCGTCCCGTGGTGGCCCGTTGTCTCCACAAGGACCCGCAACAGCGGTTCTCGGACGTGCGAGAGATCGTCACCGCCATGCAGGGGATTCGCGCTGCGGGCGACGCGCCGTTGCCGCCGGTTTCGCCGACCCCAGCCCCGCCGGAACCGGTCCCCGCCGGTTCCAACTCCGCTTCGCCCCCCAGCGATCCGATCGCAGCCGCGGTTGCCGGAGCATGGCTGCGGTTTCGCTCCTGGTGGTACACGTCGAAGATGGGCAAACCAATGCGAGTCGCCATCGTGGCTGGTGCCGTGGCGCTGGCCATCATCAACGCCGAGTGGCTGGTGCCGACCGTGCTGGTGCTTTGTACGATTCGCGTGATGTACGTGGTGGCTCGCTCACTGTCGCTTCCCGGATTCGCGCCGCTCCATCCACCGAGTTCTCCGAGTTCTTCGCCGGCGCCGGGAGGACCCTTTGCACCGACGCCTCCCGGCAACCGCGCGGCGTTCGAAGTTCGTGCTCCGTCGAATCGACCGAAGGATGCGCCACCCCCAAAGCTTTCGCCGCATCGGCGGCGGATGCTGATCCGGCAACGGGATGCAGCCGTTCGGCGGTTTCTGGCCAGCCGCCCTCCGGGAGCGAAGGCCGGCAAGCTGCTGGGGAGTGCCGTGACATCGATCCTCGCCTGCGCCGCCCTGACGCTGCTGGTGACCAGCTTTGTCAGTCCTCAACCGGGCGATTATACGTCGGCTGCGTGGTGGGCACCCATGCTGTGGACCACTTGGGTCAGCGCGGTGGGAACCTGGATGCTGCTGGTGTTGCAAAAGAGATGGGAGCACGAATCGGAACAGGATAGTCCGCGACGGTTTGTGCAGTTCTTTGCCGGTCTGCTGTTGGGGATCGTCGCCTTCGGGCTTTCTCGCTGGCTGATGTTCGATGTGGCATCCGGCGAGTTCGGCCGTATCGACGACTTTCCCTCGCTATGGATTCCCGACACCATGTACGGTCCCGATGGGGCTCCCCTGCTGGCCGCCTTCCTGGTCTACTTCGGCTCGCTGCTGCTGCTGATCCGCTGGTGGCGCTTGGGCGACCCGCTGCGGTCGCGAGGCTTCCGCATGGGCCGCGTCATCATCGCCGGTCTGGCCGGTGTGGTGTTGGCCGAGTTGTGGAGGTTTCCGCAGCCGTGGGGCGCGCTGGTGGCGATCAACATGGCGGTCGCTCTGCAGATCGCATCCCCCTGGATCTCGCCGGCTCGCCGTGAGTCGATCGCCTCCAGCGAAATCGTGCCGGCTCGTGAAACGGAATCGACGCCTACGGC
The DNA here is from genome assembly GCA_026989685.1 of Pirellulaceae bacterium. Taxonomy (GTDB): domain Bacteria; phylum Planctomycetota; class Planctomycetia; order Pirellulales; family Pirellulaceae; genus S141-3. The sequence goes on along the minus strand of JALSIV010000155.1, from coordinate 16,822 downwards.
CGCCGTCTGACAGCGGCAGCCATCGGAGGAACCGCCATGAACCGCCCGACCGATCGCCGTAGTTGGCCCATCGTCGCCGCCGTGCTGCTGTTTGCCGTCTCGACCCGTGCCACCAGCCGTTCGGCCAGCGGGCTCGCCGCAGACAAGCCGACTGCCGACCAAGAAAGTGCCGAACGGGCCGAGCCTCCTCGCAGTCGCGGCCCGGCGCCGCCCAGCGGTGCCACGATTGTCAATGAGGGGCAACGGCCCGGCTGGATAGGACGCCGCCCGTATCGCGAAGGCCGCAACTTCTACATCTGGGTTTCCGGACAGATGGCGTCCACCAAAAACAAGGCCCGCCGGCTGCTCGACGACGCCATGCACGACCAGGCCGTCCGTTACGCCCAATCTTACGTCAACCACGGGCGAGGACTGGAATTCATCACACCAGACTACGTTACCGCCATGTTGGAAGCGGAGACCTTCGTGGATGAGATCCAATCTCCCACCTTCGGGACCATGTACCAAGCTCACGGCCTGCTGCGGATGCGCCCCGAGTTCTTCTCCAAACTCGATAAGGTGAAACGCGAAGCCGAGCAGGGCGAGCGAGTCTTGTTCACGTCCATGCTCAGCGGGGGCGTGGTCGTTGTCATGGCCGGCGCTGCCTTTTGGCTGACTCGCCGCTACCCCGCTCCCACGGGAACGCCGTGGTCGAGTACTCATCAGGTTGTGGAACACCGAGGCGGGCAGGCATGAGTGGTAGTGGGGAAATCGACCGCCTGCTGATCGAGCGAGTCCGCCAGGGAGACGAAGCGGCTTGGGAAGAGTTGATCGGAATCTATGAAGGACGCTTGCTCGCTTACGCGGAAGCTCGCGTCGGACGGGGCGCAGCCGCGGAGGATATCGTCCAAGAGACCTTCTTGGGACTGCTCAATAGCCTCCCCAACTACGACGGAAGTCGACCGCTGGAGAACTACCTCTTCTCGATCTGCGGTTACAAAGTGACCGACTTTCTCCGCCGCGAAGGTCGACGTCCCACGCTCCCTCTGAGCGGTAGCCGGCGTTCCGATGGCTCGTGGGAACCGGCGGGGTCCGCTCGGCGAGCCAGCAGCATCGCGCGCAGCGGCGAAAGACGCGGCCTCGAGGAAGAAACACTGAGATTGGCACTTTCGCAGCAGATCCAAAAGTGGATCAACAAGGGCGACTGGAAGAAATTGATGTGCATCGAGCTCCTGTTCGTGCGAGGCTGGCCCAACAAGCGGGTCGCCGACGTGCTCGGACTCACCGAACAGCAAGTCGCCAACTACAAGTCGGATTTCGTCGGCCGAACCCGGACCCTTATCCGGCGGCAAAAAGTTCCCGAATCGGTCTTTCCCGAACTGGTGGCCGACGACCGCTGATCTTGCCGGACAAGTTCCGCGCCCCGCCGAGGCGGATTCCGCTCGACACCCGCCCCCCCGTTTTATCGCTAAGAGCTGAAGGAATCCCCCTTCCGCTACCGATGGTATAACGGGTATGCTATAATACATCAGTATTATAAGTAAACAGATTATGTTTTTGGGGGGATTGGGAAGGATGAGTGCTGTGCCCAGCCGAATCGAACCGGTGTCTTCCGTTGCGAAGGGGCGCCGCTTCCGCTGCGTGTCTCCGGACGGCTCCCCGCCGATCAAGGGGGGCGGCGGTCAAGTCGGGGTGGATGGGCAGCCGAGCGAGGAGCTGCTGCGAGAGTTGTCCCGTGCCAGCGGGCAGTTGGAAACGGCGGCGGCGGATGAGATTTTGCGGTGGGCCATCGACCGCTTTGCGCCTCGTTTTACGATGGCCACGGCTTTCGGCCCCGAGGGGATGTGTCTGATTCACATGTTGGCCGAGTTGCAGGCGGGCGTACCCATTTTCAACCTCGACACCGGCTATCAGTTTCCCGAGACGCTTGAGATGCGCGAGCGGGTTCGGGAGCGGTACGGGATCGAAGTGGAGCTGAAGCGTCCGGCGCAGACGGTGGCCGAGTACGAGACGGCCAACGGGGGCCCCGTTTATTTGCACGATCCCGATCGGTGCTGTCGGGAGCGCAAGTTGGAGGTACTGACGCGGGCCATCGAGGGGATGGACGCGTGGGCCAGTGCCATTCGTCGCGACCAATCGCCCGACCGTGCGCGAGCTCCCATTGTGGGCTGGGATCGCAAGTTCGGATTGGTGAAAGTGAGCCCGCTGGCCAACTGGAGCAAGTCGCAGGTATGGCAGTTCATCTTGGACAACGAGATTCCCTATAATCCTCTACACGACCAGGGGTACACCAGTATCGGCTGCCGACCGTGCACTCGGGCGGTGATGTCCGGCGATGACGAGCGGGCGGGGCGCTGGTGCGGGTTTGCCAAGACCGAATGCGGACTCCATTCGTTGGACTGATCGTTGTTCCCGAACGGCCAGGTTATGTCGGCCCGTTGCTCGTTGTGTCTGGAAGGTGACAGAGATGTTTACTGGGTCGGCGAAGACCGAATACGGATGCCTGGCGATGATGGAGTTGGCGAGCCGGTATGAGTCGAGCGAGGCGACGCGGGTCGGAGACATTGCCGAGCGCCAGGGGATCCCGGCCGGGTTCTTGGTCCAGATTCTGCTTCAACTCAAGGCGGCCGGATTGGTGGCGAGCACACGAGGAGCCGGCGGCGGTTACCGGCTGGCTCGAGCGCCGCGCGAGATCACGTTGGCCGACATCGTGTGCGCCATCGAGGGCCGGCCGGAACCGGCGACCGGACATGCCAAGCGAGCTTCGAGCTGCTCGGCCGTATTGGCGGAGACTTGGAACGAGCTGCGCGAGTTGCAACACGGCTGGCTGGCCGATATCACTCTCGAGACGCTGCTGGAACGATTGGCCGAAGCGCCCGCGGAAATGTATTACATCTGAGAGGCTGTCACAAAACTCCATGTTGCAAGCAACATGTCCGAGGCCGGAACGCAGCGCGGCGAGTTTTGTTACAGGCTCTGAGATGGTTGGGGCGTCGATGCTACAGGCTGGGGTCGATGATTCCTTGCCGCTTGAGCAGTTCCACGATCTTGGCGACGCACTGGTTGACATTCAGTTGATCGGTGCGTAGATGCAGATCGGGTTCGGGCGGCGGCTGGTAGGGTGCGGAAACGCCGGGGAAGTTGGCGATCTCGCCTTCATCGGCTCGCCGGTAGAGTCCATGCGCGTCCCGGGACCGCCTCACATCTTCGGGCGCGTCGAGATGGATGACGAAGAACCGGTCCTCGCCGATCACTTTCTTGGCTCGCTGGCGGACTTCCTCCTCCGGTGCCACGAACGCGCAAACGCAGATCAACCCCGAGTCGTTGATCAATTTGGCCACCTCCGCGCCGCGGCGAATGTTCTCCGACCGATCTTCGGCCGTGAATCCGAGATCCCGACTGATTCCGCCTCGCAGGTTCTGTCCATCCAGCACGGTGACGGCGTGCCCGTGGTCGAACAGGAAGCGTTCCAGCGCGAAGGCGATGGTGGTCTTGCCGCTGCCGGTCAATCCGGTGAGCAGCAGCGTGGCCGCTCGCTGGCCGAACCGGGATTCACGCTCGGTTTCGCTGACGGGGCTGGCCGTCGTGTGCAGGGACGGAGACTGCGCGGCTTCCCAGTGGTCGCCGGATTCTTCCGCGGTGCGCCGGTCCATGATCATGCCGGCTCCCACCGTGGCATTGGTGATCCGGTCGATCACGATGAAGGCTCCGGTGGAGCGGTTGCGGCGATAGTCGTCGAAGGCGATCGGCTGGTTGAGGTTGACGGTGCATCGGCCGATCTCATTGAGTTTGAGCGTGGCGGCGGGAGTCCGGTGGAGCGTGTTGACATCGACCCGGTAGCGCAGTCGCCGCACGGTTCCGGGCACCATCGTGGTACCGTGTTTGAACCAATACGGCCTTCCGGGTACAAGCTGGTCCTGGTGCATCCACACGATGACGGACTCGAAGGTGTCGTCGATTCTCGGCAGGTTTCCCGGCCGCACGATCATGTCGCCGCGGCTGATGTCGATTTCATCTTCCAGCGTCAGCGTCACGGCTTGAGGCGTGAAGGCTTCTTTCAGCTCCCCATCCATGGTGACGATGCTTTTGACGCGGGAGGTCCGCCGCGAAGGCAACACCATCACCTCTTCGCCGCGGCGGATAATGCCCGAGGCGATCGTTCCGCAATAGCCGCGAAAATCGAGGTGCGGTCGGTTCACCCATTGCACGGGAAAACGGAAGTCCTCCAGGTTGCGGTCCGACCCGATGTAGACCGTTTCCAGGAAGTGCATCAACGTCGGCCCCTGGTACCACGGCATGTGTGGACTGGGGTCGACGACGTTGTCCCCCTTCAAGGCCGAAATGGGGATGAAGTGGAGATCGGGCAGGTCGAGTCGCGTGGTGAAGTCGCGGTAGTCGTCGCGGATCTTCTCGAAGACTTCTTGCGAAAAGTCGACCAGATCCATCTTGTTGACGGTGACCACGACGTGGCGGATTCCCAGCAAGGAGACGATGAACGTGTGGCGGCGCGTCTGCGTCAGTACACCATGGCGGGCGTCGATCAAGATCACGGCCAAGTCGCAGGTCGAGGCGCCCGTGGCCATGTTTCGCGTGTACTGCTCGTGGCCCGGCGTGTCCGCGATAATGAACTTCCTTCGGGCGGTGGAGAAATAGCGGTAGGCCACGTCGATGGTGATTCCCTGTTCGCGCTCGGCCTTCAGGCCGTCGGTCAGCAGGGCGGGATCGAAGTCGTCGCCGGTGGTGCCGTGTTGCAGCGAATCGGCTCGCAGTGCGGCCAGGTGATCTTCGTAGATCATCTTCGTGTCGTACAGCAGGCGACCGATCAGCGTGCTTTTGCCGTCGTCGACACTGCCGCACGTCAGAAACCGGAGCAGTTCTTTCTCTTCATGTTGCCGCAGATAGGCGTCGATGTCGGTAGCGATCAAGTCCGATTTGTGGGACATTCGTGGGCCTCGAGGTCGTCGGGAAATACGCGAGTGTTCGAGCGGGTTACGGCATGCCATCGATGTGCGCGTCGGGATCAGAAGTAGCCTCTTCGCTTCTTTTCTTCCATCCCGGCGCCCCCTTCGTCCCGGTCGATCACTCGACCCTGCCGTTCGGAAGTCTTGGTGAGCAGCATTTCTTGGATGATTTCGGGAAGCGTGGTGGCGTTCGACTCCACCGCGCCGGTCAGCGGATAGCAGCCCAGCGTACGAAACCGGACCCGCTTCATCATCGGTTGCTCGCCCGGTAGCAGCTCGAGTCGGTCGTCGTCGACCATCAACAGAACGCCGTTGCGTTCCACCACCGGCCGTTCGGCGGCGAAATAGAGGGGAACCAGCGGGATGTTCTCCAGGTAGCAATACTGCCAGACATCGAGTTCGGTCCAGTTGGAAAGAGGGAACACGCGAATACTTTCGCCCTTGTTGACTCGTGCATTGTACAACTGCCACAGTTCGGGTCGCTGGTTCTTCGGGTCCCAGCGATGGTGGCGGTCGCGAAAGGAAAAGACCCGCTCCTTGGCTCGAGATTTCTCCTCATCCCGTCGGGCTCCTCCGAAAGCCGCGTCGAAACCGTACTTGTCCAGCGCTTGCTTGAGCGCATCGGTTTTCATGATCTCGGTGTGCTTCTCGCTGTCGTCCAGAGGATGAATGTTGAGCCGGCGTCCTTCTTCGTTGATATGCACCAGCAGCTCGAGCCCCAACTCTTCCTTGATATACCGATCGCGAAACTCGATCATCTGCCGGAACTTCCAGGTCGTGTCGACGTGCAGCAGCGGAAATGGCGGAGGGGCCGGATGGAAGGCCTTGAGCGCCAGATGGAGCATCACCGAGGAGTCCTTGCCGATGGAGTAGAGCATCACCGGATTGGTGAACTCCGCCACCACCTCGCGAATGATGTGGATGCTCTCGGCCTCGAGTTGCTTCAAGTGAGTGAGTTGGTATTGCGTCATGGTGCTTCGAAGGAGGGTCCACGAGCCAGCCAGATCTCGCCTTTTCCATCGGGTTGTTCGGCCACCACACCGTGATGGCGCACAAGTTCCAACATCGCCAAGAAGATGCCGATCAGTGCCGATTTGTGCAAGCCCGGTTCAAACAGCTCGGAAAACGGCATCCGAGGCCGCTCGAGCAAGCAGCGACGAATTCGGTCCATATAGACGTCCAGGGGAGTGTCGTCATAGACGATGCTGGGAGGTTGCACCGCTTGAGCATCCCGCATGATCCGAGTGAAGGCGCTGACCAGATCCCACAGTTCGACTTCGCGAATCGGCTGCTCGGCCGGATCGAGCGGAGCATGCGGAGCGTCGGAAGCGATTCGCGGATAGCGCTGCTGCCATAAAGCCGCCTGATCCTCCAGCCAACTGGCGGCGTCGCGGTACTGCTTGTATTCCAGCAATCGCTGCACCAGTTCGTGAGGCTCCTCCACCAGGTCGCTCTCTTCGGTTTCGACTCGAGGCAACACGCGGCGCGACTTGATCTCGACCAGGATGCTGGCTACCTCGAGGAACTCCCCGACGGCTCCCAAATCGAGCTCTTTCAGAACTTCCAAATGGGCCACGAACTGATCGGTGATCTCCGCCAGCGATACCTCCGTGATCGGGATCTCGTACCGCCGAACCAAATACAGCAGCAGGTCGAGCGGTCCGCGGAATGTCTGCAGTTGTACCCGAAAGTCCATCAGTCCAGTACGGCCCCAGGTTGCCGGGCGCGTTCGCCTGATACCACCTTGCATGCCCAAAGCAACCAGTACCACCCATCCGGGGAGACTTGGCAGCCCCATAGAAGTCTTTCACCGCTTGCCGCATCATATCGGCTCCATCGCCGATTCGAAACACCACCTGGTCGCCCCTTGACTGCGGACGGTCTCGCCGGCCACTCGTGCCGTCTCGTGGCCGCTCGGGTCGCGACTACCAATGAGGCGGTACTAATAGACGGGTGGGTTCATCCGCTTAGGGGGCGACCTGGGAAATCTCAGAATCGCCGGTGATTTGCACGGCCAATCCTGGTATATTTGATGGTGAACTCCGGGGACTGATAGAGGCAAACCATGTAGGGAAGAACGGAGGAGCAATCAAGTCGTGAGCCGGCGGGAGACTGCCGTCGGACGATTCGTGTTGCGGGCAATGGCGAGGATGACTGTCCCGTAACAGACGCCCTGGAAAGGGGGCGCGGGCATGATCGAGATTCGTCACCGAGAAACCGGCGACGTGCTGTTGCGCGTTGAAGGACTTTCGTTGCGCGGCCACACCTTCGATGGATTGAAGTTGGCCGGGGCCGACTTGACCGGGTTGGACTTGTCCGACGTCGACTTCCGCAATTGCGATCTGCAGGAAGCCGACTTGCGAGGGGTCACCGGGATTCGAGCCGTTTTCAAGAGCTCGCTGATGCGTGGGTCGCTGTTTATCGAAGCCAATCTGGTCGAAGCCGACTTCACGGATGCGCTATTGGAGAATTGTCAGTTTTGCGATGCCAACTTGACCGGAGCCACATTCCGATACGCTCGTTTGGCCAGTTCGGATCTTTCCGGTGCCAACTTGACGGGTGCCGACCTCAGTGTGGCCGACTTGCGGTGCAACCTCAATGACGCCAATCTGACACAAGCCGACTTGCGAGGTGCCGACTTGACCGGCGCCAATTTGACCGGCGCCAATCTGACGATGGCCAACATGTTCGATGCCAAACTGGCCGACGCTCAGATGGCTCGAGTCAAAATGGAGGGGGCGATCGGGCCTCACGGACAACGCATCGGAGCGCCTACAGCCACGCGCAAAGCGACTCGGCGATGGTGGCAATTCTGGGCGTCGTGAGTCGCGCGAGGGATCGGAAGTCATGAAGCGCCAGTTGCGACGGGAGCGTGGCCGGCCGGGAGTCGGGCGGCGGTTGGTGGCGGGGGTATTCGCACTGATCTGTTGTTTCAGTCTTGGCCGGGCCGATGCCCAAATCGTGTTTTTGCCGAGCTGGCACCAGTTCTCGGTTCAAACCAGCGTGATGGTGCCCGATCAGGGAAGTGCGGCGCTGGGAAGTGCGGTCGGGCGACGGGCAGGGAGGACCTCACGAGGCATCCCCGGTTTTCCCGCGGTCGGGACTCACCGAGGCGCATGGCATGGGGTGTCGTCAGGACGCGTCCATGTCACCGTGATCGATCTGGCGGCATGGGACGCGGCCATCCTCGCTTCCCGCAGGGGCGACCTTGCGGCCCTCCCGGACGAGCGCCGAGCGGCTCGAGCACAAAGGCAGGCGGTGGTTCGATCGACGACAGACCGCGCCGGCGACTTGAGCTTGGCGGAAATCCGCCGGATGAGAGCCTTGCGGGCGCAGCCCGCGTCAGGATTGCTCCGAGAGGCGATGGCAGTGCGAGACCTCCGGCGGTCTTCTCCGAGTACCCCAGCCGAGTAGCTGTCGGCCGACCCCTACGAATTCTCCTTCTCGCCTTCGGGATTCTTGGCCTTGGGGCGGAAGGTGAGGACCGGGCAGGGGGCGCGGCGAACGACGGCTTCGGCCACACTGCCCATCAGCATTCGCAGCAGTCCCGTGCGACCGTGCGTACCCATCACAATCAGGTCGACGTCTTCGTCTTTGGCCAGCCGGACGATCGCGGCCGATGGGTCGCCGGTTACCAAATGATGCTCGTAGGGAACCGTCGCGTCGGTGGGAACGACCTCCTTGAGCATTTTTCGGAGATCTTCTTCCACCGGCTCGGGGATCCCATAGTACATCTCACCGCCGCCGTAGGCGACCGGAGGCTCCTCGACGTGCGCGATCAGCAGCTTGGCTCCCGTATCGCGAGCCAACGAGGTGGCCAAGCCCAACGCCGCATCGCTCGAACGGGAAAAGTCCGTCGGAAACAGGATTTTCTTGATCTCCATGGCCGAACCTCCGCGCTGAGAGTTCCTGTCCTGAATTGGCGGTCGCCGATGCCAGTGCGGCAACCCGCGTGACCGGTGAGCCGCTCGATGTCCGAGCCGCCCATCAGTAGTATGATGGTTGTGCAAATCGGGTGCCAGCGGCCCGCCATTTGCAACAACTGCCGTGCTCTGTCTCGACAGCCGGCAACTGTACCTAAAATGCGCATCGGGGCGGCGCACAGCGCGCGATAGTGCGCGCTGCCTCGGGACGGCGGTGGCAGAGGCAGGTGGACACGTCAATTGGACGAATGAAGGGAAGGTATTGATGCAGAGCGATCCCAGTCGAATCGAACTCTTGCTGGTAGACGATGATGACGAATTCCGCGAGACGGTGGCATCTCGTTTTCGCAATCGCGGATTTCCTGTGAGAGAGGCGTGCACGGGCGAAGAGGCTCTGGAGTTGGTCCAACGCCGGGAGTTCGACGTGGCGGTGGTCGATGTGATGATGCCGGGAATGAGTGGTGTGGAGCTGCTGCGGGAACTCAAGTCGGGGCCTTCCGACTGCGAAGTGATCATGCTGACTGGCCAAGGCTCGATCGAAACGGCCGTGGAAGCCATGAAGTCGGGCGCTTATGACTTTCTCACGAAGCCGTTTCCGCTGAAGGACCTGGAGTCTCTGGTGGGGCGAGCCTACGAGCGGCGGGCTCTGCGCAAAGAGAATCAACAGTTGAGGATGATCCTGCAGCGCAACCAGTCGTCTCACGAAATGGTCGGTCAGTCGCCCGCGATGCTCGAGTTGTATCGCCTGATTGAACGAGCCGGTCCCAGCGACAAGGCGATCATGATTCAGGGGGAAAGCGGTACGGGGAAGGAACTGGTCGCCCGCGCTCTCCATGCCACCAGCACGCGAGCGGACAAACCATTGGTGGTGATCAATTGTGCCGCACTCCCGGAAACTCTGTTGGAAAGCGAACTGTTCGGGCATGAAAAGGGGGCCTTCACCGGAGCGGTGACTGCCAAGCAAGGGTTGTTCGAAGTCGCCGATGGCGGCACGTTGTTCATCGACGAGATCGGCGAGCTTTCGGGAGCCTTGCAAGCCAAATTGCTCCGCGTGCTCGAGGACGGATCGTTTCGGCGGATCGGGTCGATCAAGGAGCGCCGAGTCAACGTCCGGCTGCTTTCCGCCACCAACCGAAATCTGCTCAAGGAGGTGGAAGCGGGGCGTTTTCGAGAAGACCTGTACTACCGCATCAACATTATGAGCCTGGAAATGCCTCCCTTGCGAAAACGGCTGGGGGACATTCCGCTGCTGGTGCGCCATTTCATGGGCCCCGGTTGGGACATCGAACCCGAAGCGATGGCCGCTTTGGAACGCTACCACTGGCCGGGAAACATTCGTCAATTGAGCAACGCCGTGGAACGAGCCAAGATCATGGCCGACGACGGCATCCTGCGGCTCGCCGATTTTCCTCGCGAAGTCATCACTCAAGACGCCGCTCACAACGTCACCCTCGATACGGCTGACGACCTCAGTACACTGGCTCGAGCCAAGATCGTGGAAGTGCTGCGAAGAGAAAAAGGCAACAAGACTCGAGCCGCCAAGCGACTCGGAATCGACCGCCGCAAACTCTACCGACTGATGGAGAAATATCAGATCGCTTCCGATGAGTGGGAAGCACCGATCGATTAGCCGGGGCGCGTCAGCCAATAGGCAGTGATTGCAAAGGCGATTCCCACCACGCCCAAAAGGGCGGCCATGGCATGCCGGCCCAGCGCAATCGTTCCCTCGTCGCACAATCGCAGCAGATAGGGAGCCGCAATCAGGAGCGCCAGCCACAGCATCAGACAAACGCTGTAAACCCAGATCTCCCGGCGATTCGCTTGCTCCTGGATCTCGGCAATCGCCTGTTCGCGCCGCTGCCGGGCCTCTTCCGGATCGACGGTGGCCTTCTTGGGTTCCGCGGCGTCCCAGCGCCCCTTGTACGACATCACCACGTCACGTGAACAGTGCGGACAGCGAACCGGCGGCTTGGTAATGCGCTCGCCGCAAAACGGACAGATGTACTCACTCGTGTTGTGGTTGCCCGCCGCCTCCAGCAGTCCGCTGACTTCGCTGGCCGCGACCCATTGCGAGTCGTTTTTCCGCACCAGCGTAGTCGGCGTCACTCGGCCCTGACGGATGTGCGATAGGATCTCGCTCGATTTGAGCGGACCGATCTCCTTCCCCGATGCTTGGTAGTACCAAGTCCCCACGGCGCCTGTTCCTCGTCGCGAATAGCCAAGCCCGCACAATGTTACTGTTCGTTCCCACCCAGAATCGTCGGTGGGACCTGTGCAATTCTCGTCCATCCCATTTTGGCGACCTGGGGCGAGAATCGCAAGCATTCGTTCCGTAGTCGGGCACGACGAACGCCGACGGCTTGGACCGGTTTTGCGGTCGGCATACCGGCCTTTGCCCGCGAGGTCGAGCGAATTGCCCCCCCACTTTTGACCTGGCTGTCTCCCTGACGTATGCATTGGCAAGGCGAGCGAATTTCGGTCCGAGTTCGGCATGAAGTATGTACGCCCGATCAGGTTGCCCAGCGAAGGGCCGGTGATTGTGTGGGGAAAGCGGCAGGCGTTGGATGCTCGATATTGTGATCATGGCCTCACTGGTGGCCTGCGGGGCTCTCTGCGGATGGTGGTTGCGCGGGGGCCTCATGGCTGCGGAGGCCGCGGAGAGTGACCCTCAGAAAATGGGAGCGGCCCTGGAGCAGCTCCGTACGATCGCCTCTGGGGTTGCCGAGGATCTGGGGGAGCACCACTCGAAGGTTGCCCAAATCCACGCTCAGCTCGAGGCGGCGGCGCGCAATGGCCCCGACGAGATTCTCCGCGTCGTCGGGCAGTTGATCGAGTGCAACGAGGAGATGCAGCGCCAACTGCACTCGGCGGAGACACGTTTGCAGCACCAGGCCGAGGAAATCGCATCGCGCTGCCAAGAAGCGCACACCGACCCGCTTACTTTGCTGGCCAATCGTCGAGCCTTCGATCTGGCCATGCAGGAAAGCGTCGAATCGCATCGCCGGTCGCAGACGCCGACGGCACTACTGATGTTGGATGTCGATCACTTCAAACGATTCAATGACCGCTACGGTCACCCGGCCGGCGACGCCGTACTACAAGACGTTGCCAAGGTGTTGACGGAAAAGCTGGCCCCGAGCGGCCTGGTCTGCCGTTACGGCGGCGAAGAGTTCGCCATTGTCTTTCATGGGCAGACCGCTCGCGAAGCGGCCGAGAAGGTGGAGCGGTGCCGTATGGCGATCGCCGACCGCACCTTTAGCTTCGAAGGAGCTCAGTTTCGCATTACTTGCAGCACGGGGCTGGCTGAACTCCAGGCCGAGGATGACGCCGACTCACTGGTGGCTCGAGCCGACGAAGCACTCTATCACTCCAAGAAGTCCGGCCGGAACTGTTCGCACTGGCACGATGGCCGGCGTGTCCGACCGCTCACCGATGCTTGGAAGAAGCGCCCCGTTCCTTCCCTGGATGAGCTGGGCGAGTCCGTCAACCTGGAAAAGACCGACTTCAGCGCCGGTATCTCGACACAGGCCGTCTTCCTGGCCGATGTCAACCGGAGGTTGATGGAACGGCGCCGCAGTGGCACCTCCTTTTCGGTACTCCTGGCCCGGATCGACGACCACGCTCGTTTCGGTGAAGCGTACGGCGAGTCGGCCGTGCGAGCAGTGACTCGAGCGGCCACGTTGTTGTTCAAGGCCACCATGCGCGACATGGACCATGTGGCCGAGTTCACCGAAGGGACGTTGTCGCTGCTGCTGCCGGGCTGTGATCTGGAAGGAGCGATTCAGGCGGCCGAACGGTTGCGGGAAGCCGCCAACCGCTGCCGACTGCCTCGCCGGACGTTTCCCCCGGAACGCTTCACCCTGACGATTGTCGTCGCCGAAGCCGACCAGGACGAAGACGCCGCCGACCTGCTGACGCGTGTTGAAGAAGCCGTTGACTCCGCTAGTAACGGCGGGCACAACTGCACCTACGCTCTGGGCGGAAGCGAGTCGGTTCTGGTGGGAGCCGGTGACATCTCTCTGGCGGCGACCGATCGCCCCTCACTCCGGTAATCGCGGGTTGCCGACACCTCCGGATCGGAGTCGGCGCGCAAAAAAAGCTCCCGGAAGGCCCACGGGTCCCAGGGGGGCAAAGGACTCCGATCATTTTCCGGGAGCGATTGGACGACTTGGGAGGCTTCCTGCCACGCGACGCCCTCGTATGGGTTCCACGATCCCGCCAGGATCCGATCGCCGATGCCACTTCCATGTCGCACCGACGCTGCGGGTGGTCCGCGGGAAGAAACTCGGCCACTTGATTTCACAAAGTCGTGCTTTGCAAAAACGGGTAGCCACCGAGGGACTCTTCCCCATGCGGACTCGGCCGGCAGGCCGCGTCCACCTGCGTCTCAAACCAGCATCCGCTGAATTCGTGACCCAAGTGTGGCGAGAAGAATACGCGTTGGTCCCTCGGCGGTCAAGGGAGATTTTCCAGAACTTCGGATTTGCGGGAACGGCAGGTGAGTGGTTGCGTTGCCCCGAGCAACCTCATTTGCCATGATAATACCCGGCGAGCCTGCGGTCTCTCCCACAATGGGGGGCCTGACGGTGCCGGTTTCCGGATGCGGCTCGCTGCACCGTTCTTGGGGATAAAGGACATGGCGGATCGTTTTCGATGGCGACAGTTGCCGGCGCGTCAGCCGTTCACCGTGCTGCTGGCCACCGTGACGTTCGTGCTGCTCGTAGCGACTCAGATGGAGTCGACACCGTGGGGGACACTGGTGTTTGCCGTTGCCATGACCACCGTCTATCTCTCCGGCGTGGTGGCTCATCGCAACAATCCACGCGTCTTTCGCCTGGCGGTGGTGATTGCCGTGGTGGCCGTTCCCATGAGTTGGTCTGCGCTATTTGCCCACTCGACACCGCTCAATGTGGGGCAGGCGCTGGCCGTCATCTTGTTTTGCGGAATGACGGCCGTCATGGTGTTGCTGGCGGTGGTCCGGTTTTCCAAGATCCAGACCGATCAGGCAATTGTGGGAGCCATTTGCGTCTACCTGTTGATCGGGCTTACCTGGGCCATGGTCTACCAACTGATCGAGATCATCGATCCGGAGTCGTTCGCCTTCCATGCGCGGCGAACCGTCGACCACGGTGCCGGTTCCCGAACCTCGTTTTCGCAGTTGACCTACTTGAGTTTCGTCACCCTGTCGACGCTCGGTTACGGCGATATCTCTCCCCGCACGACGTTGGCGGAGACCGCCTGCTGGGTCGAGGCGACCGTGGGACAACTCTATCTGGCGATCCTGGTGGCTCGGCTGGTCAGCATCATGCCGGCTCGGCCGGAGGACCAGTAGCAGCCCGCGACGCGGCGTCTGCCAGAACGGCGTCCAAGATCCCCTTTTGAACGTGCATCCGGTTTTCCGCCTGAGGAAACACGATGCTCTGAGGCCCATCGATCACCTCGTCGGTGACCTCCTCGCCGCGATGAGCGGGCAGGCAGTGCATGAACACCGCATGGGGCGGCGCCGCGCGCATCAGTCGGCTGTTCACCTGATAGGAGCGGAACGCTTGTCGCCGAGTCTCCCGTTCCGCTTCCTGCCCCATGCTGGCCCAGACGTCGGTGTATACGGCGTGAGCCTCGGCGACCGCTTCCCGAGGATCCTCGCATTGCACCAGATCCGCCGACGATTCGGCTTGTTTCAATCGATCCAGGAAAGAGTCGTCGAGCTGATAGGCCGTGGGGGCCGCCAACACGAACCGGACACCGAGGCGCGCGCAGCAAACGGCCAGGCTGCGTGCCACATTGTTGGCATCGCCCACGTAAGCCAACGTCAGCTTTTGCAGTGTGCCGAAGTGCTCCTCGAGGGTGAACAGATCGGCCAGCGCCTGGCAAGGATGGTAGGAGTCGGTCAAACCGTTGACGACCGGTGCGGCCGAGTGTCGGGCCAACTCCTCCACGCGCCCGTGAGCGAACGAGCGGCAGACGATCACATCGACATAGTTGCCCAGTACGGCGGCAAAATCGGCGACCGACTCCCGCTTACCCCACCCCACATCCTCACCGAGATAGAGCGTGGTGCCACCCAAATGAGTCATCGCAGCCTCGAAACTGACCCGCGTGCGCAAACTCGGCTTTTCGAACAGCAATGCCAGCACGCGGCGCGGATGCCGATTCTCCCGCTCCCCTCGCGAGAACGCCTCCTTCAAACGGCGGCTGCGAGCGTACAGGTCGAGAATCTCGTCGGTGGAAAGGTCGAACAGAGTCAGCAGATGTCGCATGGATTCGCCACGAGCCCAGTTGAGTATGCGTTGATCGGACCGGCTAGACGTCCGGCACCGGATTCAGATTCATGATCTCCTCGATGACGACCTGGGCGCCCTGCTCCCGTTGGTCGTCCGACAGGGTCATGGCCGGCAGCAGTCGAACCACGTCGCCTTGAGTGCAGTTGATCAAGACGCCTCGCTCCAGGCAACGCTGCACGACCGGTGCCGCGTCCACCGCCAGTTCGATGCCGATCATCAGGCCGGCCACGCGGATCTCTTCGACCCACGAGCAATCTTGGAGCTGTTCCCGCAAGTCGGATTCGAACTGCCGAGCCAACTCGGAGACGCGAGGCAACAACTGCTCCTGTTCGATCGTTTCGATCACGGCGATCCCGGCAGCCGCCGCGATCGGGTTGCCGCCGAACGTGGAAGCATGCGTGCCCGGCTTGAGAGCCGCGGCGATGTCGGCTCGAGCCAACATGGCGCCGCCCGCCAGACCGCCGCACAACGATTTGGCGAGGGTCATCACGTCCGGCTCCACGCCGAATCGCTGGTAGCCGAACCACTGGCCCAATCGCCCGCAACCGGTCTGCACTTCGTCGAACATCAACAGCAGCTCGTGCCGATCACACAATTCACGCAGACCGGCCAGGAATCCTTCAGGAGGCAATCGAACGCCTCCTTCCCCTTGGATCGGTTCGATCAACACCGCGCAGGTTTCCTCGTCGATCGCCTGGGCGACCGCCTCGAGATCTCCAAAAGGAACGTAGGTAAAGCCCGCGATCAGCGGCCCCAGGCCGCTGTGGTATTTCGGCTGCGCCGTCGCGGTCAGCGAACCGAGCGTCCGGCCGTGAAAGCCACCTTGAAAGGTGATGATCTTGTGCCGGTGGGGAGCGCCGTAGAGTCGTGCCAGTTTGATCGCCGCCTCGTTGGCTTCGGTTCCCGAGTTGCAGAAGAACGCCTGCCCGCCGAAACTCCGCTCGGACAGGAGTTCCGCCCAGCGAGCCTGCGACTCGATCAGCCACGTGTTGGGAACATGAATCAACTCCCCGACCTGGCGACGGACGGCTTCCACGACACGAGGCGGGCAGTGCCCCAGCAAGTTGCAACCCCATCCTGGGAACAAGTCGAGATAGCGCCGACCCTCGGCGTCCCACACCCACGACCCCTCGCCTCGAACCAGCGACACCGGATAGCGAATGTAGTTGGGGATCACGAACGACTCGAACCGAGTCGCCAGCTCCTGAGAACCGAGTTGCGAGGGAGCGGTCATGCGGGAGTTCCTTGAGGGCAGATGTTCGTTGGGGCCGGGACGATCAGCGCCGCACGGTCGTGTCGCCGGCGGGGTCGGGTATCAGTTGGGTTCCAATACCCTGTGTCGTGTAGATTTCGAGCAGCAACGAGTGACGCAAGCGGCCGTCGATGATGTGGATCTTGCGAACGCCTCGCTCGAGCGTTTCCAGGCATGCCTCGATCTTGGGAATCATCCCCGCCTCGATGGTGCCGTTGTGGATCAATTGCCGGGCTTGCGCGGCCGTGAGCGAGTGAATCAGCGAAGCCGGATCGTTTTTGTCTTGCCGCACGCCATTGACGTCGCTGAGGAACACCAGCTTTTCGGCCCCCAGTGCCTCGGCGACCGCCTGAGCGGCCGTATCGGCGTTGACGTTATAGCAGTTCCCCTGCTCGTCCTCGCACAGCGAGGGAATCACGGGGACCT
>JALSIV010000154.1 GCA_026989685.1 Pirellulaceae bacterium | reverse complement strand
TCATGGCCCGAAAACGCCCCCCCCACGAAACCGAACGACGGTGGCGCACCCTACTGACTCGGCTCGAACGGAGCGGCCAAAGCGTCGCCGAGTTCGCCGCCCGGCACGGCGTTTCCACCGCGTCCGTCTGCCACTGGCGAAAACGACTCGGTAGGAGCGGCCCGGTACGCCGCCGCTCGCCGAGCGGCGGCAGGCTGCCGGCGCAAGCGCCCGCCGACACGCGCGCGCCGGCGAACGGGTCGGGGGAAGCCCCCTTCGTTCGCCTCAAGGTGGCCGGCGCTCTTCGCATCGAAGTGGAACTCCCCAGCGGAGTCCGCATCCATGTCCCGCCGACGGAGATCCAGGCCCTCGAGGCCGCCATCGGCACCGGCCATGCCCTCGCCTCGGAGGAGCGGTCATGCTGAACATCCCCACCCATACCAGGATCTACCTCTGCACCGAGCCCGGTCGATGCTACGACGCCTTCGCTTTTACCAGGAGTCGTTGCCGCGAGGGTCCCGATGGATTCCTGGAACCGTTTTCGGGAGTCCTGGCAGGAGATTGCTACAGCGGATACGTCAATATCGAACAAGTGACGGTCGGATTGAGATCGACAACAACATTTCGGAGAACCACTTGCGTCGCGTGGCGATCGGCCGGAAGAACTGGCTGTTCGTCGGAAGCGAACGTGGTGGCGAGCGCCTGGCGACGATCTTGAGCGTCGTGGCGAGTGCTCACCGCTATCACCTCGACTTGTGGTCTTATCTCAAGGACGTGCTGGAGCGATTGGCGAGCGGGACCGGTGATCTGGAGTCGCTGCTTCCGGATGTGTGGAAGCGATCGCGTCCGGACAAGGTTCGCGAGTTCCGAGCCGAGGGGCAGCGTCGGATCGCCGAGCGCAAACGCTATCGTCGTGCCGGACACAGCCACGCTTGCCGGGAAGTCGCGCGTTTTCGATAGGCAGACGGATGCCGCAGCGTGGTCAGGCTGGAAAGCCCAGGGCCCAACCTGGTCAGGCTGGAAAGCCCGACCTACGGGAAGTTGCCGACCGATCCATCCATGTTCGTGTAGCGAACGCGAGCCATGCACAGCGACACGGTCACAATGCGCGCTTACCACCGGCTCGCCGCGAGGCCAGTCCCAAGTACCGGCCTGGTTCGATGAACCTGCCGGGGCGCTGCCAACCCGGTTGCCACGGTGCAGTGAAGCGATTGGAGAGCTGGCATCCTCGCTCTTCCGCTTATCGCTCGCGGTACGCCAACAGTCGTAAGGCGTTCAGCACCACGACAAGCGTCGATCCTTCGTGGAACACGACGGCGAAACCGATGCGCAGGCCGAGGATCGTGGCGGGCACCAGAATAGCCACCATCCCCAGGCTGTACCAGAGATTCTGCCGAATGATTCGGCTGCTTTGACGGCTAAGGCCGACCGCAAAGGGCAAGTTCCCCAGATTGTCGGCCATCAGCGCAATATCGGCCGTTTCCAATGCCACGTCCGAGCCGGCAGCTCCCATGGCAATCCCCACGGTGGCGTTGGCCATGGCGGGCGCGTCGTTGACACCATCTCCCACCATGGCGACCGAACCTTCCTCACGCAGCTTCTTGATCGCCTCGACTTTGTCCTCCGGCATGAGATCACCCCAGGCCTCCGAAATGCCCACGGATTGAGCGACCGCTTGAGCGACCCGCTGGTTGTCGCCCGATATCATGATCATCCGTCGGATGCCGAGACGGCGCAGTCGCGCAATCGCCTGCGGCGCGTCGACTCGAGGCGTATCCATCAGGGCGATCACTCCCAAATACTGCTCGTCCCGCCGCGCGATCACCGTCGTACGCCCTTGTCCTTCGAGCCGATCGACGACCGACCGCAATTCCTCCGGCAAAGCGGGTCCATCGATTTCGGAAAACAGATCGTCCTTGCCGATGAAGATCGTGTGACCGTCGACAGTGGCTCGAATTCCTCGGCCCACCATACTCTCCAACTCGCCGGCTTGGGGGACGGGAACCGTCTCATTCGATTGGTCTGCTGTCGACTGCCACTTTCGTAACCGCTCGATTCCATCCTTCACGATGGCCGCGGCCAACGGATGGTCACTCAGTTTCTCCACCGCAATAACGTTCCGCAACAATTCCGACTCGGACACGCCTTGACACGCCACGACATCGGTCACGCGCGGGCGTCCTTCGGTCAACGTGCCGGTCTTGTCGAACGCCATCGCATGAAGCTGACCAAGATTCTCGAGCGGCCCGCCGCCTTTGACCAGTACGCCGCCTCGAGCTGCGCGAGCCACCGCGCTGAGTACGGCACTGGGAGTCGAAATCGCCAGGGCACACGGGCTGGCGGCGACCAGCACGGCCATTGCTCGATAGAACGACTCCGAGAACGGCTCATCGATCACTACGAACGCGAACAGCAGCAGCACATCCAGCACGATCACGGCGGGAACGAAATACCGTTCGAACTTGTCGGTGAACTGCTGAGTCGGCGACTGCTGCGTTTCGGCTTCGCTGACCATCGCCACCACTCGAGCCAGCGTCGATTCGGCGGCCAGGCGAGTCACGTAAACTTCGAGCGATCCGCTCTGGTTGATCGTACCGGCGAAGACCCGGCTGTCGCCATCGACTCGGTCGGGATTCGCCGCCGCCCAGTCGATGTCCTCGACAGGCCGTTTCTCCACCGGAATCGACTCGCCCGTGATCGGCGCCTGATTGACTGAACTTCGGCCGGCAATCACAAAACCGTCGGCTGGGATGCGTTCATGGGTCTTCACCACGACCACGTCGCCCGGGCGCAGGTCGTCGATCGGCATCTCGACCTCCCGGCCGTCGCGACGCACGATCGCCGTTTCCGGAGCCAGTTCGGCCAACGCTTCGATGGCTCGCCGAGCCCGCCCCATCGCGTAGTGCTCCAGGGCATGTCCGATCGCAAACAAGAACAACAGCAGTGCTCCCTCGGCCCATGCATCCAACACGGCCGCCCCGCCTGCCGCGACGATCATCAGGAAGTCGATCTCGAAACGCCTCACTCGCAGCTTCTCGATCGCCTCGCGGACGATATAGTATCCGCCGAAAAAGTAGGCCAGCGCATAACTCGCCCACGGTACCCACGGGTTGATCTGCGGAAGCCAACCGAGCAGCCAGCCGACCAACAGAACCGCGCCACCGATGACGGCAAAGATCAGTTCCGAATTCGGACCGAGGATTCCTCCGTGCTCGTGCTCTTTCTTCGGCTCTGTGCGCACCGCCGTCTCGACTTCCGGCTGGATCTCCTCCGGTTCGCATTCCAGCGGCTGGCGGATGGGCAATCCCAGTTTCTCGATGGCCCGACACACGCCGGCCGCGTCATGGATCGTCCGGTCGAACTCGACTCGCACGACGCCGTCTGCCGAGACGCCGGCATCGAGTACGCCCCGGATCTTGCGAATACGGTCCCCCATCCACCTCGCCCGCCGCGCATCCATGGCTGCCGTCTCCAGCACCAGATGACCATAGCGCCGAGCCAACTCAGCGCCGGCTTGTGACGCATAATGACGGATTTCCCCAACCGACAGAACTGTCGGATCGAACTGAATACAGACCACGTCTGGTCTGGCCGGGTCGCGAGAAATGTGGACGTCCCGGATTCCCTTATGAG
>JALSIV010000153.1 GCA_026989685.1 Pirellulaceae bacterium | reverse complement strand
GGGGTGAAAGCCGTGGATCCCAGTCAGACGGTGGAATCGTTGGCCAGCGGTTGGGGACTGGCGCGGCAGGCGGCGGCTCGCGTGGCCCATCCGTCGATTTCGGACCGAGCCAGCGACATCGAAGACCTTCGACGGCGCTGCGGCGGAAAGGACGTTCGGATCGATGCCCGGTTGTTGGCTGAGGCGGCGTCGGAGGGAAACCGGCTGGCTCAACAGGTCATTGAGGATGGCATATCCACGCTGGGATGGGCCGTCGCTCAAGTCGCCACCTTGTTCGCTCCTGAAGTGGTCGTCGTCGGTGGCGGCGTGAGTCTGATGGGGGACGCGTTGTTTTGGGAACCTCTGAGAAAGAAGGTGCGGCAATTCGTTTTTCCGCCGCTCCGCGAGAAACTATCGATGGTCCCGGCCGCACTTGGAGAAGAGGTGGTATTGCACGGCGCTTTGTTGCTATGGGACGCGCTGCGGCCGGACGCTTAGCCGTCCTCGTTCCGGTCCGGAGGCGGTTCCATCAGTTGGGACAATTTGATCGCGGCCAGTTGGGAACGCGCAGTCTGCGTGACATCGCGAATGGCGTCGGCCAATCTTCGGTATTCGGCATCCTCGTCGTCCGCCGGCGCCTCGGGTGAGGATTCCATCGGCCCCTCGATCGCCTCGATGATGTCCAACAGCGAGATCTCGTCGATGGGACGAACCAGCGTATAGCCCCCCTCGACTCCTCGAGTCGACCGCAGGATCCCGTGCGTCACCAGATTCCGCAAGATCTGCAGGAGAAACCGTTCGGGCATCTGGCCGGCCGCCGCCAATTGACTGCAGGGGACGGGAGCTTGCTCGGATTGTCGGGCCAGTTCCAGCGTGGCGCGAACAGCGTAATCGACGGTCCGTGAGAGTTTCATCTTTTCGACTCAGTCCTTGGTCTGCAAGCTGCGCCGGATCGTGGCCCCATACGCGATCGGCCTACCGACACACTCCCCTTCCTGCTGAGCACGCGATCAATGTACCAATTCCGGTGAAAAAGTCAACAAAGCCGGAAGAAAACGGGAAAAAACGCCGGAGCTATTACCTCACCCCCCCGCCTGGACTTGATATAATCGCGCCGGCGGGTTGCGGTTCAGCCGGCATGAGCGCTGGCGGATGGCCGGTACGCTGAAACGAATCGTGAATCTACAGACGAGCACGGGAGTCCACCATGGCAAACGACTTTGGTCAGCAGTCTTCACCATTCCAAGACGCGGGGGAAGCCAATCCCTATCAGGCATCCGCATATCCGGGAATGGAGCTTGGCGCTGGGGGAACGGCGCAGCGGTCACTGCCGGTGTTCGTCGTGGTGATGATGGTGATCAGCCTCGTGTTGTGTGTGATCCGGCTGCTGCTGGCTCTGGCCGGAGTCGGTGCGCTGGTCGCCGGGTTGGTAAACGTTCCAACCGCGATGATGTACTCGGAGGTTGCGATCAACTTCATTGCGGCGATCACCGGGATTGTCGCCGGCGGACTCATCTTGGCTAAGCAAGGATCGGGCATTCCGTTGGCATGGATCCACGTGGCGAGTATTCTCATCTCGATCGGAATCAGCGTTTTCCAGGCATTTCAGAAATTCAATGCCGTTGGTGCCAACATGCCCGATGCCCCGGAAATGTTGCCGGCGATGCGAGTGGGCTTTGTGATCGGGGCCGGTTTGGTGGTGATTTTTCGCCTCGTGATCATCTCGCTGTACATCTCGGCCGTGACGAAATTCAGCCGTTGGCTGCGAGAAGACGGGCGGCTTGCCGGATCCGGATACAGTCCGTTCAACTCCCTGTAGCGCCCAACTCGGCCTGGGGTTCCAATGGACCACTGGAACCGGCCGATGCGTCCGCCTCGCCTTGCGACGCGGCATCGTCACTCTCCGCAGGTTGGCCGAACCACAGGGCATGCCACAACAGCAGAGCGGCTCCTGCTACGAGCAGACTGTCGGCGATGTTGAAAATGGCCCAGTCGAATCCGATCGATTCGATTTGGAAGTGGAGCCAGTCGCGAACAGCGTAGACCGGCTCCCCCGCCCGATGCCCGGGCACGCCGTGAGCCCAGGTGAGTCGGGCCAAACCGAGCCGATCATAGAGGTTGCCCAGGATGCCCCCCATGACCAAACCGAGGGCGATCGTGAGCAGCCGATCGTGGATGGCTCCGCCCCAGATCATCCAAATGAGAATGCCGGCGACCGCGATGGCGGAAAGGGAAACAAACAGCGCCACCTGGCGTTGTCCGATTCCGAACAGAGCACCTTCATTGAGATGTGTTTCCAAGGAGAAAACACCGTCGATCAGAATGAGAGGCGATTCGGAGAGTTGACCGTGGATCTGGTAGTGGCCGAGTTTCCCGAAGATCCAGTCTTTGGTCCACAGATCAACGGTGCATCCGGCGGCGGCGAGAGCGAGAAAGACGATCCAGTGTCGTAAGTACATGCCAACGTACGCGAGTCGAAGTCGGTGCTAGCGGGTTTCACGAGCCGAGGCGCACTTGATGCAGACGTCGGTGAACGGGATCGCCTGCAGGCGGCCTACTTTGATGCGGCCGTCGCACTCGACGCATCGACCATAGGTTCCCTCTTCGATCCGTTCAAGAGCAGCTTCGATCTGCTGCAGCGTCTCTTCTTCATTTTCCAAGAGACTCAGCGTGAACTCTTGTTCATAGTTGTCGCTGCCGATATCGGCCATGTGGATCGGCATGCTGGACAAGTCGCCGCTTGCTTCACTTCGCGGCTTGTTGAGGGCCGCGTCGGCCATGTTGATGACGTCGCCCCGCAAACGAGCTCGCAGCGCCAGCAGCATTTCCTTGTATTTGGCGAAGTCGTTCTTCTTCCTGGAAGAGGCTTTCTTGGCCATCACGCTTCCCTCTGCTTCCCGGATCTGCCGTTGTCTGGTCTGGATCACGCAGCTTTCCCAAGGAGGCACCTCGGGGTGGTCGGCTCCGTCGCGAGTGTGTCAAACCAGCTCATTTTAGGCACTGGGCAATCGCCTGTCAAACCGAGCGGCACGAAACCGAGTGTCCTAAGGTGTTCCTTCACAAGAGTTTGTGGTTGACGACGCCGTTGAATCGGTTCGGCGGACCGGGTGGCGAGCGGGCAGAGCGGAGGCCGGATGCCTCGCGTTGGGAGCCGCTTTTTCCGCCAAAAAGTCGTTTTTTTGTCGTTCTTCCGATTTTTTTGCTCATCGACGCGCCCAAATGGACATTACTGACTTAGAGGAAATGTTCGAGCCGACGCCCGAAAAGGAAGTTGGCGACACTAGCAGAAGGAGGCGTATCCATGATTGGGACGGACCGACGCAAGACGAGAGGGTGGGCCTGGTGCCTGTTGTTGCCGATGGCGATGGCGGTTGCGGCGACGGGAGTCTGTTCGGCGACACCGCTGACGGCCCAGGAGAAGGAGGCGGCCAAGGCTGACGAATCCAAGCCGGCTCGCAAGAAGGCTCGAGGCCGACTGCCGATGTATTTCGGCAAAGTCGTCACGCAGCAGCAACGGGAAGACATCTACGAGATTCAGGCTCGGTTCGCCGTGCAAATCGAGCAGTTGCGGAAACAGATGGAGGAGTTGATTCGCAAACGCGACGCGGAAGTGGAAAGCGTCCTGACGGCCGAGCAACTTGCGGAAGTGAAGAAGCTCAAGGCCGAGGCGAAGAAGCGGCGAATGGCCGGCCGGCGCAAATCATCCGCCGGGACTTCCAAGTGAGTTCATCGCCGATCGGTGAGTCTCCTGCAGCGGTCGGT
>JALSIV010000152.1 GCA_026989685.1 Pirellulaceae bacterium | reverse complement strand
GCTGTTGTTGGCCGACGGCACACTGCTATCGGTGATCGGTTTGGGACGGATCCATACCGCCGGTTCGTCCGAGCCGGTCATGAAGAAACCGCCCGCTTCACCATCGAGGAACAACGTTTCCAGCGACTCGGCCAGATCTCGCCCCCATTCCAACCAACGCGTCTGTCCCGTGGTCTGGTGAAGCGTGATGGCCGCGTCGATCAAGGCGGCATAGTCGTCGGCGAACGCCGGGTGTCCCAGTTGTCCGCCGCTCCAGCTATGATGCAACCGGCCGTTTTCATCCACCAACGTCTTTTGCAGGAATTCGGCCGCCTCGATCGCTGGCCGCACATAACCGCATTCCCCCATGGCGGCTCCCGCGGCTGCCAGTGCCCGGATCATCATCGCATTCCACGAGACGATCACCTTGTCGTCCCGACCCGGCCGAACACGCTGGGATCGAGCAGCCAACAGCTTCTGACGCATTCCCTCGAGCACCCGGCGCGTTTCGGCGGCCTCCTGATCCCACAGCCGAGCCAGCTCGTCGATGCGCCGAGGCAGGTGGAGAACATTCTTGCCCTCCCAGTTGCCCTCCTCCTTCAGTCCAAATGCGACGGCAGCATCGTCGAGTTGCTCGCCAAGCACCCGGCTCAGTTCATCCCACGTCCAGACGTAGAACCTTCCTTCTTCTCCCTCGCTGTCGGCGTCTTCGCTGGCGGCAAATGCTCCGCCCGCCACGGTCAGATCGCGCAGCACATAATCCAGCGTCTCGCGCACGACGGTGCCGAACGACTCGTCTCGCGTCACTTGCCATGCAAGCAAATAAACGTGAGCCAGCAGGGCATTGTCGTAGAGCATTTTCTCGAAATGGGGTACCAGCCATTGCGCATCGACGCTGTAACGAGCGAACCCGCCGCCCAGATGATCGTAGATGCCACCCTGGTACATGCGATGCAATGTGTGTGTCGCCATTTCCAGGGAACGGACATCCCCGAAGCGGCAGTAGTCGCGCAGCAGAGCTTCGAGCAGCATTGGCTGAGGAAACTTGGGAGCGCCGCCGAAGCCGCCATGCTGCCGGTCGAACTCGCCCGCGAAGGACGCGAAAACGGCATGCCACTCGTCGGCATTCGGTAGAGCACGCTCGTCGCGCGCGGGATGCTCGATTTGTTCCAGTTGCCGGCTCAGTTGCTCGGCCATTTCTCCCGCTTGCTCGCGGCGTTGCTGCCAGGCATCGGCCACCGCTCGCAGAACTTCCAGGAAACCGGGCAGGCCGTGGCGGGACCGAGGCGGCCAGTAAGTGCCGCCGTAGAACGGCTTGAGCTGGGGAGTCAGGAAAACGGACAGAGGCCAACCGCCTCTCCCCGTCATCATCTGCACGGCCGCCATGTAGACGTGGTCCAGATCGGGGCGCTCTTCCCGGTCGACCTTGATGCAGATGAAGTGCCGATTGAGGAATTCGGCGATCTGCGGATTCTCGAACGATTCGTGCTCCATCACATGGCACCAGTGGCAGGCCGAGTAGCCGATGGAAACGAAGATCGGCTTCTCTTCCCGCCGAGCCCGCTCGAGCGCTTCATCGCACCAGGGATACCAATCGACCGGGTTGTCTTTGTGTTGCAACAGATAGGGACTCGTGGCGGACGCCAGTCGGTTGGTCATGGAATCGCTTTCCGAAAGTTGAGCACGAAGAGTCGGATGCCGCGGATCACCGGTACGATCGATCGGCGTCGGGAAATGTCCCGGTCCGCACTTCTTCACAGTAAGTCTGGACCGCCTGGCGGATGGTGCCGGCCAGGTCGGCGTATGCTTTGACGAATCGAGGAGCCGTCTCGCCGGTCAGTCCGAGCAGGTCGTGCAGGACCAACACTTGCCCGTCGCATCCGGCCCCCGCTCCTATCCCGACCGTGGGGATCTCCAGCAGCCGCGAGAGCTGTTCGGCCGCGGATGCCGGGACACATTCCAGAACGACCGAGAACGCGCCGGCCTGTTGAGCCGTCAAGGCATCTTCTCGCAGCCGCTCGACATCGCGCTGCACGCGATAGCCTCCCATCTGATGCACACTCTGAGGACGTAGCCCCACGTGTCCCATCACGGGGATTCCGGCTCGAGTCAGCGCCTCGATCGTCGGAGCCTGCTCGCTGCCACCCTCGAGTTTCACCGCATGACAATGGGTCCTTTTGAGCACTCGAGCGGCGGCATCGATGGCGGCTTGCGGGTTGGCGAAATAGGTGGGAAACGGCAAGTCGACCACGATCAGGGCATGGGAGACCGCCCGAGCGACCATCTCGGCATGATAGATCATCTCTTCCAGGGCCACCGGCAGCGTGGTGGTGTGGCCCTGCACGACCATGGCCAGACTGTCTCCCACTAAAATGGCATCCACGCCGGCCTGGTCCACCAGGCGAGCCGTAGGGAAGTCGTAGGCGGTCACCATGGCGATCTTGGTTTTGCCCTTGAGTCCGCGGAAGCGAGGCACGGTCATCGACTGGGATCCCGTCATGGTTCGTTTCTCACTTTGGCATGATCGAAGGGGCGGTGACGAAGAGTCGGTCGCCACGGTCCCGGCTTGGATGGTCGCCTCTTCCAGCCTCGAGCTTACCGCGCCGCCGGTTCGCAGGGAACATGCCCCTCCCCTTGCCAGGTTCCCACCTCGCCCTTAGGCTCATAATCCGTGCCAGGCGTCCCTCCGCGGGACCGTTCGATCAAAGGAGACTGTGACAATGACCGTACGTGTTGCCATCAACGGATTTGGAAGAATCGGCCGGTTGACGTTCCGCAACCTGATCGCTCGTTCGGACGAGTTCGAGGTGGTGGCGGTGAACGACCTGACCGACAACCGGACTTTGGCCATGCTGCTGAAGTACGATTCGGTACACCGGCGGTTTCCCGGAGAGGTCTCCTACGACGAAGAAGCCTTGATCGTCAACGGAAAGCGGATTCTGGCGCTGGCCGAACGAGACCCGCAGCAGTTGCCATGGGAGAAGCTGGGCGTCGACGTGGTGATCGAGAGCACGGGAGTGTTCACCAAGCGGGCGACCGATTCGAAACCCGGTTTCGACACGCATCTGAAAGCCGGCGCCAAGAAAGTGGTGCTGAGTGCTCCGGCCAAGGATCCGGTCGATCTGACCTGCGTGATCGGAGTCAACGATGACCGGCTGACGCGGGAAATGCAGTGCATCTCCAACGCCAGTTGCACCACCAACTGCCTGGCCCCCGTCGCCAAAGTCCTGCACGACTCGTTCGGCATCGAATCGGGCCTGATGACTACGGTCCACGCCTACACCAACGACCAACGGATTCTCGATCTGCCGCACTCGGATCTGTACCGGGCTCGAGCCGCCGCGCAGAACATCATTCCGACGTCGACCGGAGCGGCCAAGGCGGTGGGAATGGTGATTCCCGAGCTCAACGGCAAGTTGACCGGCATCGCCATGCGGGTCCCCGTGCCGACGGGAAGCGTGGTCGACTTGACAGCCAACTTGTCCAAGGCGGTCACGGCCGACGACATCAACGCGGCCATCCAGGCGGCCGCCGAGGGACCGCTCAAGGGGATCCTCTGTTACAGCGAAGACCCGCTGGTTTCCAGCGACATCATCGACGACCCGCACAGTTCGATCTTCGCCGCCGGCTTTACTCAAGTCCTCGGCGGCTCGGGAACGCTGGTGAAAGTGGTCAGTTGGTACGACAACGAATGGGGCTACAGTTGCCGCACGGCCGACCTGGTCGCCAAGCTGGGCACGCTGCTGTAAGACGTGAGCCGGCTCTCGGC
>JALSIV010000151.1 GCA_026989685.1 Pirellulaceae bacterium | reverse complement strand
CGGGATTGTTTCCGCCGCCACCGCCTCCGCCCCCCATGACTCGCTTGGTCTGCAACAACAACTCGATGGCCTCGGTTTCGGCGGCAATCGCGCGAGCCCCCGTCTCCGGTTCGCCCAGAATTTCGGTCGCCTCGGCCATCACCCGGCCCACTCTCGTCAACAGCGCCATCTCTCGCGGAAAATACTCCAGCGCTCGCGGCAACTCGGCGATCGACTTGACGACCTTCAGCGTCCGCTCCGCGAGCACCTCCTGGCGGCCCGCCAGATCGGCCGCCCGCCGGCTATACCGAACGGCGATCGTGCGCACATCCTCGTCACTCGCGGCTTCGTCGTCGGAAGCATCTTTCTCTTTTCCCTCACGCGAAGAGTCCTCTTCGGTAGACTCATCGTGGTCGCCCGCGCGTAACTGTTCGACTTCTCGAGTCGCATCGCGGAGTTTGATTTCCGCGTCGAGAATCCGCATCACTTCCAGTACGATCGAAGGCGGCAAACTGCCGGCCGACTTGCCGCCCGGTCACGTCCCGCCCGAAGCGACATCGACCAGCATTTCGGCCCAGCGATCGAATGTCTCGCCCCAGAATTCCGCCTCGGCCAACACGTCCCCGCTTCTCAGTTTCTTCAACTCGCGAGCCAACCCCATCAATTCACGAGGTGCTTCGGCCTCTTCCATCTCGTCGAGCACCGGCCGGATCTTGGCCATCTGCACTCGGTCGTAGTACGCCGCCAGATCGCTCTGCAATTGCCGCATCGACCTGCTCTCGGACTCCTCTCGAGCGCTCAAGCGCAAAAAGGTCCCTTCCTGCTGGGCACTCACCGCATCATCTCCACCTCGTTTCTCCTCTTCGGTCGCACCGAATGAGGATACGGCGAATTGCTCCAGATCGGCGGCCACTTCGAATTGGCGTTTGGAAGCCGCCTTCAACCGCTTGACGAACGTACTCCCCTCCATGTTGATCAGCAGCTTCTGCAGAGCGTCACGGATCTGAGCGAACTCCTCGAGCAAGTCGCGCTGCTCGTCCACCGCCTCGTCGAGTTGCTGTCCCGCCGGGCAAGTGCCGGCCTGGTTCGACTTCTTTTCCGGTCCGCCCTGGAGAATATTCTGCGGAAGGCCGATGCGCCCGCCGCTCTTGGATGACGGAGATGTCCCGGCAGCGTCTTTCTCCGGTTCAAAGTATGACTTATCGGACGTATTGACCGAGGGCAGCCCCTTCTTCTTGGAATCGTTTTGCTTTCCAGCTTGCGCTGCCGAATCGGGCGTATCGATTCCTCGAGGCGTCTCCTCCGATTGCGAAGCACTCGGTGCCCGCGCACGATCCGCCGGCTTCCCCGGCTCGGCCGTTGACGCCTTGCGAAGCAACTCGGCTACCGACGGCATCCGCTTCTCGGCGAGTTCTTCCAACTTCAGCAGATTCTCCGCAAGCGTCTCCAAGTGACCGACGCCGATCTCCTTGTTTTTGCCGGCCTCTTTAAGCAACTCCCGGCCGGTGCGGGTAACCGAACTCAGTCTCGCCGCGTTGGCCTGCTCGGCCGCCGCCTGGCGTTCGATCTCTTGACGCGTCTCGGGTCGATCAAGCTGTTCGGGAGGCAGAGTCCGCAGGCGACGGTTCACGTCGTGCAGCGCCTGCTCTCGTTTGTACACCTCCTCGGCTCGAGCGAACCACTTGCCAAGCTGTTGGCTGAGCCAAATCGCATGCTGGTCCGCCGTCATCACCTGCAGGGAAATCACGGCCGAATAGCTGGGGTCGTGATCCGGGCAGTAGTCGCGGGCAAGCACTCGCAGCCACACGACTCCCGGTTCGACATCGAGTTCCTTGGCGCAAAACGTGCCGACCGTGGAAAGTTCTTGGGAATTCGGATCGCCATAGGCCACGACTTTCCGGCCCGGCGGTTCCCTACTCACGTCGCTGTCCGGGTCTCCGATCGCCTGCCACTCCATCGCGACTTGCCGCACACCGAAGTCGTCTTCAGCGACGATGTCGAACGTCACGGCTTCGTCCCATAACACCACTTGTCCGCTGTGCAGTCCGCTCCACGAGATGACGGGCGGCTCGTCCTCGCGCGGTTCGATGTCGATCTCAAAGGCCTGCTTTCCTTCCAAGCCGTGCATGTCTTTCCAGGAGAGAACCACATGGTGCGAATCCTGTACCGCGATCGGCTTCGATCGGATCTCATTTCGATGGATTGCCACCTCGGCACCCTCAGCCGATGCGGTTCGGAGGCCGCGGTTGGCACGAGCCCGAACGGCCACTCGGCTCCCGACAACCACCGACAGTCTCCCGGTCCGTAGATCGCGCTTCAGCGGCTCGGCGCGCCGCAAGTAATCGGGCAAGCGGATCTCGGCTTCCACCTGCTCCAACTCCGGCCGGTGCATCGGTCGCACGCCGACGCGTTCCCGCGCATCCCCGACAGCGATCCGCAAGGTACCGGTCTCCGTCGGCTTTTCGATGGCGAATTCGTAACGGCCCGCAGCCGCCATCTCGGCGGTCAGCCGACGGCGAACGTACTTGGCTTTAGCTCGTGTGGGAACCCACTTCGAGTCCTTGGCGAGAGCGACTTGCAACTCCATCGGCTCGGCGTACGGCACGACGACCTCATCGGGCAACTCGGCAATGCGCGTAAACGTGTAACGGGGAATCGGCTGCCAGGCGAGTGCCCACCGCTGGAGCGTGTTGAGGGCCGCGTCGGGAACGGCAATCGCCACCGCCGCAGTCATCAAGGGAAGCACCAGACATCCGATCCATCCGCGCCGCGACCGCGGACCAGGGCGCGCCTGCTGAAAATCGAACTGGGCCGCTCGTTCGTCGGCTTGAGCCAATGCGGCCTCGATCAACCGCGGCGCGGCGTAGCCGGTGCGGCCATCGGCCAGTTCGATCACGCCCAGCACCTGATCCCCCAGAGAAGGAAACGTCCGACCGATCAGTCTGGCGACTTGCTCGGGACGCCGCAGTCGCCAGAACCAGCGCCACACCAGATCCGCGCCAACCGCCACCACGGCCCCGATCGCCAGCCCAAACAGCGCGCCGCGCACGGCGGTCGGCGTCTCACCCAGCCGCTCAAACACGAACGCGGCCAAGAATGACAGTGACATGATCGCGGCAGCTATGCCGACGGCTTCAAGCACTTTTTGACGACGCGTCCGCCATGTCAGCTCACGAAGACGAGTCACCAATCCCGGAGGAAGCCGGTACTGCCTGCCTGATTGCTGGTTCATGCGAATCATCCTTGGCCGTAAAAATGCACCCCTTACCCACTGGACGCCTAAATCTGCCCCACCATTTTTCGACAAACCCAGAACACGCCGAGCAGACCGACGACGACCAGCACCACCAGCGGATGACTCCAGATGCGAATCCGCTTCGTGATCGGCTCGAGTTCGGGGAGTCGGTTCACCAGTTCTCGAACCTGCCGGGCATCGCCGAGTGACAACATCTTGCCGCGGGTCGCCTTCGCCAGTTCCTCCAATACGTCGAGCCGCGCCGGCCGACCCGGCCGTTCTCGATCGAGCGACTGAACGAACATGGTGGTCTCGATCGTGCCACCATTTTCTCGACATGTCAGTTTGAGTTGATGTTCGCCGGCCGAACGAGCCTGATAACTGCCGGAAAAGAGCCCCCAATCCCCTCGTTCGGGCGTCATCCGCACCGTTTCTGTTTTACCCGATGGGTCCACAATCCGCAACACAATCTCCCCTTTTTCCAGAGGTTCGCCAGCGGCATCCATCACGTTGGCGTGGAACACCACGGTCGTTCCCTGACGGGGATGATCGGGGGAATAGAACAGGCGCATGCGTTCGCCTCGTGCCATATTGCGCTGGTAGGCCATCCAACGGGCTACTTGGCTCCAGAACCGATAATGGTAGCGGTCCTCGACGCCGCGGCGCCACCGCCAGGCTCCGTCGGTCGCCATGAACAGAACTTTTCCGTGGCCGAACGGCCGCGTCACGATCAGCGGGATGCGGCCATAGGCGTTCGAAGCGTTTCCGTGGACCACCAACGTCTCGCTTCCCGGCAATGCCCGCAACACCCCGGCATGCCAGGTGAATCCGGGCAACCGCTCCCACAATTCCACGTTCTCCATCTCGTCGTCCGTCAGTTTGGTAAGCAGGCTTTTTCTGCCGAAATCGGTCAAGGCATACGGCTGCAGACGGGCGCTCCCTTCCCCCCGCGGATTGCTCGAATCCAACTCCACCGGAAACAACTCGCCCAGCTCCGTCCCCGCCAGCGAAGGGAGACGCCCGGCGAGTCCCGGCATCAACACCAGCCCGGAAGCCTGCTGCTCCACCAGCCCCTTGAGCCGCCGGCAATCCTCGGGCGACAACTGGTCGACACCCACATCGCCCACAAACACCACGTCGTACTTGGCGAGCCGTTCGCGGGTCGCCGGGAACGACTTGAGGTATCCTCGCCCGCCACCGGTCTTCTGCAGCCCGGGATGGAACAGCAGCGCATGCACGTCGACTCCCGGATCGCGCTCGAACGCGTTGCGCAGGTACCGGTATTCCCAACGGGCCGTCGCTTCAATCAGTAGAACTTGAATCGCCTCTTGCTGAACGCGCACCGGCACGGTGACTTCATTGTTTTCGGCGGAGACTTCCGAGCGGACGACGGGGATGGTCAACGTCATCTTGAATTCGCCGGTCGACGCCGGAGTCCAGGTGAACGCTCCTTCGAAACGTCCCATGGCGGGAACGCGCACGGCCATCGTCGCCGTTTCCCCGTCGGTCACCTTGAGTCGCGCTATCGTCTGCACGTCGCGCCCGATCGTACTCTCGATGACGAAGGGGATCCGCAACGTCCGCTCTTCCACCGTCACGGCCGGCACGCTGAAGTCGCGGATGGCCAAATCGGGCAACGGCGTCTCCTGGCCCGTGGCGATGGC
The DNA here is from genome assembly GCA_026989685.1 of Pirellulaceae bacterium. Lineage (GTDB taxonomy): Bacteria > Planctomycetota > Planctomycetia > Pirellulales > Pirellulaceae > S141-3. The sequence continues at coordinate 17,763 of JALSIV010000151.1, read as the reverse complement.
GAAGATGGGGATGTCTCGCATGGCCAACCGGGCCGCCGTTTCCAGTGGAGGCGTCCCGGCATTCCAATCACCATCTCCCACCAGAATCACTCCGCGAACGGTCGTCTCCCGATCGAGCACCGACCGCAGCGCCGCCGCATAATCGGACCCGTCTCGTTCCTTCCCGCCGGGAGCTCCGGCAAACGGCTCGAATACAATTTCGTACTGCTCCCGTAGTGCCGACCAAAACGGTTCGTCCTTCTTCAGTTGCTCCATCCACTGCCGGCGACTCACCGGTGGACGACCCTCCTCCGCCGTCACATCCTCGGTGTCCATACTGTTGGACTCGTCCGTGAGGACCACGATCTGGGGATGGTCGGGGGGCGGTACGGTTTCGACCCATTCCGGCTGTGCCAGCACCACGACGATGGCCGCCGCAATGGCGACGCGCAACAGCTCGACCAGCCCGACACCTCGAGCGAACTGGGTGCGGCGCCAGGTCCACAGCGAAAACACCACGATGCCCGCCAGCACCAACACACCGAACACCAGGATCGCCGTCGACCAGTGGAAGTGGAGCGACTGCAGCGTTTCCATCAGGCTACCTCCCGGCTGCCAAGCGGCGTGCGAAGAGGCTGTGCCACAGCCGACGTTTCCCTCCGAGGCGGCAGACTGAGCGCCGCCTCCAGTAGCAGTGCCAACAGCATCCCCGCCAGTGCGAAGCGCCATACTTCTCGAGCCAGTGACACATTATCGTCAATTCGATTATGGATCACCGAAAACCGGCAGCCGGCGAACAGTTCCTCGAGCCGCTGATCGGGAACCACACCGATCCCGTCCTCGGATTCCGGGCGATTGAGCGCCCACATCCGGGCTCCCTGGGTGTAGACGCCGGCCAGATGGGATGCCGGCAGCGAGGCGGCGCGGAGCGCCGGATGAACGCGATTGGCGTCGTGGACCGCGATCGCGGCCGGGCTGCCGGCCACGACGGTGCGAGCATGGGAAAGCTGCGCCGAGGCCCGCTGGAGAGCCCGGTGCAACATCACATAGGCCACGATCCGTTCCTCTCCCATGTTGGAATACTCGGCGTGAGGCCAGGTCGCCAGGAACCACGCCTGCGTGCCGATCGAGGTTGCGGGCCGAAACAGCAGCGGCGCACCGTTGCCCAAGCGAGCCGCCACCAAGGAGCCGGGAGACGCTCGCCGCACGCGGCGCACGCGCAATGCATCGACCGGCAGAGGTTCCCCCGTGCGGTCGTTGGCCAACAGCCCGCTTTTCGTCTGCCACTGGGTCACCCGCCCGGCTTCCGACCGGGGATCCACCGAATGCCACCGGGTCCACCGAATGCCCAAGAAAGTGTTGTCCTCGCTCGGTCCCTCCGGTGGCAGCACGAATACGGCTCGTCCCTGCATGAGATGATTCTCGATCTTTGCAGCGACGTCTGGTGTCGGAAGCGGAGCCTGCCATATCAAGACCGCCGTCTCTTCCCATGGAATCTCCTCGGTCTGGTCGGGACGCAGCACCAGCGCTGCATGTTCCACGCTGGGATCGTTGGGAACCGTGGCGGCTTGTTTCCAAAACTCGGCGGCGGTGGAATTCTCCGCGACGATCACCGTCCGTCTGGGGGCCGGCGGAGCGAAACAAAAGTAACTCCGATTGTCGGCCGGTCGGTCGTCACCCGGTATCTCGGCATACCCCCATCCCTGCTCGACTTCTCCATCGATCGACAACACGACGCCCGACACGATGGTCTCGCGCCCCGTCAACTCCACCGGATAACGCGTCCGCGCACCTTCGACCACGATTTCCACCGGGACACGCTCGCGAATCTTGGCCTCGCCCATCCGCCGAATCCGCAAATCGATCCGCAGTTCGCGGTCTCCCTGTCCTGCGTTTTCCAAGTGAGCCTGGTCGACGTAGAGAGCCAGATTGTTCTTCGGCAGCTCGTCGAACGCCAACAAGCGCAACCCGATATGGTCTTGTGCCGAGTATTGGCGGCGCAGCTCGCTCCAACGCCCCGAGGCGGGATCCCAATCCCCGCGCTGCAGGTCGGAGACGATCCATACTTCCGCGCTGCCGATCTGATCGGCCTCGATCAGATCGAGCGCCTTTTGCAGCAGTTGGGGGATGTCGGCGCTGGCGGCCGCCGCCTGAGTTTGCGGCAGCCGGAGCAGGGACTCGGGCGTTTCGATCTCAAGCGGCTGCGCCGTCGCGCTGTCGATCAGAATCACTCGGCGAACTCGCCCGATTCGCTGCAAGTACTCCTGCATCCGCCGCAATCCTTCTTCACGCTTGGGGATCCCGCCGACTCCGGTTTGCTCCATGCTGGCGGACCGATCGAGCACAATGATCACCGCATCCAAGCCGCCGCCGAAACGCAGCATTCCAGAAGTGATCAGCGGGCGGCTGACCGCCAGCACCAGCAGCAATACCGCCAGGACGCGCAGCACCAAAATCAACCATTGTCGAATCCGGGCCAACCCCTTGGCGGCTCGACGAGCCTCCAGCAAGAACATCATGGCCGCCCAATGCAATACCCGATGACGCCGCCGACTGATCAAGTGAATGACCACCGGGAGGGCTGCCAGCGGCAGAGCCCAAAGCAAGAGCGGCTGCAGGAAACTCATCCCCGTACCCCCTTGGGACGACGCCGTAGCAGGAAGTCGCTCAATACCTGTCCGTAGTCCTGGTCGGTGATGACCCGGTGATAGTCGACATGCGAGTCCCGCACCAGATCGTCGATCGCCTCGAGATGCGTGGCCAGGGCGCGTTGGTATTCCTGGCGTACGACGTCCGGTTCGGCGATGATCGTGGTGTTTCCTTCCAGATCGACGAACCGAGTCGTTCGCCGGCAGTCGAAATTGATTTCGAGCGGATCGAGCAGCTGAAACAAAGCCACGTCGTGTTTGCGAAATCGCAGGTGCTGAAAGGCGCCCGTCAAGGCGTCGGCCCGAATGAACAGGTCGGAGATCACCACCACCAAGGCTCGCTGCCGGACTTTCTCGGCAACCGCGTGGAGGCACTCCACCAAGCCGGTCTCCCCTTCGGCCCGTAGATTGCCGATTTCATCGAGCACCTTTCGCAGGTGGCTCGCGTTGCGCTTGGCCGGAATCTCTCGCCGCAACCGGTCTCCGGCCGCATACAGTGCCACCGCGTCCCCCTGCCCCACCGCCAGATAAGCCAGAGCGGCGGCCAGTCGGCGGGCATAGTCGATCTTCGGCAACTCGCCGTTTCCCGAAAACGCCATCGACCCGCTGACGTCGATCACCAGACAGAGTCGCAAATTGGTGTCGGCTTCGAACTCGCGCACGTAGTACCGATCGCTGCGACCATACGCCCGCCAATCCAGCCTTCGTTTGTCGTCCCCCGGAACATACTTGCGATACTCGGAAAACTCGATGCTGGAGCCTCGGACGGGGCTGCGATGCCGGCCGGACACGTTGCCCAACATCGGTTGGCGGGCGCAGAGCGGGAGTGCTTTGAGTCGGCTCAGCACGGCCGGATCGAGATAGTCGCGATGCGTCGAGCCAGACATGTGCGGTGCCGCTCCTACCTGCTGCAAGCTCTACCCAATCCGCCGCCTCGAGCCGGCGGGACGAAGCCGGACGCGAGTTCTCTCCCGGCAACCCCAACGCGCCGTGCCCGGCTGTCGCCGTCGCTTTCGACTGTCGCTGCCACTCCTCCCGCCTCCGGGCCTGCGGGCACAGCCCGCATCAGGCAGCCTGCTCCATTTCTTCCAATAGCCGACGGATGACATCGGTACTTTGAAACCCTTCCGATTCGGCGTGGAAGGTCGTCATCACGCGGTGGGTCAGCACGGGGATCGCCAGAGCGGCGATGTCGTCGACCTGCACCATGTAGCGGCCGTACAGGGCCGCGCGAGCCTTCCCGCCGAGAATCAGACACTGGACCGCTCGCGGCCCCGCTCCCCATCCCACCAGCGGGCGCAACCAAGGGGGGGATTCTTCCAACTGGGGGCGTGTTCGACGCACCAGGTCGACCGCGAATTCGTACACGTGCTGCGGCACGGGTACGCTGCGAATCAAGTCCTGGAAGAACAAGACTTGTTCGGCGTCCAACAACGGTTCGATGTCGGCAAGCGCCCCGCCAGTCGTAGTGCGGGCGATTTCGATTTCTTCCTCGCGATTGGGATAGTCGACTTCGATCAAGAACATGAAACGATCGAGCTGGGCTTCCGGAAGCGGATACGTGCCCTCCTGCTCGATGGGGTTCTGAGTCGCCAACACGAAATAGGGAGCATCCAGGTGGTAGGTTTCCCCCATTACCGTCACCTTGTGCTCCTGCATGGCTTCCAGCAGCGCGGCTTGAGTCTTGGCGGGAGCCCGGTTGATCTCATCCGCCAATACGATGTTGGCGAACACCGGCCCCTTGATGAATTCGAATTCGCGTTTCCCACCCGGCACGTCCTGCAGAATGTCGGTTCCGGTAATGTCCATCGGCATCAGATCGGGGGTGAACTGGATGCGGCTGAAAGCCAGCGACATGGTGCGAGCCAGGCTGCTGATCAACAGTGTCTTGGCGAGGCCGGGCACGCCCATCAACAGTGCGTGCCCTCGAGCGAACAACGTGATCACCAAATGCTCGATCACTTCGTCTTGTCCGACCACGATCTTGGCCAATTCCGCTTTGAGTCGATCATAGGTGGCCCTCAGTTGATCGACGGCTTCCACCTGGTCGGCCTCGCCCGGCAAACCGCGCTGCTGTATTTCCGCCATCGTCTCTCCCGGTTTCGGCTCGTGTGGTCCGGCTGTCGTTTTTCTGGTCGGCACGCTGCAGCGAGGTCTTGCCGACCGAGACCGCCGGATGAGGCGCGGTCGACTTCCGTCACACTCGTCGCTGCAAAAAAGAGAAGGAGCCCCTCGGCCTCGCCCCGCTCCCACCACCTCCGGCATCATTGTACCGGCCGCCGCCGGGCCGTGCCAGTATTTCCGCCTCTGCAACGTTTCGGCGGGAAACCGCGAGCCGCCGAACTCCCGTCCGGTCGTCGCCGCCTACCATTACCACTGCTCGGCCGGTCGCGTTACAATAGAGCTCCGGATCAGGCCGCTTCCGCCGCCACTTGCCCGACAGTTCCTTTCTGCCTTTGGAAAAAGATGCCATGAAAAGCAACCGTCGCCGATTCTTGAAATCGTCGGCCGCCGCCACCGCCGCCGTGTCGGCCCCTCAACTCTGGATGCCGCGGCTGGGCCGAGCCGGCGATGCCAACAACCGCCCCCGTTGCCTGGCCATCGGCGTCGGCGGCAGCCGAGGCCGTTTCAATCGAGGGGGCACGATCGCTCGGCAAGCAGCCCAATTCGCCGACCTCATCGCCGTCTGCGATGTCGATGAACTCCATGCGAAGGAATTCTCCGAGAAACTCGGTGGCAAACCCAAGACCTATTTCGATTACCGCGAAGCCCTGGCCGCGGAAAAACCGGACATTGTCACCATCGGCACGCCCGACCACTGGCACGTACCGATCGCCATCGCAGCGATGCGAGCCGGCTGCGATGTCTACTGCGAGAAGCCACTGACGCTCACCATTGACGAAGGCAAACAAATCTGCCGTGTCGTCAAGGAAACCGGCCGCGTGTTCCAAGTCGGCACACAGCAAAGAAGCGAATACGGACATGCGTTTCTGCGCTCCATCGCACTGGTTCAAGGCGGGTACCTGGGCGACAACATCAAAGCGCACGTGGCCATCGGCGGAGCTCCCGTCGGCGGACCGTTCCAACCAACTACCGCGCCGGACGACGTCCATTGGGACTTCTGGGTCGGTCCGGCACGCAAGGCGCCCTACATGGAAGAGCGCCGCAAGATGTTCCGCTGGTTCCTCGAATACTCCGGGGGAAAGATGACCGACTGGGGAGCCCACCACATCGATATCGCTCAGTGGGCCATCGGCTGCGATCACAGCGGACCCGTCGAAGTGAGCGGGGAAGGCAAGTTTCCGCCGTTGGTACCCGAGAACTTCGACTTTGCCAAGTTCTTCGCCGGTGAAGCAACATTGCCCCATGCCTTCAACGCGGCCCACGAGTTCCACATCGAACTCAAGTTCGCCAACGACCGCGTGATCACCGTCCATCACCATTACCGGTCAGAGGATGGTGAAACCGATTTCGGCAACGGTATTCTGTTCGAGGGTAGTGAGGGACGCATTTTTGTCAACCGTGGTCGGCTGACCGGCAAACCGGTGGAAGAACTCAGCGACGCCGACAAGCAACGTCTCGATGAGGCCGTCGCCAAGCTCTACAAAGGAAAACCGCTCCACGGGCACATGGCCAACTTCTTCGACTGCCTCGAGGACCGCAGTCAACCGGTCGCCGATGTCTTCACCCACCACCGCACGATGACCAGTTGCCATCTGTGCAACATCACGCTGATGCTGGGACGGCCGGTGAAGTGGGACCCCGACAAGGAATCCTTCATCGGCGACGATCAGGCCACCGCGCTGATGCAACGGCCCAGCCGGAAGGATTATCTGTAGGGCCGGAGCAGGTCCGTACGGCCGGACGGCAAACAGCCACCAAGGGATGAAAACAGGACCTGGAGGACAACCGTCCTCCAGGTCCCCTCTTGTTCGATTCGTTCTGCCTTCCAGCGAACGACAGCCGACAGCTTGCCACTAATAGAGCCGCCGCTTTTCCAACACGCGCCGACTGGGCAACACCACGTCCCAAGCCAATCCCAGCTTCTCCATGGCTCGAATGACGATCCAACTCAAGTCAAACTGCCACCAAAGCAACCCATGCCGGGCCGACGTGGGGAAGGCGTGGTGATTGTTGTGCCACCCCTCGCCCATGGCCAGAATGCCGAAGACCGAATTGTTGCGGGAATTGTCCGTGGTGTGGAAGTGCCGCTTCCCAAAGACGTGGCAGATCGAGTTGATCGACCAGGTAATATGATGCGTGACGAAAATCCGCACGGCGCCACCCCACAGGAAGCCCATCGCCGCACCGTACCATGACTGAGTGATCGCAGCGCCGATCGCCGTCGGAATGGCCAGACTGAGCAAAATCCAAATGTAGTACGCGCGGTCCATGCTGATCAGCAGTCGGTCGTTCACCAAATCGGGAACGTAACGCAGCAGATTCGGTTGAGCGCTGTACTTCGTGAACAACCAACCGAAATGAGCGTGCACGAGACCCTTGAACATACCCAGAATCGAACTGCCGTGCAGCAGGGGCGAGTGAGGGTCGCCCTGGTGGTCGGATTTCTCGTGATGGCGACGATGGACGGCACACCAAACGAGTGGTGAACCTTCGATAGCCAATGCACCGGCAATCGTCCAGAACGCTCGGATCGGACGGAAGGTGGCGAAGGAGTTGTGAGTCAGCAGGCGGTGAAAGCCGATCGTGATCCCCATCCCAGTCAGCAGCCATCCGCCGATCAACATCGCCAAGAAAGGCCAGCCCATCCAACCATACTGCCACAGGCAAATGATGGCGATCACCAGCCCTACCATTGGCAATCCGACTACCGCCAGCATGGCCACTCGATGTCCCCAAGGGATGTCATACAGGTCGGGCTCGAGTCCGGCCGGATCAAACTCCCATTTGGGCCGCTGACGGGCTCGCCGAGCCTGGCGAGACGTTCGCTTGGCCTCTTTCTGGGAAGTGGAAGTGTTTTCTTGTCCGTTCGTCATGCTAGTTTTTTCCTTTGTCGTCGTACTGGATGGCATTCGGTCTGCTGAGACCCGGCCGATACCGAAACGGGGAATACGCCACACAGATCGTTGCCCATCAACTCAAGTGGCGTTACTCAGCGCTCGTCCCCACCGGGTAATTCCCTGCCCGAAAAAAGGGGGCACGAGTTTTTTCAGAGGACACGCTTCCTGGCGTGTTGCAGTGAATTGAACTCAAATCGACCTTTGCTTCATCCGAAGGCTCACGGCTGGACCCGGTTCGCCCCGACGGAACCGATCCTGTCGAGGACGGTCCATCGAAGACGCAAGTTCAATGCAAGTCCCATGTTCCATGGCCTAGCCAAATAACGTCTTCCGGCCGAGGATCGTCCATCGGCCGAACCAAGCCTCATTTCCTACAATACCATATCGGCATATCCAGTCAAACAAGGCTACGGGAAGTCTACCCCAGCTCGCACCGAATGGCAACGCCTGAAACGGATTGGCACCTCCGTCTCGTCGTTACGGCCACCTGGCGAACGCCACGTAGACCGTCAGGATCACGGCGATCAGAGCCATGCCGAACGGCAGGGCGAACCGCCAAGGAGTCATATCGACCGGACTTTGAGTCGGCCACTGCCAACGCTCCTTTCTCGGAGCCACCAACCGCCCGATGAACATGATAGCCACCAATCCCAAAAAGACGGCTCCCAGGAAATGGTACTTGTGCATCTTGTCCACCAGCTCGCTGAGCCGAGGGACAAAATAGCCACAAGAGATCGCGATGACTCCCAGCGCCAGTGCCACTTCGGCCGCGACGGAGGGCACACGCTTGGAAACCATTCCCGTCAGCACGACCGCAAAGATGGGAATGAAGTAGATGCCGTTCATCGTCTGCAGGTATCCGAAGATGCTGTCCTGGCCGACCAGGGCCGGTGCGGTGACCATCGCAATCACGGCCACCGTCCAGCCGAACACCTTGCCGGCCCGAATCACCTCCCGTTCGGAGGCCGCCGGACGAATCAACCGTTGGTAGATTCCCAGGCTGAACAATGTCGCCGAGCTGTTGAGTACCGAATTGAAAGAACTCAAGATGGCCCCCACGATAGCCGCCGCGAAGAAACCGGCCAGTGGTCCGGGCAAGACGTCGCGTACCAGCCGACCGTACGCCTGGTCCTGTCGAATCTCTTCCCCGGCATAGAGATGAAACGCCACGATCCCCGGAATCACCAGGATCAGCGGCGCGAGTACCTTGAAAGCCCCGGCGATCAACACGCCCCGTTGCCCTTCCGCCAGGTTCTTGGCCGCGAACGCTCGCTGGATGATCTGCTGGTTGGTGCACCAGTAGAACAGGTTGAGCAGCAGCACTCCGGTAAACAGAGTTCCGAACGGAACCGACTGCCCCGCCTGTCCCAATGAATTGAAATGTTCGGGCTGGGCGCGGTACAACTCGCTGATCCCGGCGACCGGCGACCCGCCACCGACGGCCGCCAGCCCGAACACGGTGATCATCAACCCGCCGGCCAATAGCAGGAATCCATTGAGCGTGTCGGAAACGGCGACCGTATGCAGACCTCCGAACAGAGCGTAGACGCCACCGAGGACTCCGATAAAGGTGACAGCGCAAGCAATCGCGGCACGGTCGCTGCCGACTCCCAGGAACTCCCGCAAGTTGAGGATGTCGGTCAGGCCCCGGGCTCCCGTGTACAAGATGATCGGCAGCAGAATCAGCGCGTAAGCCGCCAAGAAAACCAGCGACGCGATGGTGCGCGCCGTCCGGCTATAGCGGACCTCCAGGAATTGCGGCACCGTGGCCACGCCGATACGCAGATAGCGGGGAAGAAAATACCAGGCCATCCCCACCAGTGCCAGCGCGGCAATCACCTCCCATGCCATCACGCACAAGCCGTCGGTGAACGCATCACCGTTGAGACCCACGAGCTGCTCGGTGGACAGGTTGGTCAGCAACAGGGAACCGGCGATGTAGCCTCCCGTGAGAACGCGGCCGGCGAGGAAGAATCCCTCCGAAGAAACATGCTGCACTCTCCGTGTCAGCAGCCAGGTAAGCAAACCGACCAGTCCGGTGCAACTCAGGAACGATACAACGACGATCAGCTTGATGGGATCCATCGCGGACTCCACGAGGGCGGCTACCGGGAGCGTCTTCGCTTCTTGGTCTTCGCTCCAGACTGTGGGGGTCGAGCCGTGTCGGCTTCCTCTTTCGAACTGCTCCCGATCCGTTGCAACAGGTCCAGTAGGAAACCGTAGATCGGGATCAGCACGATCATGGCACCACTATAAGCGACCGCAGCCACCACGACCCCGATCACGACGACCCGCCAGCCGGCTCCCGTCGCCTTGGCGCCCTCGACGCCGATGAGGCCGGTTATGTCCGCGAGGATGACTTGATAATTGGCGGCCAAGACGACCACCAGACAGGCGGCAGCGAAGAAGATGGCGGCCTCGAGTCGAACATTCGGTTGGGAAGACATGTCGGTGGTGCTGCGCTGCGATGTGGTGCGAGGTGGCCCCGCCTCGAGGATCAGCCGGGCGACTGGCGCGGGAGCCGCATTTTACGCCATGGCAGCAGTTTTCGGAACACGGCGTCTGATATGGCTGTCGCAAAACGCCAAGAGCCGGTACCGAAGTACCGGCTCCAGGCCCGCAGACAACGCACGATTTGTTCGTCCGGCCGCCAGCGCGGCCAGACTCATTCAGAATCAGAAGTTGAAGGTGAATTGAACGTATGTGAAGTTGGCGTCATCGGCATACAGAGCATTCGGATTCGTCGTGTAGAAGCTGCCGGCCCAGAAATAGGAGTAGCCCAGCAACACGCTCATCCGCGGGTTGAAGTTCCAGTTGAGCAGCAAGTCCAGCTCCTGGCCGAGATATTGGCTGCCGCCGGCCGTGGCCACGTAGGGTGTCATGACGACCGAGTAGGGCACGTCATTGCCGTCTTGCAGCCAGAACACGTGCCACCAAGCGATGAACTTCCATTTTTCGGCGGGCGTCAGCGTCGCCATGAAGTTCAGGTCCTCCAAGTTGCGGCGGCCGAACAGGTCCATCCAGCCGTTCCACTTGTGAGCCAAGGGGAACATATGATGGAAGCCATTGCCGTTGGGGTCTCCTTCAGCCCAGTCGTAATACGCCCAAACCGTGGGCGTCCAAGGTTGGCATTCGAACTTCCACCCCAGGCCGACCGTCCAGGCCAATGCTTCCTGGTCGAACGCTCCCACATTGCCCCATTGATAGGCACCCCAGAAATCCCACAGGAATCGTCCCTGATTGCCCCGATAGGCCCCACCGATCGTGTTGTATTCGAAGCCGGCATTGTCGGTCTCGATATACCGGAGATAAAACAGGTCGACCGTTTCGTTCTTGAGGGCCTTGTACGTGGCCCACACGCCGCTGAACTCCTGGCTGCGATCGGTGTCCAGGAAATCGTCGCCCGCCGGCGGCACCGGATTGGTCCAGAAACCGTCGATGTCCCAGTTCTGGCCCTTCCACAAGACACTCACACCTTCGAACGTCCGCCGCGTATTGGCCCAGTCCAGTGGTGACACCAGCCGCTGTTGTGCATACAGCAACTCCTGCCGCCCCACGCGTCCGGTCACCGTTCCGTGGTCTCCGTCCCACAACAGCAGGTCGGCAAACAGGTTTTGAATATTGGAACGACTTTCCTCAATCGGCCGCGGATTGAAATTCTCGTAGTTGCTGACCGCATCCAGGTACTCGGCAAACACTCGTACGCGACGCCCCACTTCAAGATTCGCATACAGCCGCGTGCGGTGCAGCAGGAATCGATCGTCCCGCCCGGTCAACCCCAATCCTCGCATGTTCACTTCGTCATGGAACCGAGCGCGGTACTGGCCGCCGATGTCGAGGACTCCCCAGTTCCCGATCGCATTCCGCTTGAAGTAGTCTCCCGGCCACCACTCGTCGTAACACGGGTCGCACAGATAGTCGAACTTGTTCTTGTAGAACAACACGTTGTGAGACTTGGCGACCGACTTGCGAAGCCGCTTGAAGTCTTCGCAACTGCAAGCAGCCTTGCCGCCGCACTCGCCGCAAACACCACAGGCCCCTCCATCCCCTGTAGCCGAGGAAACGACCACACCCTCGGTTGTCTCGACGGACGAGGCCGTTTGTGTCATGTCATCGATGGAAACCTGGACGGTCTCGTCGCCGACCGGAGGAGAGGCTTGCAACGAGACGGGTAACCCAAAAGCGCAGGTCGCGCCGGCGACGGCGATCGTGCGCCACACGAACGGAAATCGGAGGAATCTACGCATCGTTTCGTTCTCTTTCCAAGAAACAATCCATTGTGAATTTCGGTGAAACGGGTACCGACGTGGCGAACCGGCCCCGATTCGACGCTCCCGCATCTGTCCTTGTTAGTATCGAGCCGTTTCCCGCGCGGATTACGCAGAAAAACGCGACAAGCCGAGCATGGTTTCGGCCAACGGCCCACATCTGGTAAACTCTACTGCTTGGAAAAGATCGGGAACCGTGCTAGTTCGCGCGCCCCGCCCACGGTACGGTGGAAGCCCGACAGATTCACTCGACGTCGCCTTCGGAAAGGAACCGCCATGCAACTCGGATTCGTATCGGCCATCCTCCCGGAACTCTCCTTGCAAGAGCTGCTCTGCTTCGCCGCCGAAGTCGGCTACGACTGCGTCGAGGTGATGTGCTGGCCTCCGGCCAAAGCCGAACGACGCTACGCCGGCGTGACTCATCTCGATGTCACCCGATTCTCCGACCAGGACGCCGACGCCGTCCGCAAGATCGTCGACGAGACCGGGGTCCAAATCAGCGGCCTGGGATACTATCCCAATCCGCTTTCCGCGGACCCTCAAGAGGCGGAACTCGCCGTCAGCCACCTGCGGAAAGTCATTGCGGCGGCTCCCCGGCTCGGCCTCGACCAAGTCAACACGTTCGTCGGCCGCGACTGGACCCGGAGCGTCGATCAGAACTGGCCGCGATTTCTGGACACTTGGCGGCCGCTGATCGACTGGGCCGCCCAGCACTCCGTCCGCATCGGCATCGAAAACTGCCCCATGTTCTTTACCGATGACGAGTGGCCCGGTGGCAAGAACCTGGCCACCTCTCCCGCCATCTGGCGGCGGATGTTCGCCGACATCGACAGCCCTCACTTCGGACTTAACTTCGACCCCTCTCATTTCGTCTGGCAGCAGATGGACTACGTCCGGCCGCTTGCCGAATTCCGCGACAAGCTGTTCCACATCCACGCCAAAGACGCTCGGATCGATACCGACCGGCTCAATGACGTGGGCACGCTGGCCAATCCCAACCAGTACCATACGCCCAAGCTTCCCGGGCTGGGCGATGTCGACTGGGGCCGCTTCTTCGGAGCCCTCACCGACGCCGGCTACGACGGACCGGTCTGCGTGGAAGTCGAGGACCGCGCGTATGAGGCATCGATCGATAGCCGCAAGACCTCACTCGTGCAGAGCATCAATTTCCTGCGGAACTATGTGGCTTAGGGTTCAGGGTTCAGGGTTCAGGGTTCAGGGTTCAAGTCTCAAATCTCAAATCTCAAATCTCAGATCTCAAATTTCAAATTTCAAATTTCAAATCCCAGATCTCAAATCTCAAATCTCAAATCTCAAATCTCAAATCTCAAATTTCAAATCTCAGATTTCGGGTTTCAAGAAGCGAGCGTCCACCAATCGTCATCCGAGGGTCTGCGATGAAACGAGTGATCGGGTCTGTCTGGCTGCTGCTTTGCGCTGCATCCCTTGGGAACTGCGCCGAGTTCACCGTGAACGGTCGCCGGTTCCACCTTCCCGACGGCTTTTCCATTCGCCAAGTGGCCGGCCCACCTCTTGTCCAACGGCCCATTTCCGCCGACTTCGACGAACGCGGCAGGCTCTACGTGACCGAGTCTTCGGGCTCGAATGATCCCGTGGAAAAGCAACTCGAAGAAAAAACGCACTCGATCATTCGGCTGGAGGATATCGACGGAGACGGAAAGTTCGATCGGCGCACGCTATTTGCCCAAGACCTGATGTTTCCCGAAGGCATACTCTGGCATGATGGTTCGCTGTACGTGGCTGCGCCGCCTCAAATCTGGAAATTCACCGATGAGGACGACGATGGCGTCGCCGATCAACGGACGATCTGGTTCGATGGTCGCACACTCAGTCACTGCGCGAATGACCTGCACGGCCCGTACCTGGGACCCGACGGCTGGATCTACTGGTGCAAAGGCGCCTTCGCCAAACAGGAATACGTGCGCCACGGTCGGCAGTGGAGCACTCGAGCATCCCACCTCTTCCGTCGCCATCCTCGGGGGGGTGAAGTCGAACCGGTCATGACGGGTGGCATGGACAATCCCGTCGAAGTCGTCTTCACCCGTACCGGCGAACCGGTGCTCACGGCAACCTTCATCCAACATCCGGCCGGCGGGAAGCGGGACGGCTTGATCCACGCCATCTACGGCGGGCTTTTCGGCAAGCGGCATTCCGTCCTCAAAGGCCACCCCGCAACGGGAGACCTGCTCCCGCCGCTGCTCCACCTGGGTGCCGCTGCGCCGAGCGGCCTCGCCCGCCTTCCATCCGCCATCCCGGCCGGCCAGGAGACGCTGCTGGCAACCTCCTTCAACATGCACAAGGTAACGCGACACCGGCTAACGGCACGGGAAGCGACCTTCGACGCCACCACCGAGGACTTCCTCACCTGCGACCATGTCGACTTCCATCCTACCGACGTGCTGGTCGATGCCGATGGCAGCTTGCTGGTCGTCGACACGGGCGGCTGGTATAAACTGTGTTGCCCCACATCGCACCTGTGGAAACCGGACGTCCTGGGAGCCATCTATCGCATCGAACGCACCGATCGGGCGCCAGCGGAAGATCCTCGAGGCAACAAGCTGTCTTGGGAGGACGTCGAACTCGGCGAGTTGCTACGGCGACTGGCCGACGCGCGCCCCGCCGTCCGCTCCCGCGCTGCCTCACGCCTGGTATCGGCAGGTGACGCCGGCGCGACTCTGCTGGCAGCCACACTCCACCAGCACGCCCCGAACGTACGCTTGCAGTCGGTGTGGATCCTCTGTCGCATCGGCACGCCCGCCGCGTGTCGCGTACTGGTGTCGCTGCTTTCCGATGCGAACAGCGACGTCGTCGCCGCCGCACTCCGAGCCCTCAGTCTGCACCGGCACACGGCCGCGGCCGGCGCAGCGCGCCGGTTGCTGCGGCATCCGCAAGTTTCCGTGCGGAGAAACGCGGCCGAGCTGTGCGGACGACTGGGCGATGCGGACGCCGTTCCCTTGCTGCTCCAAGCACTCTCTCAAAATGCGGGACGTTACGAACAGCACGCGCTGATTTACGCTCTGATTGAGATCGGCGATCCCGACGAAACGGTCCGCGGGATCCACGACGACCACCCGTCCGTCCAGGCCGGCGCTGCCGTGGCACTCCATCAAATGGCTCCGCAGCGAATCGATCCCCACATCGTTCTGCCGTGGCTCACGTCCCCATCGAACGAACTCCGACAGACGGCCCGGTGGATCGTAGTCCAGCGCCCCGACTGGAGTGAGCCACTGGCACTCTGGCTCAAACAACAACTCGGTCGGCCACAGTCCGTGACTCCCGCCGTCCAGTCCGTGGTCACCCACTTCGCGGAAATTCCATCGGTCGGCAATGTGATCCGTCGGGCCCTCGCGACCGCGACGCTCGGCGTACCCGACCGGGTGGCGCTGCTGGAGTCGCTATCGCGGCAAGAAAATCGATCCGTCGATCCGAGTTGGCATGACACTATTGAGTCACTATTGAGGACGGACGATACGGATTTGCTGCGTGCGACGATCGAGTGGCTGGAGCATCGAGAGTTGACGGCAGCCCTGGCACGGCGAATCTGGCCCCGTCTGCAGGCGATTGCTCAAGACCACGACATCCCCGACCTGTTGCGACTCAAGGCGATCGCCCTGGCAGGCGAGGAGCGTCCCGTACTGCCAGGCGCTCTGTGCGACTATGTGATCACCCGGCTCGACAGCGAGATGCCGATTCGGACCCAGATGGCCGCCGCAGACGTGATCCGGCATGGCGTCCTCTCGCCGGCGCAGCGGCGCAAACTGATTCGGAAACTTCCGCAACTAGGACCTCTCACCCTGCAGCAGATTCTCGCCGGATTCGCTCGTGTCCGTTCCCCCAGTGAGCAGCGAGCCGTACTGGAGGGCTTGAGCCGCAACCCGTCCCTGGCCGCCATTCCACCCTCGCGCCTGCGGCAAGTCTTTGTCCACCCCACGGCAGAGACGACCCGCCGACTCGCCGCGCTGATCGACGCCCACCACCCGGCTCCCGCCCAGCAACGTCGGCGATTGGAGCAATTGGCGGCACAGCTCCCGCCCGGAGATCGCCGGCGCGGATATGCCGTCTTCTTCAGCCGGAAAGCTGCGTGCTCCACCTGCCACTCGATCGGTTATCTCGGCGGGAACACGGGCCCCGACCTGACGAAGGTCGGGGAGATCCGCAGCGAACGGGATCTGCTCGAAGCCATCGTCTATCCCAGTGCCAGTTTCGTCCGCAGCTTCGAACCGGTCACCGTGCTCACCGACGACGGACGGATCATCAACGGCATCGTCCGCGACGACACGCCTTCCCATTTGCTACTGGTCGTCGCCGCCGATCGGACCGAACGCGTCGCCAAGGAATCGATCGAAGCCATCAAGCCCGGGAAGACATCGATCATGCCCGCCGGTATCGACGGGCAACTCTCGCTCCAGGAACTGGCAGACTTGGTAGCGCTCCTGAAACAGGCCCGGTAATCGCCGCGTCGCCCATCACTCGGGCAACGCCGCTTCGGAATCGCGTCGAGCGGCCGGCGAGCGGGGCTCACTCACAACCGCCGTTCACCGTTTCCGAAACAACCGATGCTGCTCGTTCCCGCCGGAGATCAGATAGGCCAACAGGTCGAGAATGTCGTCTTCATGCAGCGTGTTCAGCAGCCCCTCGGGCATCATCGACGTCTCCGAGAGTCGCATTTCCTCGATCTGATCACGCTTGACCGTGACCAGAGCCCCCGGATCGAGCATATTGGTGTTGATCATCAGGTTATTGCCGCTCAGATTGGCAATTCGGCCGACCACCACTTTCCCGCTCTCTGTCAAGATGGCGACAGCCGCGTATTGATCACTTACCGTCTTACTGGGGTGGATGATCGACTCCAGAATGTCGCGAGGACTGAATCGGGCGCCGACCGACGTCAAATCGGGACCGATCGCGCCGCCCTCCTGGTTGAATCGATGGCAGTTGAAACAGAGCGCCGCCGAGAACATTTTTTTTCCATTGGCAAAGTCTCGGCCACTCATCTTGGTCTCTAGTGCCGGCAGCAGGTCTTCCAGTTTCCATTCTTTCACCAACGGCCGAGGTTTTGCGACCACGGGTGTTGCCGATTCGACGGGAGGTGCTTTGAGTAACGGTGCGAGTTGCTCCTTCTCTTCGGCGGAAAGCGCTGCCATGGCATCCTGCTTGATAAACGCCACGAACAGTCCGAAAGCAGCTCCGCCGCGGAACGTGCCGGCTCGCCGGAACCACTCGAAATAACGCTTTCTCAGATCAAGCGTCCACCCAGTACGAAGGTGGCGCAGCGTCTTGGCATAGTCGATCTGCGATTCCTGCGTGGGCGCGGATTCCAACAGCGGAACGATGATCTGGGCAGCATGAGGCGATTGGAGATACACCAGCATCTGAGCCAATTCGGAATCGACGTGATAATGGCCCGACGGCAAGGCGGGTTCCAGCAGCGCGATCAACTTTTCCCGATGTGCAAGAGTCGGCGGAGCCACTCGCAAGAAGATCAGCGAGTAGGCCCGCAACAATTGGATCCTCTGGCTACTGGAGAGCTGGCCCCAGCGGATGGTCTCCAGTGCCGCAAGCATCCGGTCGCGCATTTCGGCTCTCGCAGTCGACGCGGCTTTCGGCGGATGCTCCCAATCGGGAACCGGAGTATCCAGATCGGGACCGCTGGTCTTGCGATCAGGTCGCTGAAACGAGCGAGCCAGCGCGAGCATGGCCGTCAGGCGGGCCACGGGTTGTGATTCTCGAAGTGCTTTGCTTTGCCACTCTTCACGAGGTCGATGTTCGATGGCGATACGAGCCGCGTGACGGATGAAACGATCGGGATGTCCCAAGAAGGGCAAA